>JANOPS010000303.1:0-6682 GCA_031421995.1 Gemmatimonadaceae bacterium
CGCCACCGTGGCAATCAGCGTCCCAGCGGCGATGTATGTGATCGTACCAAGTCCTTGCGTCCCTCCGTCACCAGGGTACGACGGCTGAATCCGCGCCGCATCGGCGACCGTCAGCCCATGGTGGTCCAGCCATGAGACGAACGCGGTATCGGCGTACAGATCTGCCGCTCGCACATTGTTGTTGGCCGTCGCGATGCGATCGACCAGGTCATGACGCATCGTCGATTCCAGCAAATGCGCCACCGCACACCGCACGCCTGTCCTTTGATCGACAAAGTACGGGGTCTCCTCGTTGAAATCGTAGTTGCGAGGAAACTGCGCGCGATCGCGATACCCCTGCAACGTGGCGATCAGGCGCTCGCGCCCTGCCGTTTGCGCGCTGGTGAGATGCGTGGGCACAGCCGTGTGCAATTCGCGGAGGACACTATCGAAGTGCGCCTGAACACCACGTATCTCGCGCGCTTGGAATGATTCACGTGCCATGGTACCGGTGAGCGATGGTCTCCGCGACGCAGCGCCCGCGCCGATGGTTATCGCCGCGAGTAACAGGGGAACGCCGAATGCCACAAAGCGATGATTCCGATGCATGAGCAGCTCCGCTGGGACGGGGATACGGTGACTGCCGAACTTTATGCCCGAAAAGGGCGCGCGTCCACGCCCAAGTGGCCGAGGAGGGCCAAAGAGGCGCTTCGCCGCGTCTACTTCGGTTGATCGGGCGGTCTGGTACAGTAGGATGACCCGCGACACGTGAGTGGCGTGAACACCTCCGCCTCCAGCAACCACACCCCGTTTATACGGCGCCATTTGGCGGTGTAGCGACCGCGGATGGTGACACCCCCATCAGGCTCGGTCCATGTTCCCACCCACGTGCCGCGCTCATCGGCCATCGCCCACGGGGCGTAGACGCGCACCTCCTGCGGTGTGCGCACGTACAGCACGTCAGGTAGCGCGGCGAACGTGCCGCCATACTGCGTGCCGACGCCGGAGCGCCCGCTCGTATGCACGTTGCGCGAACTCACCGAGTGATACGACGTCGACGCAAGGGCGGCGAGCGCGGCGGTGTCGTGCGCGGCGATGGCCGCGTTGGAGCGGGCGCGGGCGGCGCGAACGGCGGCGGCGGTGAGCCGCGCGTCCTTAATCGCCTGGGCGGATAAGAGTGCAGGCGTTGCCGCGATCGCAAGCGCAACGCAGAAGGCGCTTATGCACCACGCGACCTGAAATGGCAGGGCACGCCGGACGCGTACGCTGTTATTCGGCATCAAATCCCCCAAGGTCAAATGCTGGTCGAATGGCGACGCAGTCTGCGAGACTTCCTCCGTGCGATAGAACCTCCTTCTCCCATCGCGTGGTGACGATCGTGCGCATCTGATCGATCGTCGCTTCGGCTTCCTCTCGGCCAAGCCCGAACCGGCCGCAACCAGACACCAGATTGGGTCTCGTCGCGCGTCGACCCACAGTACCACAGATCATCGCCAAGTCGCGCTCGTACGAATGTGTGGGGCTCGGAGTGAGGTCGTACGCGGGCGAGAGTCTCCAGTCGTCGGTTACGGCGAGCAGCGCATGATTGCGTGGATGATCATCGCTGTTCGTGACCAGCGCGTTGAACACCATGCGGCGAAACAGTTCCGCCCGATCGTGCTTAGGACGACAGGACCATTTCTGCAGTTCGTCGCTCAACAGGAGGTATGACCACCGGTTGCGATTTATGGTTTCGTCGGCATCTAGCACCGTCAGTGCGCTGACCATTCGCGCCCTGTAGTACCGGGTTGAACTGTCATCGACGGCCGACCGATCAAAGCGCTGCACGAGGAGCACGCGCAGACTGCCCACCGTCTCGATGCGATAAGGGGGAACACGAATATCGCAGTGCTTTGCCAGCGCAAGCATCGCCGCCTCGACGGCCGCGTTGCTCCAACGATCACCTCGTGCGGGAAATTTGGCGAGCCATACGCCCTGCTCATCCGTGACCACATTCTTCGGACGTGCGCCGCCCATTGATGTACCAGCTTCAACGAGGGTTTGGAGGCGCTGGAGGTTTGGCGATGGGACGTCGCCGTGAGCCAGGAGTTCAAGCTCCTGCGCAGCCTCCAGAAGTTCTTTGAGTTTCATCGTACTGTTGAAGGCGCGTACCGGAGGTGGCGGCACTTGTCCAAGGCCGAAAGACAGCGCCCCGGCTCTGTCTTCAGGGGAATTGAGCAAGTACTCGATCTCACCAACGTCAAGCTTCCCAAGGGCGTGCTCGATCACACGGCGCCCCCATGCATCTGGCCCTGCGTCTCTCAGCGCGCCAAAGACCCCATCGAGCTTCGTAGTCTCGTAGGTGTCTCCAGACAGCGGCAGGTGAACGGGGTCGATTGGGACTGCGCGCGGGTGCTCCCGATATCGTTTGCCATACACGAACTTGCCGACCGCATCACCGAACGCGCCTTGCACTCGTACGTACCGGCCGCACGTCACGATGTCGTTCGACTGCGGCAGTTGGATGTACACGAAGCACTCCTCTGTCTGTTCCATGCGTGACCTAGAAGTCGTCGTCGAGTCGAATGCGGCTCGTGCGCGGTTGCGCGAGTCCCCTGCGGAGCGCGGTACGCTCGCGGATCTGCCCTTCGGTATCGGCCTCGGGAGTCGCCATGGAAATCAACGCATCTTCCAAGCCGAGCGCCCACAGGACGCCAATGTACGCGCCGATGCTGGTGCCGATGTTTCCAGACTCCACGGCGCGCACAGTAGGTATCGTGATCCCAGCCATTCCGGCGAGATCGACGAGCCTCAGCCGTCGCCGCTTTCGAGCGATGGCGATGTTTTTGCCAAGGGTCGTCGCTACGTCGACTACACGAGCGGGTACTCCGTCGGGGTTTCGTATCGTTTGACGTGGCATTTTGGATCGGTTTGCGGTGAAAGTATAATAACAATAAATGTCGAATAAAGCAAATATTATTTCTTTTCACTGAAAGCGGTCGTATCCGATCCGGCCGACATAATTCGACACGGGATTGTGCAAGTAGTTGTTAGAAAACAACTTACACAAACACCTGGCGCTGGCGCACCCCGGCACGACGTAATAATATTATTACGTCGTGCTTAGGGTGCGCTGTTCTACGTAGATTCACATCCTTCGACATGAAAAGTAAAGGCGCAGAGTATATGACCAGTCGCTTACGGCGAGTATTCGCCGCGAGACCCGTAGTCTCCCGCTTCGGCCTGCAGTACAGGTTGTGCGAGGTTGGTCCAAAGAGACTCGATCATCAGCAGTTCGCCTGGGAAATCGCAGAACTTCTGACGAACGGAGTGATTCGTGAACCGTCTCCCCAAATCATTACCTCAACGAACGCCGAGGAGGAGATCTCCCTAGAGCTCGCTCATGCGCGTCAGACATTGACTTCGTGGAGAGCCGCGGACCACGTGCGTACAACCGATGAGCTAGTAGAAAGCGTTTTCAATCGTCTTGCGAGTGCGGGCTTCTCCACGTCAAAGCTCGGGGCAGCTCCGAAACCATTTACAGAATCGGACCCAGGAAGAAGTGGTCGATCCCACTATGTGGATCTCAACTCACCGCGGACTGCAGCCACTCTCCTCGTCACCTGGCATGAAGAGGCACTATCGCCGACAGACCCGGAACTCTGGCGCTTCATAGAGCACTGCGCTTCGCGTGATCGCGTTCCGATGATCCTGGCACGCGCCGTCTCAAGAATCACGTTCCCGCTTCTACGCGTCTTGGGTGCGAAAGCCCTGCAGTACTATTTCATACCCACAATAGCTTCATCTGTAGACGCACTGGCCGAACTACAGGACAACGCGGATCGCTTGGGGCTTCCGCCGGCACGAGAGGCACGGACATGGGGCAGTCACCCCGTGCTGGAAGTATTGATGGGTCAACTGGAGGGTAGTATTGCAGCACCTTTCGGCAACGTTCAGGCACGCAAGGCCATCACGTTGGCCGTTCGCCGCGCCTTCGCGGAGAAGCCCCCGAGTCCCGCGATGCTCAGAAGATGGGCCGGGGACATCGAGAAAGAGCTACAGATCTCGATGCCAGAACCGTGGAAGCGATCGCTGGCACTCTGGATCAAGCGGACCGACGCGCAGTCCATGAAAAAGGCAGTTGTCGATAGCGATCTAGTACCGATGATGCAGCTCGCGAGGGCCGAAGGCACCAGCACCGCAGATGCAAACCACCCCGCAAGTACTGAGCCGCCTATGGAGATGGCCATATCGTCTCACTCAGTCGGAAAGAGAAGAATTGGAATCCCCGCAGATGTTGATGCAGCGACATTCTATCGGCTCGCCAAAGAGGCTGGCCTGCGGGAGGAAACGGGGCCGACGGAATACAGACGAGAAAGAGAGCCCCGATAGCGCCCCGCTCCCGGAGCCTTTGCGAAAGGTTTTCCGCTAACGGTGGCACAGCGCTGTGCATCCTCTGAGAGCGACGGCCGCGAGCTACGGCCCAGGCGGCACCGCCGCCAGCGCACGACGTATCGCCGGCTCCAACGACAGCGGACCAATCGGCCCCACCACCCGGTGCAGCACCCGGCCATCGCGGCCCAGCAGCAGCGACGTCGGATACGCCTGCACACCGCCCAGTGCGCGCACGACCTCGTCGTCAACGATCGCAATCGGGTATGTGATGCCGCGCGATGTCACGAACGCCCGCACAGCGGCGGGATCACCCCGATCGACCGACGCGCCCAGCACCACCAACCCACGCGCGCGATGCCGTTGCCACGTGGCCTCCAGCAGCGGCATCTCCACGCGACAGGGCATGCACCACGTCGCCCAGACATTCACCAACACCACCTGCCCGCGCAGACTCTCTGTGGTGAGCGTCTCGTCGTTGAACGTCCTCACTGCGAATGTCGGCAGGCGCTCGTCGCGCGCACGCACGCCCACCAACGCACCAACGTGTGGCAGGAGCCGCGGTAAGCTCCACGCACCGATCAGCAGAAACAGGACGGTCGACCAGTGCGGCCATCGCCACCGCCACCGCGACGGCGCGGCCTCCTTGGTCATGATGAGCGCGATCCCATCGTCACGATCGTTTCCCACTCGGCGGGTGTCACCGGGACCACCGACAACCGACCAAACTTCACCAGTCCCATCTCACTCAACGCCGCCGTGCTCTTGATCTCGGCAAGTGAGACCGGACGCGCGAATTTGGAATGCGCGCGCACATCGACCATGAACCACGTTGGCGTGGCGGGATTGGACGAGGCATCGAAGTACTCGTGCGCAGGATCGAGCGCCGTGGGATCTGGATAGCCTTCCCGCACGATTTCGCAGATCCCCACCACCGCTGAGGGCTCGGCATTCGAGTGGTAGTAGAACGCCAGGTCGCCGACCTTCATGCCGTCACGCATGAAGTTGCGCGCCGTGCTGTTCCGCACACTATCCCACCCGGTGGTGCGTTTGGGCGCCACGAACAAATCGTCGATCGAAAAAACGTCTGGCTCTGACTTAATCAGCCAGTAGCGCCGTTCGCCGGCCGCACGCACGAACACGTGCGCCCATTTTCCCTGCTCGTACGGCATCGATTGGGGTGCCTTTTTCGCGGCGGGTTTCGCCGCTGGGGCTTTCTTCGCGGCAACGGCGTTCTTCGCCGGTGGCGTGTTCTTTGCGACAACCGCCTTCTGCGCGGCGACCGGCTTCTTAGCCGAACCGGCTTTCGACGCGGCTTTCGATGCGGCTGCACCCTTCTTTGCTGACATGAACCGAAGTACCCAGTGAGGTCGCGGTGATTGATCAGAATGCTCGAGCGTTTGCGTCACTCCAGTCCCAAGATCGCCACAATGGCGCAATTTCGCACGGTCTGGACCGGCAGATCACCCAAAACTCTTCGCACCATTCGCCGGCGTTCCGCGTTCACTGGCCATGACCTCTCTCGCTGCCTTCCCACGCCAGTCACCAGCACACGCCGGTTTCGCCCGTCCACGTCTTTACCTCGGCATCTCCGGCGTCGGGACCGCCGTGCTTGGCGCCACTGTCCTGCTCACGACGGGCATCGCCGGTCGCCTCCTCTCAACATCCAATCAACAGCCACTCCTCCTCGCGCTCTCGTCACTCGGCGCGGTGTTTGTTGTCATCATGTTCGAGTTGCTGCTGTTCGATATGGTCGGCGGAGCGCTCTTGGTCCGCCAGAAGCGGCCGTTTGGGGAATGGCTGGCACGCTGGCTGCGCGGCACAGGTGTGCAGTGGTGTGTCTGGATGGGCTGCACTGCCGCACTGATGGTCGTCAGTCGGCTCAGCGGCACGGCAATCGTTGCCGCTACCGTGGGCACCTTTGTCGTGCTGCAACTCCTCCTCGCGGTACTCCGCGGCGCCTTTGCACGACTCGTTTCCTCAATGCCTATTACGCTCCTTCCGCACACTCTCCGGCGCGCAGCGGAGCAAGCACGGTTAGACCCAGAAGCTATTCTGGTGGTGGAAACAACTGACGAAGGGTTTGTGGGCGGATTTGGCGGCATTCACGCCGGCACCACGTACATGCCGTCTCGCTTTGCCACGCTGTCGCCCGCAGCGTTGGTTGCCACCTGCGTGCGACGTCGCGTGCTGGCCGAGAGCGGTACGCACACGCGCGGCGTGCTTGGCGCCGTCGCGTGGAATGCCCTCGGCATGTTCCTCGTGCTGATCATGACGGGCGCGTCGTTTGCGTCATCGGCGGGGACGCTGGTCATGATGGCCGGCATGACGT
>JANOPS010000304.1:0-20689 GCA_031421995.1 Gemmatimonadaceae bacterium
GCCCGCGACCAACTCCGCCGGCGCGAACGCCTCTTTCGTGACACGCTGGGATTGGTGTCCGTCAACGAGTTGCAGGCGTTTCAAATCCGTGTACAGTCTGCGGCGGCGAAGTTGGTCGAGAAACAGCAGATGCTGTTGATCAACGAAACCGACTTGTCGAGCGTACCCGCCGAGTATGGCGAGAAGATTGCGAAATCTCAATCTGAACGCGCCGCAACGCTTGCCGAAGTGAGCGAAGGTCGCTCTGACGTGGCCAAGTTACGAGATAAGGTTGGTGCGCTCACCGTGCGGAATCGATTCTATCTTATCGAGGCACCACAGGACGGATATGTGGTGCGCGCGACGCAGACAGGACAGGGAGAGATCGTCAAAGCTGGCGAACCGATCGTGACCATCCAACCGGCGCGTCCCAACAAAGCGGTGGAGCTCTTTGTGAAACCGATGGACGTTGCGCTGTTGCGGCCTGGCCGCCATGTGCGCGTGTTCTTCGACGGGTGGCCTGCCCTGCAGATCTCCGGATGGCCGCAGGTTGCCGTGGGGACGTTTGGGGCGCAGGTCGCCGTGATCGATCAGTTTCCCAACCGCGCGGGATCGTTCCGCGTCTTGCTGATCCCGGATACCACACACGATGCGGCATGGCCAGCGCAGCTGCGTCTCGGCACAGGGGTCCAAGGCTGGGCGATGCTCGACAACGTGACCGTTGGCTGGGAGATCTGGCGTCAACTCAACGGCTTCCCGCTCTCGATCAGCCTCAACGAGGCGCTGCCGGCCGACGCCGTCGCCGGAGGAGCATCCGGCGGAAAACCGGCTGGGGGCAAGAAGTGATCCGCGCACGGGGCGTGATCTCTGCGAGTGGTGTACCGCTGGTGCTCATGGCTGCCCTGTATTTGTCGACGGGTGCCACGTTAGGCGCCCAGTCCAAAATGGACACCACAGGTACCGCGTTTTCGTTTCCGTCGTTCGTGGATGGGATTCTGGCCTATCACCCAGTTGCCACGCAGGCACGGCTGGTCGCAGACCAGGCGCGATCCGAGTTGCGTACCGCGTGGGGGGCCTTCGACCCGACGATTACGGCGACGTGGGATCAGAAAACATTTGGCGGAACGCAGTACTACAACTACTTCGACGCGGAACTCAAGATCCCGCTCCCCATTGGCGCCGATGTAACCGTGGCCTTTGACCGGACGATGGGGCGGTTCATCAATCCGGACCGACGCACCGTGGGCAATGGCACCTTCGAAGCCGGCATCTCCATCCCGCTTGGACAGCGTATCATCACCGACGAGCGCCGCAATGCGCTCACGCAAGCGAAAGCGGCCCGTGACGCCGGAGACGCTGACCGATTGGCCATCGTGAACAAACTGCTGTTCTCGGCAGCCAAGGACTACGGTGTGTGGTACGAGAGCTGGCGTCGGCGCGCCATCGCTCAGGAAGGCGAAAGCCTGGCAGACTTTCGCTTGCAGGCGGTTCGCCGACGGGTGGCGAATGGTGAGAGCGCACCGATCGACACGATTGAAGCCCTGCTTGAACTCCAGCGCCGACAGGTTACGCGGTTCGAGGCGGAGGCCTCGTTCTATATCGCCTCGCTCGACATTACCGCGTACATCTGGGATGATGTCGGCCGCCCCGCGCCGTTGCCCACGAATGCCAAGCCGGTGCTCGTCGGGATTGATCGCATCGGCATCGACTCCACGCGACTGGAGCAATTGCTCGAGGTCGCCACGCGACGCAATCCTGACTTGCTCAAAATCCAGGCCCGCGTGCAACAGGCCCAAGCGCAGCGCCTCTTCACGAAGCAAGGGCTGCTTCCGCTGGCTGAAGCGAAGCTCACGGGTCTGGGAGAGAGCGGAAGCGATCAATCGTTTTTCGACGGCGATCGGCTGGACGATAACTTCAAGGCCGGCCTGAGTTTCAAGTCTCCCCTGCTCTTCCTTCGTGAGTCCGGCCGATTTACGGCGAGTGGGCAACGCCTGGAGTTCCAGCGGCTTGAGCGCGACCGACTGCGCCGAGAAGTGGAGTTTGATGCGCGCGCGGCGATTTTCGACCTGTTCAATCTGGAACGATTGCGCGAACGCCAAACCGCCAATGTGCGGAACGCCCGCTTGCTCCGCGATGCCGAGCAAGTCCGCTTCGAAAACGGCGAAAGCACGTTGCTGATCTTGAACATCCGCGAGCGCCTCGTGCTTGACGAATCCATTAAGTTGGCGAGCGTCGAGTCCAAAGTGGTGGGTGCGCGCGCGGCGCTTGCGGTTGCCACGGGAGACCGTTCCCTGTTTGTGTTGCCCAATTAGGCCTATGGGGTTGAGGGGTGAGCTCCGCTCAGGGCGGCGGGCGGCGATTCGGGTCCAACCGGACTCGACTGTGGCGCGCCTGCATCGGAGGATGGCAAACTCATGCATACACGCCACGCAGGTATCGTCGGAAAATGCAGTTCGTTGCCCGCAAGTCATTAGTTGATAGTCGATTACAATGATCCGCTACGGTGGCACGAATGGTGCTTATCGGTAGGGTGTCTACCTCACGCCACCTACACCGGAACACCCCCATGCTGAAGAGAATCCTGAGTGCATCCCTGCTGAGCCTGGCCCTTGTCGCGCCGGTTGGCGCCCAGGCGAACCTCACCGCCAACACCACGTTGATGGAAGGCGGCGTGTCCTACACGCGCTTCTCGGTTACGAACGCAGGCGTCTTCGATATCTGGACGACATCGCGCCTTGGCACTGGTGGCACCACCCCGTTCGATCCCCTCATGTATGTGTTCGCCGGATTCGGCACAGCAGGTGCGCTGGTGGGCGCGAACGATGATGGGTGTGCAAGCTTCCTAGCTCAGTGCGGTCAGGCGTCGTCGTGGTACAACTCCATTCTCGACAATATTTTCCTGGGCGTTGGCAACTACACCGTCGCCGTTGGCGGATGCTGCCTTGACGAAAACAGTGCGCGAAGCGGCTCGAACCCCGGCAACACCTACGCTGGCGACTTCTCCGTGCGCGTCGCGTCCTTGAGTGAGTTCGGCGGTGGCGAAGGCGCCGCCACGTTGGTGGACGGGGTCGTGGTCCCCGAGCCCAGTTCGCTGGCGCTGGTCGCTGCGGGTGTGTTCGGGTTGGGGGTTGCCGCCCGTCGCCGTCGCAGCGCCTGACGTTTCAGGAACGTCCTCGCCGTTACGGCACGCGGTACAGCCAACTCGCTTTCACGAAGAACCCGTCGCTGGACCGATCCAATTCCTGAAAACGAAACGCCGTGGCCTCGTTCAGACTTGCCCCGTATCCGAGGTACACCACTTTGCCCGGGCTCGGGAAATACGAGAACAGCCAGTCGGCGCGGATGGCATTGGTCGTTGAGCGCGTGGAGCGCGTGAACGTGCCGCTGCTGCTTTTGAAGAGGATGGGATTCTCCGTACGCGGGTCGCGATACGCGTCGCGCAGACGCGATTCGTATTGCCCGACAAACCGGAAAAAGATGGCGCGGTTGACCTGATATTCGGTCCGCAGGCGCGGAATATTGGTGACCAGAATCGACGTGTTGTCACGCGCCCGGCGGAACTCCTGATGCAACATGATGGCACTGACGCGCATGCGCGGTGTTGGGCGCAAGTCGAGCGTGGCATTCACGTCCAGCCGCTTGGATTGCGCGGTCTCAAGAAATTCGGCATCACGACCGACGGTGGTGCTGATGGATGCGCCGAATTTCTGGAATTGTGGCGTGCTCACGCGCATCTGCAGTTGGCGTGCGGGCACGCGGTCGCCCACCACGAATGGCACCGTATCCACCAGCGCGCCCCGTGGACGCGCCACGTAGTAGGTGGCGTATCGCTCAGTCTGGAATCCAAAACGCTCCAGTGACGGTGTGATTCCCAATCCCCATCCACCACGAAACTGAAAACTCGACGACAGGGAAACACGCGTCTCAAGTGGAGACTGCGCGTCAAAGAACCCCTTGTACGTCCACGTGCCCTGGCCGCTCAGGAACATCATGAGCTGTTCCACCGGCGCGCCGCGTTTCCCAAAGAACGTGAAGCGTTGGTTCAACTGCGGCTGCACGTAGTCCAGGCGCGGCACGAAGCCGCTGCGCGTTTCGAAGCGCGGCGTCACGCCCTCCAGGGAATTCCGGAACCCGTAGTTGCGCCCAGTGCGATCGAAGCTGACCTCCCAGATATCGCCGCGTGCGCGATCTCCAGCGGTGCGCGACGTGCTGGTAGCCATTTGATACGCCGCCGAGTACATGTTGCGCAGCAGAAAGCGACCGTCCGCGTTGAGCACGGTGTTGAAGTTCGCCCCCTCGCGGCGATCGGTGATCGTGAAGCCGACGTTGTTCTGTGACCCCAGGTCGCGTCGCAGGCGCGCAATGTTGAAGAGGGGGCTGTCCTTCCCGTTCGCCGAGTACTTCTCATTGTCCACTGCCGACAACAGGCCGAGGTCGAAACGCGAAATCTTGCCGGTCAACTTGGTGGCCGCGCGCGGTTGCACGATGCGGCGCGTGTACACCAGTTGATTCGGCGTGTCGAGCTGCTCGTTGCCTTCCACAAAGAACGGGCGCAGTTCGGGAAAAAAGAGCGCGAACCGCACGTCGCCGGGGATTTGTCCGACGTCGGCCTCCACTTGGGAGAAGTCGGGGTTGATGGTCCCGTTCATCGTGAGGTTTGGCGTGAGCCCCCAGCGAACATCGCCGCCGTATTGCGGTTTGGCACCGTAGTTCCACGTGCCGCCGGGATCCGCGCTCCCTGGGAACGACGTGGTGACCACCGGCGTCAGGTCCAGCGCGAGTCCGCGCTGCAAATCGTGAATCCCCACAAGGCGCCCGGATTGCACGAGGATTGACGCGAGCCCTCGGCTCGTCTTCGTCCAGGTATCCTGATAGTTGTTGTGCTGGGTGTTGCGCACCACATTGAGCCCCCAATTCATCACCTTCCCCGGGCGATAGCGGATGCTCTTGAACGGCACCCGAAGCTCCACCTCGTAGCCCCAGTCGGTGATGTGCCCCCGGGATTGCCAGATCATGTCCTGATTCAGGTCGGCATTGCTGAGACTGGCCCGCGAGAAGCCGCCACCACCACCGCCGCCGCCGCCTCCGCCGCCGCGGCCACCGCGGCCGCCACCCCCACCCCCGCCTCCTTCGGTGCGGATCCCATCGCTCTGCACGCCCAGCGGATTAACGGCGAAGACGAAGGCTTGCCGCCGGTCGTTGAAGGTGTCCAGAATGAATTGGACGTGATCGTCATTCTGGATGCGGTCGCGATCCGCCAGCGTGCCGCGCACGGTTCCGGCCGCCGAATAGGCGCGAACGCCGAAATAAATGGCGTCGGGACCGTACCAGACGAAGGCGACCGTCGAGTCGAGCGACGCGCGTCCGTCGACCGGATTGAACTGCGAAAACCCTGTCAGCCGGGCGGCGCCTTCCCATTGCGGCTCCCCGAGGTCCCCGTCGATCGTGGCGGGGCTCTCAAAGCGCGGCACCTGGACCGTGGTGTTGCCATCCCGCCCGTTGAACACGAGAGGGGCGCCAGTCAGCTGCGGCTCGCGAACGGTGTCGGCAGGCGGGCGCGCAGGGACGGGGACAGGGACGGGGACCTGCTGCATGGCAAACACTGCCAGCAGGGGAAGCACAAGCATCGGTTTCGCTCCAAAGGCGGGCCATGGGGGGGCGCCTGACTGGAGCACGCCGGGTACAGAGCAACTTACGTATCAGGGGGCGAAAGTGATGAGACCTTACAGACCAAGCCTGTCCACCTCCCGTCGGGCATCGGCAAGCCGTCGCACATCATCGCTGGCGCGTTGCGCTGCCTCAATCAGTGTGGTAAGCGGCGCCAGATTGTTGGCGTCGGCATGGAGTCGCAGCAGATCCATCCGCAGGCTTTCCAACGCGGCCACGCTGGTCGCGAGATGCGTGGCCGCAGCGGCGCGACGATGCGCAAGCGCCGTCGAATCTCTTGACGCGAACGGCGCGAGGGCCGACACGCGCGCCGCCTCGGCCGCCGGCAACGGGCCGCGCGTGCGCAGACGCTCGCCCAGCGTTTCGCCGTCGACGAAGGTCATCACAAAAAACACAAAACGTCCGGCCTCTCCCACGCGATGGATTGGCACCACATGGGGATGCGAGAGCCCGGCCGCGATTCGCGCCTCGCGCACAAACCGTTCGCGCGATACCGCATCGCGCGCCAGATGCGATGGCAACACCTTGATGGCCACATCACGATCCAGCTGCACGTCGCGCGCCAGGTAGACGATCCCCATACCACCGCGCCCCACCTCGCGCTGCAGCGAGTATTCGCCGACCAGCGCCGCTTGGAGTTCGAGGAATTCGGTGGACGACGCTGTCATTCTCGAAGGAGCGTGCCAGCGAGTCATTGCGCAAGGTCGTGCTCCGCTGGCCGCGGGATCACGGCCAGCCGCCGGCCGCGATCAGGAAGCGCTCGCCCTCGGACGGCCCCCGTGGTGGGTGGACGAGCGGCTCACACACCGACCGACGCGTCGCTTGTCTGTTCGCTCCCTCAGATGCACTTTCAGGAGATGGAGCATTCCGCCGCCACGCGCAACGTCTCTCTCTCAGGGCATCTCGGCCTTGAGGGGCATCGCGAGCTCGTGGGGCACGTGGTGGCCGCGCTGTCGCGTGAGTCCACGCTGGAGGGACTCTACACGAATGCCATGGATGCGCTCGCTACGGCGCTGCACGTCGACCGTGCCTCACTTCTGATCTTCGATCACCAGGCGGTGTGCCGGTTTGTCGCGTGGCGTGGACTCTCGGAAGCCTACCGCACCGCCGTGACGGGCCACTCGCCATGGACACCGCACGACTTGGACGCGACGCCGATGCAGGTCGAGAATGTTGAGCACGATCCCTCGCTCGCCCCGTACCGCTCGGTGCTGCTCGCGGAGAACATCCGCGCCGCCCTGTTCCTCCCGCTCGTGGGACGCGAACGTGTCTGGGGAAAGTTCATGCTGTACAGCGCGGTGCCTCGCGTGTTTACTCCGGAGGAAGTCGATGTCGCGCAGCTGATTGTGCGCGAGATCGCCGCGGCGCTCGACTGGCGCGAGCGCGACCGCGAGCTGCAGGAGGAACGACAGCTGTTCGCAGCGGGACCGACCATTGTCTTCAAATGGCGCAACGACGCGACATGGCCAGTGGAGTACGTCTCGGCCAACGTGATGGCGGTCTTGGGATATACGCCCCTCGCGCTGACGAGTGGCGCCGTACGGCACAGTTCCATCGTGCATCCCGAAGACTTGCCGCGGGTCGGCGCCGAGGTGCGGGGACACGTCAAGGCTGGGCTCGAGTGGTTTGAGCAGGAATACCGCATCTTCCACGCGGACGGCCGAACGCGCACTGTCAGCGTCTTCACCAACGTCGTCCGCAACGCCGATGGAGTGGCGGCGTACTTCCGTGCGTACATGGTCGATATCACCGAGCGTCGAGCGCGTGAAGCCGAGCACGCCCGGAACGAGGAGCAGGTGCAGCACGCGCAAAAGCTGGAATCGCTTGGCGTGCTGGCGGGAGGGATCGCCCATGACTTCAACAACCTGCTTGTCGGCGTGCTGGGAAACGCGTCGCTCGCGATGGAGGAGCTCCCCGAGCATTCGCCCGTTCGGCCGCTGCTGGACGATCTGCAGACCGCGGCACGCCGCGCCGCAGAACTCACTCGGCAACTCCTTGCGTACTCCGGCAGAGGCAAGTTCGTCGTCGAAGATATCGACCTCTCGTGCCTGGTGCGCGAGATGGAGCGATTGCTCTCAGCCGTGGTCTCGAAGAAGGCGCTCGTCACGACCGAGATGCGTGCCGACTTGCCCCCGCTGCGTGCCGACGCCACGCAACTCCGTCAGGTGGTGATGAACCTCATCACCAACGCGTCAGACGCGCTGGGAGATGCATCGGGCACGATCACCATTCGCACGCGACGCATGAACGCCTCGCGCGCATGGCTATCCGTGGCGCAGGTGGGCATGGACGCGAGTGAAGGCGATTACCTTGTGCTCGAGGTCGCAGACACCGGTGAGGGCATGAGCGCCGAGGCGATGCAGCGGCTCTTCGATCCCTTCTACTCCACCAGAGGGGTTGGGCGCGGCCTTGGTCTTGCCGCGGTGCTTGGCATCGTTCGTGGCCATCATGGCGCGGTGCGCATCACTTCACTTCCCGACGTCGGCACCACCGTGACGGTGCTCCTGCCAGTGAGCGCGTCTGACACGATCACGGTGGCGCCACCGCTCACCGCAGCGCCTTCGCGCGGCACCGTGCTCGCAGTCGATGACGATGCGGCGGCCTTGCGTGTCGCGACGCGCATTCTCGCGCGTGAGGGCTATTCGGTGCTCACCGCGAATCATGGGCGAGCCGCACTCGAGGTGTATGCCGAACGCGGACCATCGATCGACTTGGTCCTGCTGGACCTTACGATGCCCGAGCTATCCGGCTGGGAGACGCTGCGCGAACTCCGTCAACTGAATCCGGACGTGACGGTGCTCTTGATGAGCGGGTATGCGCAGGATGCGGGCGCAAGTTCGGCGGGTGCGGCGGGATTTTTAGCGAAGCCATATGGGGTCGCACAACTGCGCGACATGGTGAATGGGTTGGTCCAACGCCATCCATGATCCGTGGCGCCTTGATTGGCCCTCGACCGCCATCCAGATTCTTCCGGAGTGATCGCCTTCGCTGGGCACGATGCCGACGAGACCGATCGTGTGCCCATTTCCACCAGGAGTTGTGCGATGAGCGGTACCCCCGTCGGTGTGCCATCAAACGTCAGCAACCCGTCGCTGCGTGCGTGGGTCAGCGAGATGGCCGAGCTGTGCCAACCCGATGGTGTGGTCTGGTGCGATGGCTCGCAAGCCGAGTACGACCGGCTCTGCGACGGCATGGTGGTGGGCGGCACGTTCATTCGCCTCAATCCGGACAAACGTCCCAACAGTTTCCTCGCGCGCACGCATCCGTCGGATGTGGCTCGCGTAGAAGAGCGCACCTTCATTTGCGCGCCCACGAAAGAAGATGTCGGTCCCACGAACAATTGGGCCGATCCGACGGAGATGCGGGCGACGCTGACCAGTGTCTTCAGCGGGTGCATGCGCGGGCGCACGATGTACGTGATTCCGTTCAGCATGGGACCGCTGGGGTCACCGATCGCCAAGATTGGCATTCAGATTACCGATAGCCCGTACGTGGTCGTGAGTATGCGCATCATGACGCGCATGAGTGCGACGGTGTTCGACGTGCTGGGAGATGGTCCATTCATTCCGTGCATGCATTCCGTTGGCGCACCACTGACACCGGGCCAGCAGGATTCTGCCTGGCCCTGCGAACCCGACATTGCCAAGAAGTACATCGTGCACTTCCCCGACACGACCGAGATCTGGTCCTACGGCTCCGGTTATGGCGGGAATGCGTTGTTGGGCAAGAAGTGCCTCGCCTTGCGCATCGCGTCGTCTGTGGCGCGGCGAGAGGGATGGATGGCCGAACACATGCTCATCACGGGTATCGAATCGCCCGGGGGGGAGAAAACGTATCTCGCGGCCGCCTTCCCGAGCGCCTGTGGCAAAACCAATCTCGCGATGCTCAAGCCACCCGCAGGATTTGAGGGGTGGAAGGTCACGACGGTTGGTGATGACATCGCGTGGATCAAGAAAGCCGCTGATGGAACGCTGCGCGCGATCAATCCGGAAGCGGGATTTTTTGGCGTCGCGCCCGGCACCAATTTTTCGTCGAACGCCAACGCCATGTTGACAATGGCTACGAATTCGATTTTTTCGAACGTGGCGCTGACCGATGACGGTGATGTGTGGTGGGAAGGCATGGATGGTCCTCCACCGGCGCACGCCATTGATTGGCAGGGGAAAGACTGGACGCCTGACGCTGGTCGTCCGGCAGCACACGCCAATGCGCGTTTCACCGCACCGGCGGGCCAGTGCCCGTCGATCGATCCGGAGTGGGAAAACCCCAATGGTGTTCCGATCAGCGCGTTCATCTTCGGTGGCCGAGCCAGCAAAGACATGCCGCTGGTCTTCCAGGCTTTCAATTGGGCGCACGGCGTGTATCTCGCGGCCACGATGGGGTCAGAGGCCACGGCCGCGGCCATTGGCCAGTCCGGCGTGCGGCGCGACCCTATGGCCATGCTGCCCTTCTGCGGCTACAACATGGCCGACTACTTCACGCATTGGCTCAACATCGGCCGCAAAGTTTCCAACCCGCCGCGCATCTTCCGCGTCAATTGGTTCCGCAAAAACGATGACGGGAAGTTCATTTGGCCCGGCTTCGGCAACAACCTGCGCGTGCTCAAGTGGATCGTCGACCGCGTGAACGGTCGCGGTATGGCGGTGGAGAGCCCCATCGGCTGGATGCCGCGCTACGAGGATATTCACTGGAAGGGGCTCGATTTCCCCAGCGCATCGTTCAACGATCTCATGGCCGTCGGCCGCGATGCCGGTCGCATTGAGGCGCACGCGCACGAAGAGCTCTTTGATCGCTTCGGCGATCGACTGCCGAAGGAGTTTATCTTCGAGCGCGAGCTGTTGCGTTCCCGTCTCTGGCGCTCGCCCGATCGCTGGGAGTTGGCGCCCGAATAGCGCGGAATCTGTGGAGCGAGCGCCGCCCCCGCGTTGCGCACGCTCATCCATCGCCAGCGACTCACGCGTCGACGGACTCCTAGGGCTCGCCTAACGCCTAGGGCGACCGCACCACAACCTTTCGCTGATTGTTCGACCGGTCGCGATCGATCCATCGGACCATCGGATCAATCTCGAACACCGTGGGTGGTGCCGTGAGCTGAATTGACAAACCCACTGCACCGTTTTTTACCGTTGTCTCGCCGCGATACAGCACGACCGTGTCGGCGTCGCCTCCGCGCACCACCACGTCAAGTCGCTGGCCATCCGCCGCGCGCACACGCTCGCCATCACTCGCCTGTGCGAGGCGCGTCATGCGCACGCGCGCGTCAAGACGGTATTGTTCGCCGACACGCAGTGCCGTGGCCGAGTCCACGGCGATGTCGTAGATCACGCGGTCATTCAGCCATTCATCCACGAGTCGACGTGCGTCGTCGGACGTCGCTGCCGCGCGCACCACCGTATGCAATCGAGCGGCCGTCGCGGCGCCACGCGGCCCACTCTCCTCGACAAGAAACGCGGCGAGCGCCGTCGTCAGTGCCGCATCACCGAGCGCCGCCCGTAAGGCGCTGAACGCCAAAGCCCCTTTCCCGTAGTCCAAGTACGATTGATCGGCCAACTCCACCAGCGTGGGTTCTTCTCGCCCGTCGCGCGCGCGTCCCGCAAGATACCGGTCGTGATCGTATGCCAGAATCGGCGCCACGGCGTTCTCACCGTATAGCGACGCGATCACCAGCTGTTCGGAGTACTTCGCCAGTGACTCTACGATCAGCAGGCTACCAGGCATGTTCAGCGGGTCGACCGTGTGTCCCCACCATTGGTGCGCCACCTCGTGGGCCACGCGACGCGAAACCAGATCGATGCCCTGGACACGCTCGTCGGTGAGCATCCCGCGATTTTCGGTGAAATAGAGTGCGCCGGTGGTGGCGAATCCACCAAAGCGCCACACCGACGGTACCTCGGCCATCCGCAACACGGGCAGTGGGTACGCACCGAATCGCGTTCCCATGATTTGCAGCGTGCGCTGCGCGGCACCGAGCATACGGTCGACGTTGCGGTGGTGCGTGGGATGAAACCAGAGCTCAATCGTCACGCCATCCTGGACTGCACGACGCACCGCGTATCGCGCGGAGGCCAAGGAGAATACCGGCGTCATCGGCACATCGGACCGATAGGCAAAGTACTTGCGGCCGTTCGCGGTCCATTCGCGCGTGAGCCTCCCTGGCCCGACAACCGTTTGATCCAGTGCCGTAGAGACGGTCAGTGCCAGCGTGAACCACGAGGGGCCTGCGCCGCGTTTTGCGATGCGCGTGAGCGAGTCAGTGAGCGCCGTCGTGAGTGGTGCGAACTGGGTACGCGCCTCCCCAAGCCCAGCCTCCTTTCGCACACGCTCGTTGCTTTCCTCGTCGCCAGACCGGTACCCAAGCGACGGGAGCAGCATGTTGGACCTGAGATAGCTGCCGTTCTCCGCCATGTCCTGCGAGAATTCGTCCACACGAACCGTTCCGCGGTTGATGTCGTACGCATACGTGAGCTGCCGCGTCGCGCCGGGCATCATCGGTTCCGCCAGTGCAAAGACCCACATGCCGAATCGCGCGTCGAAACGTACGAGCCGAGCGCCGTTGATACGCACCGATGCGTCCTGCACATCGCGACGCGTGGCAATCCACAGCGTGTCGATCGGTTGCTGAGCGCGGTTCTCGAGCGCCAGTGCTCCGTGAATCTTCGCCAACCGTCGCTCTGGCAGCAGATCGACGGTCATGGCCACGTGCACGATACTGGGCTGCGAAGAGCGCTCGACGTGCCGGTAACTCCGTTCGTATGCTACACGCCACGTCGAGCTCGCACGCTCGCTTTCCCATGGACTATTGCGATGTGCGACATACAGCAGCGGTGCGCCAACGCCCAGCATCGCGACCAAGGCCCCTCGGGCCACCATGCGACCTGGTGTGCGCCACGTGGCACCAATCGAACGGAAGCGTGCCCGAAGACCGCGATCGAACCCACGTCGCCAAAGGCCCCAGCTTACGGTCGCGATGAAGAGCGCCCATCCGGCCCAATAGGCCGTCAGCACGGAGAAGGACCGAGGCACCGGACCGAAGCCGTCCAAGTCCGAATACGGCGCGTCGGGAAACACTCCATACCGAAGCATCGGATGCTCGAGCATGGGGATGGGACTCACCATGGTCCCGATCGTGAACACCAGACCCGCAATCAGTCCGATCCACCGGTTCGGGCTGATGAGTTGGAGCGCCACGATAACGATCACACGCAGCAGCATCGGCACCGTGACGAACCAGATCTGTCCCAGGTACGCCGTCACGATCACCGGCTCATCACCCATGGTCAGTTGCACTACCAGCACTGTGAGCAGGCCAGCGGCCGTGAAGGCACATGGCACCGCCCCGAGTGCACCGACTTTCCCGAGGTAGAACGCCGCAGGCGAGGCCGCTGTCGCATCGAGCACACCGTCAAAGCGCAACTGCCGCTCTCGCCACAGTACGTCGGCGGCGAAGTAGATCACGCTGAGCGATCCGAGCACACCCAGCGGTCCGCTGAGTGTATCCATCATCAGCGCACTGGTGGCCAACAGCCGTGTGCCGTACTCTCCGCTGGACAGCTCAGACAACGCCTCAATCACCACTGACGCGACAAACAACAGTAGCAGGGCCTGCACTGTCCACGTACCGAACAGCAGCGTACACTCGGTACGCAGGCTGGTGCGCAGCGCGCTCCAAAACGAGCCCGTTGCCGAATCACTCGGCGCGACGGGAACATAGGCGCGCCCGGAATGTGATTGGTCGGAGGCGTCGCTCGCTACGGCGGCACGGCGCCAGCGCGGAGAAGCAAACGTGGTACGCGCGGCCTGTCGTGGCGACCAGCGATACGTCGCCGCGACGACCAGCATCGTGATGGTCAGCCACAAGAGGCGGTTGAGCAGGAAACGCCCCTGCAGTGGTATGAGTCTGACGTTGCGCTCGGCTGGTGTCCAATAGCGACCGGCCTCGAAAAACGCCGAGAACCCGAACGGATCCAACACGGCGGCACGGGCTAGCGCCTCGGCGCTTGGCGGCGAGGTACCGGCAAACAATGGTGAGTCCACCACCAACGCCGTCACCATGTACAGCGCGAAGATCGCGATGGCGCCCACGTACGTGGCCATCGTGCTACGCGTGAACATCGCCACTGCGTAGAGCAGCGCGGAGACCAAGAGCACGTTCGGCAGCATCATCGTGAGGCACACCCACACATACGGCATGACGCGGAAGGGCCCTACGCGCTCCGGATCGGCGGCGATGACGTATGGTGACAGCAGTTGCACCACGAGCACCACGAGCATCACCAGCATCCCGCTGCCCACGATGCCGCCAAGTCGGCTGCCGGTGATCATCCACGCGCTCACCGGACGGGATTGTATCAGTTCGTGCATGCGATGCTCGTCATCACGCAGCGCACCGTGTACACAGAATACCGTTTGCGTGAACAGCAGCCACAGTGACAGGAACGCACCGCTCTGCGTAATCGCGTACGGGGAATTGATGTAGGCGGCATCAGGGCCATACCCCTGGCGAACAAGCAGCAAGGCAAAGAGCACCAGAACCAGCGTAATGGCGGCGAACGTGAGCCGTCGCACCTGCCAGAACATGTCGAAGCCAAGCATCTGCGCGAACACGGCGCCCCTCAGTGTGCGCTGGCCACGGCCAGGACAGGTTGGCTGCGTAACGCATCGAAATAGACGTCTTCAAGCTCTGGCGACGCGGGATGAAACGCTGCGCCTGGCTCATGGTCGGCCAGCACGCGCAGTCGCGTGGCGCCCGCATGCAACTGCGTAGAAAGGACCAGATGGGTTGCACGCAGACGCTCTACCTCTTGTTTGGCGACTGTGGCCTGCCAAATGCGCCCGTCAAGCACGTGTACGAGATCGTCCGGCACGCCCTGGCAGACCACACGGCCTGCGGCGATGATCGCCATACGCGCGCACAGCTGTCGCACGTCTTCCACAATGTGCGTTGACAGGATGACCGCGACGCCTTCACCAATTTCACTGAGCATGTTGTAGAACCGATTGCGTTCGGCCGGATCGAGGCCCGCCGTGGGTTCGTCGACGATGACCAGTCGAGGATCGCCCAACAGCGCTTGCGCGATACCGAATCGCTGGCGCATACCGCCCGAAAAGCCGCTCACCGCGCGCTTTCGGTGCTCCCAGAGATTCGTCTGTGAAAGCAGAGCCTCGACTTGCGTCCGACGAGTCGACCGATCGGTCAGGCCTTTCAGGAGGGCGAGATGATCCAACAGGTTCAGCGCTGAGACGCCGGGATAGACGCCAAAGTCCTGTGGCAGGTAGCCCAATCGCCGTCGATGCGCGGTGGCGTCTGTGAAAATCGACACGCCGTGGATTCGGACGTCTCCGCTGTCCGGAACTTGCAGCGTGGCCAGCGTGCGCATGAGCGTCGACTTGCCTGCGCCGTTCGGTCCGAGGAGGCCAAAGAGCCCCGTGCCGACGGTCAGGTCAATTCCGCGAAGCGCCTCGACGCCGTTCGGGTAGCGCACGGACACACCGGAGATTTCAAGCATACGGCGGGAATGGTGGCGGGAAAGGTTATGGTGGCTGAGACATCGTTCGGATTGCCGAAAGTATAGTTTCAGCGCACTATTGGATTATCTATCCTTTAGCCCAACCTTAATGCTCACGCTCGCGGATCTCGACTTTTTTGGTGCGGTGGCGCGCGCGCCTTCGCTCGCCGCGGTCGCGCGGTCGCTCGACGTCACCCCGTCGGCGGTGACGCAGCGCCTGCAAGATCTGGAGCGGCGTCTGGGACTTCGATTGGTCGTGCGAAGCGGTCGCCGGATCGCTCTCACTGACGAGGGGGAGCTGTTGATCACTCGCGGCCAGTTGATCAGTAGTGACGTCGCACACTTGATCGACACGTTGGCAACACGGCGCGGCGAGGTGGTGGGGCATCTCCGTGTACTCGCGCCGCTGGGGTTCGGACGTCGCTTCATTGCTCCCGTCGTTGCACGCTTTGCGACGGACCATCCGGCAATCACGGTCTCGCTGACCTTGTCCGATCGGCCAGCGCAGGTGCCCGAGGCCACATGGGACGTCGCGGTGCATGTGGGCGACCGTCGGGAGGGCGCACTCTCCGCTCGCACATTGGCGCCGAACCGTCGCGTGTTGTGCGCGTCCCCGGACTATATCGCGCAACACGGCGTCCCTTCCACTCCGCAGTCGTTGGCGGCCCACCGCTGCATCGCCCTGCGTGAGAACGACGAAGATGTCACGCTCTGGCGATTCACGGATGCGTCAAAACACGTGCATCACGTACGCGTGTCCCCATCACTGTCCAGCAACGACGGCGATGTCGTTCGCGAGTGGGCCGTGGAAGGGCGCGGGATCATCATGCGCTCGGAATGGTCAATCGCCGAAGATCTTCGCGACGGGAAACTGATTGCGCTCTTGCCGCTGTTGCGGCTCCCGGATGCCGACGTCGTGGCCTTCGTTGGGCCGCGCGGCAGTCGGCTCGCGCGCACGACGCGGTTTGTGCAGGCTCTTCGCGCGACCCTGACTCCGGCGCCGTGGCGCCGCCCGATCGACAGCTAGTCGAACACTCGCGGTGTTCGAACGTTGCGACTGCCATTCCCGCTTCCCGGTGCGGTTCTCCGCGAGCCGGGTGCTTCTGCTTCTCATGACGGCACGCGAGATTTGGTGATCGCCTGCCACAGGCCATCCCCCTTTCCCCGCCCGCCATGCTCCCGCGCCGCGCTCTTCAGTCACTCGCGTCATCGTTCGTCGCTGGCTCACCCGGCCATCGGTTGCCGGTGCTCCTGCTTGCCGCGTCTCTCGCCGTGCTCCCAACCGCGTGCATTTTTGGCGGCGGCGGTAGTGCACCCAGCAAAGCGCCCCTCGGAGAGTCGGCACCGATTGTCCGAAGCACCGACGCCGCGAACGGCATGGTGGTCTCGGCCAGCGCCATTGCCAGCGAGGCCGGCGCACAAGTATTGGCAAACGGGGGGAACGCCGTTGACGCGGCAATCGCTACCGGCTTCGCGCTGGCAGTCACGTACCCGACCGCCGGCAACATTGGCGGGGGCGGCTTCATGGTGATTCGCATGGCCGACGGGAAGACAACCACCATCGACTTCCGTGAAAAGGCACCAGCCGCGGCCACGGCAGAGATGTTTACCGAGGCGAACGGTGAGTATTCATCGACCAAACATCATCGGAGCCATCTCGCGGTTGGTGTTCCCGGCACGGTCGCGGGCTTTGCGTTGGCCCACAAGAAGTACGGCGGCGCATCGTGGAAGCAGTTGGTCGACCCGGCAGTCAAACTCGCCGACAATGGCTTCGAAGTGCCAACCGGACTCGCGGCGTCGTTGGCGGGGTTTGTCGGGCGCACCAATCCGTACCCGGCTTCCGTTGCCGCGTACTCGAAGAACGGAACGCCGTACGCCGCTGGCGAGCGTCTCAAACTGCCAGATCTCGCACGCACCTTGACGCGCATTCGGGATCGCGGTCGTGATGGCTTTTACAAAGGCGAAACGGCAAAACTAATCGCCGCCGAGATGAAGCGCGGTGGCGGCATCATCACCGAGAAAGATCTCGCGGCGTATGAAGCGAAGGAGCGCGCCGCCGTGAAGGGGACGTTCAAGGGCTACGAAGTGATCTCCATGCCCCCGCCAAGCTCAGGCGGCGTCGCGATGATCGAGATGCTCAACATTCTTGAAGGATTTGATCTCAAGGCAGCGGGACACAACTCGCCGCGGTACATCCATTTGCTGGCCGAGAGCATGCGCCGGGCATTTCTTGATCGCGCGCGCGTGATGGGCGACCCGGATTTCAACAAGCTGCCGATCGATAAGTTGACGTCGAAGGGCTATGCGAACGATCTCCGCAAAACCATTCAGATGGACAAAGCCTCGGCGTCACAACCGGCGCAGGTGGCTGAGGGATACGAAAGCCTGGAGACAACGCATTACTCGGTCGTGGACAAGAACGGCATGGCAGTGTCGGTGACGTACACACTTGAAGCCGGATACGGATTGGGCGCGGTGGTGGCCGGTGCAGGATTTCTGCTGAACAACGAGATGGGCGATTTTAATGGTAAACCCGGCCTGACCGATTCCACCGGCCTCATTGGGACGCCGGCCAACGTTGCCGTTCCCGGCAAGCGGATGCTCTCCAGCATGACGCCGGCCATCATCGCCAAGGACGGCAAGCTGGTGGCGGTGATTGGCAGTCCGGGTGGTCGCACGATCATCAACACGGTACTCGAAGTGGCGCTCAACATCATGGCCTTTGACATGCCGATTCAGGCTGCGGTCAATGCACCACGCGTGCATCATCAGTGGTTGCCCAACCGTATCACGATCGAACGCAACGGCGTGCCGGCGGCGACGGTGTCGGCGCTCGAAAAGATGGGCCACGTGGTACAGTTTGGTGGGCAGCAGGGCACGGCGCATTCGATCATGATCGACACGCGGACCAATCATCGCGTGGGCGCGCCGGATCCTCGTGATCGCGATGCCGGAGCGGTGGGATACTGAGCGACACGCCGTTTTCCTTTCGCACCGCGTCACCGGACGGATCTGCACGATTGGGGTGGTTCTCCACGCCGCACGGCGTCGTGGAGACACCCACCTTTATGCCAGTGGGCACGCATGCCGCGATTCGTGGTATTCGCATGCCCGAAGTGGCCGCGGTCGGTGCGCGTATGGTGTTGAGCAACGCGTACCATTTGTACCTGCGTCCAGGGGACGTCACGGTCCGTGCGCTGGGCGGCCTGCACGCATTCGCGCGGTGGGATGGCCCAATGCTCACCGACTCGGGTGGATTTCAAGTCTTTTCGCTCGCCGATTTTCGTACGGTCAGCGAATCAGGCGTGGAGTTCAAAAGCACGCTGGATGGATCCCGGCATGCGTACACGCCCGAACGCGTGATGCAGATCGAACGCAATCTCGGTGCCGACGTGATCATGCAACTCGACGAACTCATCGCGGGTGGGTCGGAGTATGCGGCGTCGCAAGCGGCCATGGAGCGTAGCTTGCGGTGGTTGGCACGCTGTCGCGATGAATTCGCGCGACTCGAACGCGAAGGTCGCGCATCGCTCCCGTCGTTTGCAGCTCCGGCCGGCGCTCCGTCGCTGACACCTGCCGATGCGGAGCACGAGCGCATCGCCCCTGCGCAATCGCTGTTTCCGATTGTTCAGGGAGGCGTGCATCCAGTGCTGCGACGCGCGTCATTGCGTGGCATTCTCGACACCGGCGCGTGGGACGGCATCGCCGTGGGCGGGCTGTCGGTTGGCGAGGCGAAGGCAGACATGTACCACACGCTTGAGATCTGCGATCCAGACTTGCCGCGCGAGAAGCCGCGCTACCTCATGGGCGTTGGATTCCCGGATGATCTCATCGAGGCCGTGCGCCGCGGCATGGATCTGTTCGACTGTGTCGCGCCCACGCGCATGGGTCGCCACGGCACGGCGTTTACCCTGGACGGCTCCGTGCAGATTCGACGGAGCAGTCATCGACTGGATCGTCGGCCGCTGGATGCCACCTGCTGCTGCCCCGCGTGCACCGACTATGACCGTGCGTACTTGCGACATCTCTTTGCCGCACAGGAGCCCATGGGACCGCGGCTCCTCGCGCTCCACAACCTGGCGTTTTTGCTCAAGGTGATGCAGGACGCGCGACTCGCGCTGGCGTCGAACAGCTTTTCCAGCTGGAGCGTGGCATGGCTATCCCGGTACCGCGCACGAGACGTCACGCGATAGTGTTTGCCCTGCGTTATTCCACGGGATAGCGATCTGTTGGCAGCGGATCTTGCGTGGCCAAAAGCCGTTTCGCGTTGACCGACACGCCGGCGTCCGGATGCTTAAGGTACCTCCAGATCAGGATCGCCACGTCACCGTGCTTGTAGTACGAGGCTAACTCCAGTGCGCACACCAGCGTGACCTGATCGGGCGCCGTCGCCGCGTACTGCGTGAAGCCATCGAGCGCGCGCTTGTAGGCGATCTTCTTTGCGAGGTCCGACACTTTCGCTGGCAGCGGTGTATTCAGCGCGGTGGCGCCGGCTCCACTCTTGAAGACAGGATTTCGCGCGGCGATGCATCCGTCCATCGTTTCGGTCACCATCGATCCGAGCGTTCGTCCGCAGGCAGTGAACACCGTGGCTGCGGCGATCGCGAACAGCAGTAGATTGGTGAAGCGCGTGGCCGATGTAGAACGACGGAGCATGGTTGTTTGTTGAGTGGATGATGAATCGTGATGCCGGATCGTCGCGGTTTTGCCGTTCTACGTCAAGGCGGACGCACCGCTGCCGATCGCGCGGCAACCATCACGAGGGCAGCGCGCTGGCCGGGATGTCGTTGCTGCTCTGGTATTTAACGCGTGCACTCCTATCATGGCTCCTGAATATCGCAATCCGAGCGGCACCGATGTAGACAGCGCGGGATTTGCGCGGTGGACGCTAGAGCGTGTGCGAAAGCGCCTGCCAAGCCCGCCCTCCACCCCGCTGTGTCCTGTGGCACCGGATCTGGCGTTCTTGCACGAAAACCGGTCGCTACCCTCGATCACCTGGATTGGGCATGCCTCGGTGCTGGTCCAGATCGGTGGGTGCAATATCCTGATCGATCCCGTGTTCAGCCGGCGCGTCTCGCCCGTGCGCTTCGCGGGACCCAAGCGGCATCAACCGCCGGGGTTGTCGGTCAAGCAATTGCCGCCAATCGACGTGGTGCTGATCTCCCACAACCACTACGATCACCTCGATCGGCCGTCCGTGCGCGCAGTGGCTCGACAAGCCGGTGGCCCGCCCAGTTTTTTTGTTCCGCGCGGCGTCGATCGTTGGATCGAACAGAACGTTCCTGGCGTGACCTGTGATGGCCCATCGCCGCTCGTCCGTGGCGCGGAGTGGCACGAGACGTTGCACCGTGATGGCCCGGCCGGCGCACTGGCCTTTCATTTTCTGCCGGTGCAACACTGGAGTACCCGGTCGGCGCTACGTCGCAACGACACACCATGGGGCAGTTGGGCGATTGTGCATCCAAGCTTTCGTTTCTGGTTCTCCGGCGATCTGGGATACTCCGACGACCCGAAGAAGATCGGCGACGCCTTTGGCG
>JANOPS010000305.1:0-9159 GCA_031421995.1 Gemmatimonadaceae bacterium
GGAACGGCCAACACCGCACACTGTGCCGTGCGCAGGATGCGCGTGGCGACCGAGCCAACCATCAAGCGCTCGACGAGGGAGTGTGCCTGGGAGCCAATGGCGATCAGGTCTGCGGATACCTGTTGCGCATAGGCGATCAACGCCGGCGCGGGATCGCCGCGTACCGTCACGGTGTCGACGGTGATCGTCGACGGCGCGTGCAAACGCTCCAGAAGCTGCTCGAACAACGGCGGAAGGGTTTTACCGTACTCCGTATCCCATTCCTGCCAATCTGCAGTCGGATGTTCGAATTTCGGCCGCACGTGGACCAGCGTCAGATGCCCGCCCGCATCCAGCAGTTGCAGCGCCAAGTGTGCGGCGTGCACGCTGGCGGGGCTGAAGTCCATGCCCGTCACCGCACGCCGAGGCGCTGCAGGAAACTGCGCGCTGACGGCCAACACCGGGACCGGTGACTCGCGCATGGTGGAGAGCGTGGTTTCCGTGCCAAACAACCGGTCGAGAGGGTTGTGGCGACCGATGCCCATGACCAACAGCGACGCGCTACGCGCCGCCGCTTCTTCGGCCAGCTCGCGCGGTGGCGTACCACAGCGGACTCGAACCGGCCAATGTCGATCTCCGTGTGCTGAGACCGACAACGCGCGTGTGATATTCTCGCGCATGGTAGCCTGACGCTCCTCGTCATACCCGTTAGGAGGTGGCATCAACTCCATGCCAGTGGTAACGGCTGGCGTCGGCAAGCAAACGCCGACGACCTCAATACCGCCACCAAACGCGTGAGCCGCCAACCGCGCGGCGTTGAACAGCGATTCCGGTGACGCGGGCTCCCCGTCACAGGCGATCAGCACTGGTCGGTCGCGATCACCCGGCGTCACGGGATCGTGGGGGGTGAGATCAGGTTGGGGGTTGAGCATACGGTGGGAGTCTCCTGTGCCTGCGCGGTCCGCGTGACGACCGCATCGGTGAGGGTCAACGCAAGCGACCGTCTGCGGAATTCGGCACACCCGTACGGTGGTGCCGGGGACGCCACCGCTCCATCAGGGAGAACGACGCTCCCTGTCAGGGAATTCCGGACCTGCGTTTCGCACACCAGACACAGCCACGGCCTTGCCTCGCGCTTTTGCTTCACCGCGAGCATGTTTGCACGCATGTCTCTTCTCATTCGTCTGCTCATCAACGCCGCCGCGCTGTGGGCCACCGCGCGATTTGTCGATGGTATCAGCTACACGGGTAGCTGGCCGGCGCTCGTGGGTCTCGCGCTGGTCTTCGGGACCGTCAATACGTTCATCCGACCGGTCCTGCGCTTTTTCTCGTTCCCGATCACGATTCTCACGCTCGGGCTCTTCACGCTGGTCATCAACGCGATGATGCTGCTGCTGACAGCATGGATCGCCGGTCAGCTTGGCATTGCCTTCACCGTCAGCGGCTTCATTCCCGCGCTCATCGGCGCGGTGTGTGTGAGTGTGCTCAGCATGGTGCTGAGCGCAGTCCTCGTCAGCGACAAAGAGAAGGACTAGTCGCATCTGAGTGGGGGCACGCGTACGCGGGCACCCACTCAGCTCGTCGCGCGATGGTCAACGCGTGATCATCAGCGTGTGGTCAGGCAAAATAGCGAATGAACAGTTGGCAGAATACGGCACCGGCGATCGTCATCGCGAAGCCCCACGCCAGCAATTGCCGAAACAGCCGCTTGGTATCCTGACCGTGTGGCAGCGCCGCTATGCACAGCGCGCCAATCGTTGAGAGGGGCGACACATCCACAATGGCTGCGCCGACGTTGATGCTGAGCGCGACCTGCAATGGATCACCACCACCCAGCTTGGCGACGAGTCCTGGCACCGCCGGAAGAAACGCCGGATAGACCACTCCCGATGTCGAGCTGTACGTCGAGATCAAACCGGTAATGCCCGCGATGGCACCATTCACGCTGGTCGGCGTGGCGACACGCGCAAGCAAGGTCGTGAAGAGATCCATGCCGCCGGTCTTCTCGAGCACACCGATCAGCACGCTCACACCGCAGACCATGACGATCACCGCCCACGGCACCTGCGCAAGGGCGCGACTATCGTCGCCAATGCCAAAGAGAATCAATACACTCGCCGCCGCAAACGCCGAGAGTCCGGGATTCATCTTGAACGCTACCACGGCCGCGATCCACGCGGCGACAATCGCGAGTGTGATCCAGTGTATTCGCGTCAACGGCGCCGCCGTGACCGGGCCACCGTCGTGCGCCTCCTTGCGCAACGCCCATCCGCCAAACAGCGACCATGCCAACACGGCGGCCAGGGCATGTGCGACGAAGTTCGCGGCAAACACGTTCCACACGTTGCCCGGGAGACCGGCCTTATCCATCCCCGCGTGTACGATCATGCCCACAGCGCTGATCGGCGACAGATTGCCCGCATTGGCACCGTTCCCAATCATCAAGGCGGCCAGTAACACGGGAACGTTGGCACGCACAGCGATACCCATTGCCAACGGCGCGAGCAGCGCGGTCGTCGAAATCGCTCCCGGTCCCGACGTGGAGATGAGTGCGGCAAGCGCGAAGAACAGCAGCGGCAGGGCCATCGATCGACCGCGCAGCAATCGCACGGCGCTGTGCGTCACCGCATCCATCGTGCCGTTCGATTGTGCGACGCCAAACAACACACTCACTCCCAGCAAGGTGAGAAACAACGCACTGGGAAACGTGGCCATCACTGCGTCGACCTTCCAGCCAGCCGCGAACAGCGCAATCGGCCAGGCAAAGGCCACCGCCAGTACACCGACGTTGATGCGCGACGTCAGGCTTCCAATGATCACCGCAAGCAGCGCGATGAGCGACAGCACGGCTGGACTCATGTCAGGGCACCGGTGGCAACAAGTGTTTTTGGACTTTGCCGAGTGCGGTGCGCGGCAAACGGTCCACGCGCACGAACGCGCGCGGGACTTTGAATGAGGCGAGCTGCGTTTTCAGCCACGCCGTAATCGAGGATGTATCAATCGCGTCGTCGCTCACCACGTACGCCACGGGCACTTCTCCGCGCGCCGCATCGGCCACGCCCACCACGGTGGCTTCGCGGATGCCGAGGTGCTCAAGCAGCAACTCTTCGATCTCGCGCGGATAGATGTTAAAGCCGCCGGAAATGATCAACTCACTGCGGCGCCCCTGTAAGGTGATGTATCCATCCGGCGCGCGCACGCCAATGTCCCCGGTGCGAAACCATCCCTCGGCGAACGCGGCGGCCGTCGCCTCCGGTCGACGCCAGTAGCCCGCACAGACATTCGGCCCGCGCACCCAGAGTTCGCCGCTCTCTCCAGCCGCGACATCGGCGCCCTGTTCGGTCACAATCCGGACCTGCGTCAGAGGCAGCGGCAAGCCGATGGTGCCCGCCCGACGCTCACCGTAGTACGGATTGCTCACGTTCATCAACGTCTCGGTCATCCCGTAGCGTTCGAGAATCACGTGTCCGTACCGCTCGTGAAACGCGGCCAGTACGGGCGCGGCTAAGGGCGCCGATCCGCAGACAAATAGTCGGGCGTGCGATCCAATTGCCCGCGCCGTCGACGCCTCCAACTCCAGCAGTCTGACGTACATGGTGGGTACGCCAAAGAACACCGTTGGCGTGTAGCCGGCAAACCACGCGGCCGCGCGCTGCACATCGAAGCGCTCCACCAACTTCATGTGGCATCCGGCCGCAAGCCAACAGTGCAGCGCATTGGCAAGCCCGTGCACGTGAAAGAGCGGGAGTGCACAGAGAAGTGTGTCCTGCTCGTGCATTCCCCACGCGGCATTCAGCACGAGGGCATTGCTGGCGAAGTTGCCATGGGTCAGGAGTGCCCCCTTTGACGCACCGGTCGTTCCAGACGTGTACACCAGGGCCATCGGGGCAGTCGCATCCTGCGGCGTTGGCGGCATGTCGAACGAACGCGTAGAAGGTTCGCCCTCAGCACTGGCGTGCAACGCGTCCACATCCCAGCACGTCGTGCCGGCGGGCATATCGTCAAATCGCGCCGGTATCGTAATCACAGCCGTGGGTGAGGCATCGCCAACGATGTGCGCAATCTCACGCGCCTGATACAGCACGTTGATCGGCACCACAATCACGCCCAGCTTGAGACACGCCAGCCAGAGGTCAATGATCTCCACGCGGTTGGCAAGCAAGAATGCGACTCGATCACCTGCCGTGATGCCGCGTGTGAGCAGCGCATGCGCCAACCGATTGCTGCGCGCCTCCAGTTCGCCAAATGTGAACGTCTGCGTTGTGCCATCGGGCGTGTCGGCGTCAAGCGCCTGCTGCGCACTACGCCCCAGCAAACTATGATCGAGCACAGCGAGCAAGGACATCGCTACCGCGCCCCCACTTCGCCAACAAGCATCCGCACACCCTGCAGTCGCAGCCCATCTTCTTCGAACACCAACATGCCGACAAGCGCCTCGGCCACGTCGTCAGGGAGTCGATCGGCGCGAAACGCCGCGATCACCGGTCCCTCATTCATCGCGTCAACCATCCTGCGGTGTGCCCACACCTCGCCGAGGCTTGGTTCACTGTCAAACCCGCGGACCAGCAGGTCCATCAACGCGCCTGCACTAACCCCGCGATAAAGCAACCGTGGTGCGTCTGGCCCAAGGCTGCGCTCAAAGAGCACCTGCCACGCCATCGCGCGCGCGCCGTCGTGTCGGCTCCCCGTGGCGACCACAACACGTGGCTGTTGTAAGACCACGTGCATGCGCGCGACGGCATCCTGCAAGTCGGCCAGGATTCTCGCGTCTCGGCCCGAATCGGAAGCGTGTTCTGTCATGCTGCAATCTTTCGCCCGTTCGGTACCACTGCTACCCTTGCAGACATGATCACGCTTTTTCTTATCGTCTTTCTCGATCTGGTTGGCTTCGGGATGATTATCCCGGTCTTCCCGTTCTATGCCGAACAGGTGGGGGTCAATCCGGCCTCGGTGATCTTCTACCTGGGCTTGTACTCGCTGGGGCAATTGGTTGGAGCGCCGGTCTGGGGCAGCCTGTCCGATCGGTTTGGACGGCGACCGATTCTGCTGATCACGCTGCTCGCCAACGCTGCGGCATCGGCCATGTTGGCCTATTCCACGACCGAAGTCATGCTCATCGTCTCGCGCATCGTCGCGGGACTGGCCGCCGGCAACATCTCGGCGGCCTACGCATACACCACCGACATCACGACCAACGAAACGCGTCCGCGAGCTCTTGGTCTGCTGGGGTCGGCGTTTGGACTTGGCTTCATCCTCGGCCCGGCTCTCGGTGGCCTGCTTGCCGGAACCAATCAGAATGATCCGAGCTCCCTGTCACGCGTCGCGCTGGGCGCAACGGCCATGTCGCTGATTGCGTTCGTACTCACGCTCGTCCGGTTACCCGAGTCACTCCCACCCGAGAAACGGGCGCAGCAGCACACCAAGCGCGCCGGCATGCTCACGTACCTGCGCCGTCCTGTGCTGCGTGATCTGCTGCTCTCGACAATCATCGTGGTGGCCGCGGTGGCGTTGCTGCAAAGCACGCTGGCGCTCTGGGCCGCTGATCGACTGCAAGTCGGCCCGCGCATGCTGGGATGGATCTACGGCTTTACCGGCGTGATCTCGGTGGTGGTGCAAGCGGGTGTGATTGGCAAGCTCACCAAGCGCTTTGGTGCGGCGCGTCTCACGCGGGCGGGCGCGCTGCTCATTGCCATCGGCATGGCATGCATTCCGCCCGTGCATTCGATCGGGATGCTGCTCGTTGCGTTGTCCATTTTCAGCGTTGGATCGGCGATGTTCAATCCCAGCATGAGCGGGCTCGTCGCTGCGGCGGCCGAACCACATGAGCGCGGCAGCGTGCTGGGTGCGTATCAGGGCGCGGCGTCGCTCGGTCGCGTGATTGGGCCGTTCACCGCAAGTGCCGTGGCGCGCATGGGCACGCTGTCGTGGCCCATGATGGTTGGCGCGGTGGTGTCGTTGATTGGCGTGGTGCTGATTCACACGCGGCCCGCGCCTACTCAGGACAAAGGCTAGCCCTCTGAACGTTCGTATCAGATCTGCATCGACATTTTCACGCGCCCTTGCCCCGCGCATCTTGCCGTCCGAACCGACGCCCCGGGCGGGACGTTGGGCCGATTCACATCTCGAGTTCTTCCGACGAGATTCCGTTGCCCCACGTGTATCCCCAAAGATCATGGGTGCGCACCCACGCCGGTCTCGTCGTCAGGTCGACACTCACGATGCGCAGGTTGAAGTGCCGGTGCGCGCGAACAGTGAGGAGAGCAACGGCATCGAGCCACCGCCTCATATCCGGAAGCACGAGCACCAGCTCGAGTCCGGGCGGGTCCTGCCACGAGATCATCAAGCGCCCGAAGGCGGCTAGGACCGCGCGAACGGGATCGGGATCATCAGGGTCCACTACCTCCAACTGGGCCATGGCTGACGGCGGCTTCTCCTTGCGGAGGCGGCAGCCGGTGGGCTGACGGTTTAACACGCGCCAGCCTTTCCGGCTGGGATATTCAGAACGTACGGTTGCCTGCAGGAGTTTACTGCGGTTCATTGTCTTCGCTTGTCGGAGTCCGGTGAGTGCTGCACCGGAAAGATACGAGGAGGGTCTGACAGTCCGTACTCGGCGAGGATTCATGCCTGCACCTATCTGCGATGTTGCGATTTACGCCCTTGATATCGGATCAACGCGCGTCTCGAGGGGCAGCGCCGGCGGCCGCTTCGCTTGGGCCCGCCTGCTGCCGGATGGTTCGGTTCAGGGTGGTCGATCTATTGAGAAGCTCGTGACGCGCGTAGCGCACGAGCTTTGCAATGGTGTCGCCGTCGCGCTCGGGTTTGAGGCGCCGCTGGCGATCCCCGTCCCGATCAAATGGGAGGACCTCAGCAGCGGACGTGAAGGCGAATCGAACCGTTCGTTCGCCGCACCGGTTGGATTAGCCGTGACGGCGCTTGGGCTCCATCAATCGGCGTGGATCCTCAGGGAGTTGCGCCAGCGTACCAGGAACGCTCCGCACGCCATCCGCTTCAGTCAACGCGCGGCCGACTGGCCGGCGACTACATCGATGCTGTTCTGCTGGGAGGCGTTCGTATCCCGGGACGCGCACAGCAAGGATCACATGGAAGATGCCGCCACGGCAGTCGTGGCCTTCCGGGCCGTGGAGGGCGACCTCACCACGATGACGGAGGTTCGCGCGAAGGAGCCGATATCGTTGATCGGCGCGGCGGCCCTATTGGCCGACTGGGTTTCGGATATCTCAGAGCTGCGCACGCAACCGATCGTGATCATGGCAAAGCGGAAGTCGGATGTCGCCCTTGATCGCAACGGCGATGAGTTCTCTTCGCTGGCGCCGCTCGGAATGTGCGGCGCGCTATCGCCCAAGAAAGACTGTTAAAGATGTCCCCGAACAGAGGGTCACCTATCTTCCCGACGGTTCAGTATTCGAGACAAGTTCGGAGTTCAGATTATGATAGCAAGCCGAAGTGCGATCTCCGCAGGAAAGGTCGTGAGTGCTCCGCCGATCACCACCCAAAACACGCCTGCCAGCTCGAAGTCTACGCTGCCTACTGAGAAATCCTCGAGTCGACGCCGGAGCTCCTTGTGCGCCTCCTCATGCGATTGGCGCATGGCGCCTGCCTCCAAGCGAAGTGCGTCGGCGACAGTACGGACTTCGTTCTGGACTACCTCAATTCGCTCACTCGCCTTACGGAAGTTCTGCTCGAGCACACGCACGCGATCTTCGATGGTGGGAGAAGCAGTGGTCAGCGTCGCCGTCAAATTTCCAGACCCAGACATGGTCGCTCCACCAAGCGAGATGTGTGAGGTTCCCGAAACGCGTTTAGTTGGGAGGAAGATTGGCGGAAGTCGCCGAATCCACTGATTGACTCGAAGCGCCAGCGAAGGACGCTGAAAGAGCTGCTGCTTATCTCTGATACCCTTCACCACAAGCACGACGCCGACTAGGGCCACCATGTAGCCGGCTATTCGGACGCTGAGCTCTGGGGCTACCGACAGTTGGAGTGCCAACATCAGAAAGATCGTTGGCAGCCCGAGCGCAGCCCAGACCAGTGCGGGATCGAGGACTAGCCATCGGAAGAAGCGTCCAAAACGAGCAGAGAGATTTCTCAGGGTAATGCCCTCTTTGTCCAGTTGGATGGCGAGCGCGTGTGAATCGCAGGGGGTCACTGCAAGCAGCGTGATATCCTCCGGATTCCCGCAGCTGAAAACCTCCCCGCGTACCCTGCGACCTGGGCGCGAGCGATCTTGCTTTAATGGGTTGTGCACCAGACCGCCGCTTCGCTGCGTCGAGTATGCCGCGAATAGTGCAGAGTAACGCACGTTGTCGCAGACAGACGGCGACGGATCGAGAAGCCGCCGCCTAAACTTCCGCACCAACGGCTTGTACTTGATCCGGTGCTGCTGGTCCGCATCCGATCCTTCTGACGCTTTAGCTCCTCGATGTGCGCGCCGTAGTTTCCCTCAAACCACACCGTCTCCGAATCGCCCTCGAACGCCAAGACTCTGCGTCGCGTGAAGATGCGGCCGGGCAACGCCGGGCGCTACCTCGCTCTTCATGATCTTCGCGAGCGCAAGTGGAGTTTGCCCTAGGATACCGACGTGTTCAATGCGTAGTCGTTGCTGCTGAATGGCGCGAGATCCCGTGCGCGGCGATGAAAAGCACGAATATGACGTGCTTGAAATGTCTGCGTTAATCCTGCTGTCAACCTCGCTTTCCAGAGGCCCCGACTTAAGCAGTCCAGTGAAGGATTGACTACGATTCGAACAGCGGTCCGCAGTACCTGACAATCTCATTTGGAGTGTGCGATGAGTCGATCAGTCCCGCGCGCACTCGCTTGAGCAACAACGCGGACATATCCGCACCAAGCTTCGCCGAGGAACTCCCCAGCTTGGACGTGAGCTTTGCAGCCAAGGCGTACGTCGCCGTTCCGAAGTCGACCGCCGATGGGTGCGAAATGAATGGATGGTCGCCGACTGTGAGCCTGGTGGTTCGTTCAGTGTGTGATCGTTCTGTCACCAGCATCACGAGCACAACCCGGCCAGTGCTTGGGTCAGGATCGGTGAGCACGAACCACAAGTGCGTGCCCATCTTGGCGTCGTGAATCAGTAGCGTTCGTCCCGCGGCGATGAAGTTCACGCGAGACCGGTGAATCAGTCGAGCAACGATGCGAGCGCTTGCT
>JANOPS010000306.1:0-5159 GCA_031421995.1 Gemmatimonadaceae bacterium
GCCAATCGCCGCGCCAAGGTCGGGATGCAGCACTTTGATGGCGACGTCGCGCTCGTGCTTGAGATCGTGCGCAAGGTAGACGGTGGCCATACCGCCAGCGCCGAGCTCGCGCTCGATGCGGTAGCGGTCGGCGAGCGCAGAGGTAAGGCGGTCTAGCACGCTCACGCGACCAGCTCCGGACGAGCAGAGGCAAACTCGGCGATGTTCCTCATCGCGGTGGTCTCACGGGGCGTGTGGTACTGTAGTCATCCCGTAAACTGCGCACGGGAAGCAGGTGCGACAATGGCGCGCCAGTCGGCGAGCGCCCTGTTCACCCAACCGCCGAGTTGACTCGGCGCCCTCGCCGAGCCTACCATCCAGTGTCGCGCGACGTGCGGGTACGCCGCGAGCGAAAACGATGACCAACAACTCGGCGAACGCGTGCATCTTCACCCGATGCATACAATCCCCCATTCGCCGAGGACACACGGAACATGCTCATGGCGCTTACCACAAGCGCCTGGACGCTGGCAGAGCTGGACCGGCTGCCGGACGACGGGAACAAGTACGAGCTGGTTGACGGAGCGTTGTTCGTGACGCCGGCGCCTTCTCCGGCGGATGAGCAGCTCGTGTCGGTGCTGCTCACCATCCTTGTGCCCTATGTGCAGACCCAACAGTTCGGCCGTGTGCACACACCGCGCGCGGTCGTGCGCACCGACGAGTCGGAAGTGGAGCCGGATCTCATGGTCCGACCTGCTACGCTTACGCTGCCGAGCACGTGGGCCGAGATGCCAACGCCGTTGCTCGTGGTGGAGGTATTGTCGCGCACCACCCGTCGTCGCGACGAACAACAGAAGCGCGCGTTCTATCAGCGCATCGGTGTCCCGGAGTACTGGATGGTCGACCGTTGGAGCAGGACCATACGAGTTGTCCGACGTGACGAAGCCGATCGCGCGGAGGACTCCGTGCTGGAGTGGCACCCGGTTGGTGCGAGCGGGGCGCTGCGGATGGACGTGGCGGCGTACTTCGATGAGGCGCTCGGGCGGCGCGAGTTACGGTAGACGCGGGCCGCTGGATCCTTGAACCGTTTGGTGAAGTCGCGCCGCAACTTCACGGGCCCTCACGAGACGTCGGCGAAGACGTCCTCATCGGTGAGAATGCCCTGCGCTTCGGCGAGCGGAAGGATCGCGCGACGGGCCTGCTTGAATCGCGCCAGGGCGAGTTGTCGACGGAGCGCATCGCGAACCAGCTCGCTCCGGCTACGCCCTGACTGGCGGCTCAGTCGGCTGAGCTCGCGCTCGAGCTTGGCGCCAAGACGGATGGTGACAGAGGCAGTCTTCAATGTAAGACAATGTTGTGCAACCGTTATTGCTCCGCCAGACGGCCCCAAGATTGCAAAATGGCCCACGCCATGGCGCATTTTGTCCCATGACTCGGGACGAATATTCATCCTACCCGCCCCGGCTCGCCGAGGCACCGGGAGAACGACTCCCAGTTGGAGAATTCAGGCCAAGCACGTCTGGACTGTGATCAAGAACGCGTTCCTCCCCAACGGAATAGAACGACGCCATGGCGTCCGCGGCGATGGTAACGGGGAGGTCGTCGTGCCGCACTTCATAGTCTTGAAATGCACCACCTTCGCCATACACGCGAAAGAAATGGCGTCCGTCATCGGCATTGCGGCAGAGAACTCCCGTCACACCGCTCGCATCCTGCACCGTCGCCGTCGATTGACCGTATCGAACCGACATGATGGCGGGCGTGGGCTTGATGAAGTCGCGGGCGAAGACTCGTTGCGCCTCAAGAAGACCGGCATCGGTAAAGCCCACCGACTTCGCTTTGTTCACAGGATCGTGGATCAATCCTTTGGCATGCAGCCGCGCAAGAGCGGCCCAGTCCATTCCCTTCCACGCGCGCCTCTCGTCATGCCGCGTGAGGTACAGGAGGGCCAGGACGGCGTCGTCTATCTTCGCGAGATCGATGTCCATGCGAGGAAGGTGTTCACTGTGTGACTACACGCCAGTTGCGCGGCCCAACCTACGCCTCCAAAACTTCCTCAGATGTGTAGCCGACAAACTCGGCCTCCAGCTTCGGTTCACCGTCTTCGAGCAGCATCGCGACGACTTCCGCGAGGTTTGCTTCCAACTCTTCCATCGTCGTCGCTTGGCTGTGCGCGCCGCGGAAGCCGGGAATATGGCCAACGAGCAAGCCTGTCTCGGTGTCGCGTTCGACGACTGCGGAATACGATCGCACGGTGACTCCTTGCAATGGGTATTGTCTGCAAACATACTGACCAATCGCGGTGCCGGGTAGGCGCATAACAGGAACTGAACGGCTGGGCATCGCTGCGACGACGGCGCGTCCCTGCGATGCGGTGCCGCTCCCTCAGCCCCAGCCCCGGCCAAAGCGCCCCGACCCGTCGCTGTGAGCGCCATGCCCAAAGCGCTGCCCTAACCGAACAAATCCGAGCCGACACCGCGCTCCGTGGGTGAGCTGAACGACGGACATGGGTACGTCAATGACGCGCTGGCGACCCAAGGCATCGGACGCCTCCGTTGCAATTCCGCACGGGTGCTACGCCATATCGTTGACGTGCAGGCGAAACCCCAGGTGCGACTCAAGCGCGCAGACGCGCGTGTGCGGGAGCTAGCGAACCGCCTTGTACAAAGTCAGTCTCCCGTTGGCGACGCGCAGATCGGCGACCGCTTTCGGCAGCAGCATGCCCACCCCGTTTGGTGCCAGCTCCTTCGGCGTTTGCCCGCGCCGCAAGGCGCCGAGCATTGTGGGAATGAGGCGAGGCGGAACGTCCATCCCTTTCACGCGCAGCGATTCGATACGGTATTGGGCGACTCCCGGGCGCAGTGGCTCAAGCGTGCCACCCAGTTGCAGCGTGTCGCGCCCTGCCAGTGCGATGCCCAGCACGCGCCCAAGCGTGCCGTCTCCCGCGATCTCCGCCACGTCCAGCGTGGCGCGCACCAGCAGCTGGTTGTCGCGCATGGCCAGCTGGATGTCGCGGGCAGACGTGGGGAGCTGCTTGGGCAGCACAGAAGAGAACAGCCCAGCGAGTTCGGCGGCCGTGAGCGTGACAAACGCGGGACCGTCGCGCTTTGACAGCGCGGCGACGTCACTGGTTGGCATGCTGGCGGACCTACCCAGGCTTACCCAGTCGACGCGGGGCTCAACGCCCCGATTGTTCCCGTTGCTATCGCGGCGATTCGTGTCACGCGTCGTATCTCGATTCGTGTCGCGCGCGGTACCGATCGTGCTATCGCGACGTGTCCCTCGTGAGCGATCGGCGACCGCACCCGCCGCCTCAGATGCCTTGTCGGCAGCTCGGCCGGCGGCGGTGGCGAGCTTGGACGGCAGCTGGTCACCATAAAGCCAATAGCCCGCTGCGGCGGCGCCTGCGACAACGACCAGACAACCAACGCGTGAAAGGCAACCCATGGAGGTCTCGGGAGGAGGTGACGTGTTCGCGACGAAAAGAGCGCGCGAGGCGGCTGGTCAATGATATCCCGCGGCGAGCCCGCGTACTCACACTTACCGTTCGGCGCGCGCGGTTGTTTCGCCTTGAACCAGATGATCGCGGGATCGAGACCGCGCCGGGGCAAGAGCAGGCGGCGGGCGCGAGTGTGCGCTGGCCTTGGCCTCTGGCAGTGATTTACGAAGCGGCAAGCGCTTGTTCCCCCCCGCCATCCGGCTCCACCGTTGGCCGGAAACGCAGCGCTTCGGCGATGTGATCGCGTCGCACCGCGTCGACGGCATCGAGATCGGCGATCGTTCGGGCTACGCGCAATACGCGATGATACGCGCGCGCCGAAAGGGCCAATCGGTCGGCGGCGCGGACCAACATCGCCCGTGCATCGGTATCCAGGCGGGCGACGGGTGCCAGGAGCCGCGTCGGCGCAGCGGCGTTGGTGAGGGCCGTGTGTTCGCCCAGTACGCGATGGGCCTGGGACACGTGCGCATAACGCGCCCGCTGCAGGAGTCGCGCGGCCTGCACGCGTATTCGTATGGCATGCGACTGCTCAGCGGGCTGATGGTTGGCCAGCGCATCGGGTGCGACGCGCTGCACGGCAACGTGCAAGTCGATACGATCGGCCAATGGTCCCGAGAGTCGCGCGCGATGTCGTTCGATATCGGAGGCAGAACACTTGCAAACACGGTCTGGGCTGCCCGCGTACCCACAGGGACACGGATTGCTCGCGGCCACTAAACAGAAGCGCGACGGAAAGCGGACCACCCTCGCCGCGCGCGCGACCACCACGACCCCATCTTCCAACGGTTGACGCAGCGCTTCGAGTGTGTGTCGCGGGAACAGCGAGAGTTCGTCGAGGAACAGCACACCACGATGGGCGAGGCTGACTTCGCCGGGTCGAGGCCATCCGCCGCCACCAACGAGTGCGGCGGTGGAGATTGAGTGATGCGGCGCGCGGAACGGGCGCGCTGAGTGCATGGTTGCTGCGGTGTGTGTCTCGCTCAGCAGTCCCGCCACCGAGTGGATGGCCATGACTTCGAGCAGTTCGTCGTCATCAAGTGGCGGAAGAATGCCGGGCAATCGACGGGCAAGCATGGTTTTCCCCGCGCCGGGTGGCCCAACAAGCAAGACGTTGTGCGCGCCGGCGGCGGCGATCTCGAGTGCGCGCACGGCCATGTCTTGCCCCACGACGTCGCCCAGATCTGGCACGTCGTGCGTCGCGTGTGTACTGAGCGATGTTGCGGGCTGCGGACGGAGTAGCCCGTGACGCAGCGCTGCGACAAGGTCTGCCAGCGTGCGTTGTGTCGTCGCGCGCGCGTTCGGCACCCGGAGCGCCTCGGCGAGGTTGTCCGGCGGCACGATGAGCAGCGCACCGCTGGTCGCGGCAACATGCCGCGCCACAGCCAGCACACCGCGCACCGCGCGCAGTTGTCCATCAAGTCCCAGTTCCCCAATCGCGCAGACGCCGTGCAGTGCGTCGATCGGCAGTTGTCCACTCGCGGCAAGCAAGGCGAGCGCGATGGGGAGATCGTACGCCGTTCCGGTTTTTGGTGTGTCGGCAGGCTGGAGGTTTACCGTGATCCGTCGTGGAGGAATGGTAAATCCCGAGTTGGCCAGAGCCGCCCCGACGCGGTCTCGGCTCTCCTTCACCGCCGTCGCGGCCAGACCGACAAGCGTCCATTGTGGTAGCCCGTTGGCTACG
>JANOPS010000307.1:0-2021 GCA_031421995.1 Gemmatimonadaceae bacterium
CGCCGATGTAGCTCGTCTCGCGTCCCAATACCAACGGCGAGCGCTCCTGCACCCATCGCGCCGCGTTGATGCCGGCCACAACACCCTGCCCCGCCGCTTCCTCGTAGCCGGTCGTGCCGTTCACTTGTCCCGCAAACCACAAGCCGGCGATGGCGCGCGACTGCAGTGTGTGATCGAGCTGCGTGGGCGGATAGTAGTCATACTCAATCGCATACCCGGCGCGCGTCATGCGCACGTGTTCCAGGCCGCGTATCGAACGCAAGATCTCCAGCTGCACATGCACGGGCAACGAGGTGGACAACCCGTTGACGTACATCTCATGCGTGTCATGCCCCTCCGGCTCGAGAAACAGCTGATGCCGTTCGGCTTGCGGAAACTTGACGACCTTGTCTTCAACGCTGGGACAGTAGCGCGGGCCGCGTGAGGCGATCGCGCCGCCGTACATGGCCGACTCGAGAATGTGTTCGCGTATGATCGCGGTGCCGGGCGCATCGAGATGTGTGATGTAACACGGCATCTGCGCCGGGTGTCGCGTGTGCGTGCCCTCTCGGCGCGGTGATGGCCAGAAATGCGACCACGAATAGTCGAACGTCTCGATTTCACTCAGCTGTTCGGGGAGCGATGCTAACGCGACTGAGCGACCGTCAATGCGGGGTGGTGTGCCGGTCTTGAAGCGCGCGGTGGTAAGTCCGACGGCATCGAGTTGCGCGCCTAGGTGTGTGGATGCGGCCTCGCCGGCGCGTCCGCCGCTGACGCTGGTGCCGATCCCGATGTGCATTTGACCACGACCGAATGTCCCAGTGGTGAGCACCACGGCGCGCGCACCAAAGCGACGACCTTCTACGGTCTCCACGCCGCACACGCGTCGGTCACCATCCTCAAACACGAGTCGAGCGACCATGCCCTGGATGGGCGTCAGGTTGGGCTGCGCTTCCAACAATCCACGCACGGCGCGCCGATACAACCCGCGATCACATTGCGAGCGCGGCGCCCACACGGCCGGCCCCTTGCCGGTGTTGAGCATGCGGAATTGCACCGACGCCAAATCAGTGGCGCGCGCGATGATGCCGCCGAGCGCATCGATCTCACGTACGACCGTGCCCTTGGCGATGCCGCCGATCGCCGGATTGCACGAGAGCTGCCCGATCTGCTCGAGGGCGCCCGTGATCAGCGCCACCGAGGCTCCTGAGCGTGCCGCGGCCACGGCGGCCTCGGTGCCGGCGTGTCCGCCGCCAATCACGATGACGTCGAACAAGGCTTCGTATCGAGCGTTCCCGCCGAGCACCGAAGATGTTAGAGGAATCATTTGTTGTAGCTTACTCTGTATTCCCAATGCCGTCATGCCCCAACGAAATCGGTTGACCCCCCAACCCGCAGTAACTCAGTAGGCCCCAACCCGCTGGTAATCAGTCCGCCCCCCACCCGCCGTTATTCAGTCCGCCCCCCACCCGCAGTTCATCCTTTAGCCCGCAGTACTCATGCCGCTCACGATCAGCAACGCTGCGCCCAGTCTCGCCATTCGCAAGTCCGCCTTTGAACGCGTCGACCTCACTCGGCAATCCTTCGACGAGGCGCTGGGACTGACACCAGAGGAGTTTCGCATGGAAGCCGGCCTCATCGTGATCGGCCCGCTGGTGGGCGAGAGCGCGTTGACCGATCTGATTGAGACCCTTGAGGAGCGCGGCTTGGTCTACTTCGACGACTTCTTCGAGTTGAGCGGCAACTTTCCTGACTGGCTCAAGCTCTTCGCCGCCGAAGTGTCGCGGTAGTTCGGCGCAAAGCGCGTGGGCACGGATGTCCGACGGAGCACGCCCTCCCAGCCGCAGTCCAAGCACCAACTGCGACGAAAACGCGGGCCGAGGACGCGCCACCACCCGTCTCGCTGGATGGGCAGCGTGTCGCCGTTGCACAAGACGCAGACATCGCCGTCGGGAATCATGAGGATGAACGCCTTCGTCGCCAGCCAGATAAAGGCCACACGAATGGCTAGCACCACGCCGATAAACATCCAGGCGTCGGTC
>JANOPS010000308.1:0-14415 GCA_031421995.1 Gemmatimonadaceae bacterium
CACCAGAGAAAATGGAAGGATTTGCAGTCGGGCCGCAGCTGGCGAATGGCTTGTACGTGCTGCTCATGGGCACCGACAACGACTTTAGCGTGACGCAAAGCGGTAGTGGTGGTACGCAGTTCGATGTGTACTATCGCTTCAGCGATACCGATCCGTCTGCGTCATCGATTCAGTGTCCCATAGGCACCACGACGGGCTGCTTCCTCACGACCGGTGGCGCCGCGGCGACGCTGGGTGCCGACTTCTCTCTGCTCCCCGGCGTGCTGCAAGCCTACACCGCCAACATTACCGGGTACGTGTCGCCGACCGTCGTACCAGAGCCAAACACCGTGGCGCTGCTTGCGGTCGGGCTGGGCGTACTCGGAGCCGTTGCGCGTCGTCGCCGATCGGCGACGACGTAAGGTTCGCCGGTCCGGTTCGGCGTGTTCCCACGTTACCGCACGGCCGAAGGTGTGAAACTTCGGTCGTAGCGACGGGTGGCCAACGCCGCGTCAAACTTCCGCGCGATGTTTGCGATGATGAGAGTGTTTGCGCCCGCTCCAACCCACACGGATATCACGCTATCGCTGAAGGACACGGTCACGGTATCGGCGCCGATAGCCACATCGGTGTAGCGGTACCCATCGCCGGCTTCAACTTTTCCGCGCACACCGCCCATGGTCGTTTCCAGAAAGCCAATCAACGCCTCGCTGAGTTCGGCCTTCGCATCGTTCAGGCGATACTCGCGACTGCTGGTCTTTTCCACGAGGGTGCCGCGGTGTGGCATCACGTCCGCGTTGGGTCGCGCGGTCACGCGCTGTTCGCCATCCGCATCCGGGTCCCATACGAAATAGTGATCAAACCACGCGCCGTCTACGTCGACGTAGTTGCCCGTTGGCGAGGACGCAAACCGCAGCGGCACGTTGCGTGTTGCCCCCGTACTGATGGTGATCTCGGTGAGGACGGGAAGCGAGTCACCATCGGCAATGCGCACGTAGCGCCGTTCATCGGGAGAGAGGCTGAGCGGCGCCTTCATTGTCAGGTCCGAGCGGTGATACCGCACGAGCGGAACCCGGTGCACCTGCTGTGTGCGGGTGTCGAACACGGCACTTGCTGCCAGGTACATCCCCGGCGATTGGAATAGGTGTTCGTCGAGGAGTCCTTCGAGGTGCCGTCGGGCGCTCGGCGCGCTCGTGGTGTCGGCCGCACCCAAACGCACCGCCAGTTGCTCGCCGGAACCGCAGTGGCTGAGATATGAGACCTTCACAGCGGCGCCCGTGGACGTGATCACGTAGGTGTATCCACTGCCGTACGATGCATCAACTTGCACGACGAGCGCCGGTGTCGTGCCAGGAACAACAGCCACGGCGCCGATGCTCGCGTACTGGGCGATCGAGTCTTTCGATTCGCGGTCCGCGTCAAAGAAATCGCGTTCGGACACGGGCCCCGTTACGCGCACGGGGGCGCCGTTGTGGGTCACCAGGAACTGCGCGTGCGCCGTCAGCGATATGGGTGCGTCTTGTGGCAGCGTGGCGTCGATTGACTTCACCATCGTGCCGATCGTGAACGGACCCACCACTTGCGTGCGCGCCGGCTCATTGCGTTTCACGATTCGAAACCGATAGCGGAGATCGTTGGCGCCGGCCGGCAGCCACTCGCTCCATGCGCGCTGCGCGCTACCGGGACGCCGCGGCAGTGGCACCTGCACCGTTGCCACGTCGGTACCGCGCGTGCCCGTGTTCACCGTCAGCATCCGCGCTTTGCGCTCGGTCCATACTTCCACAACACCGGGAATGATGTAGCGTCCGTTCTCGCGTCGCGCGTCGTCTGGCCACAGCATGCCCGGCCGCGTTTCTTGGAACGATGTCGCGCCATCAATCGCCAACGCGACGTGCGGCGGATCATCACCAGACGGAATGCGTGACGCCTGTGCGTCGGGCCATGACAGTTCCACCGCCAGGAGCAGCTCGTCGCCTTCAAACGTTGGCGGAACATGAGAGAGCAGACGGGTCACGCCGCCGATAGTGCCGATCAGCGCCAAGTGGACCACGATCGCAAGCGCAAGCGCCCGGGCCATTGGCACGTCACCAGCGTGGGCGAGCAGTCGGCTGACCACGAGGCCAATGATCAGCCCCCCGATGGCCGCCAGGATCCCTACATAGAACACGAAGTATCCCGACGCGCCCTCACGCGCCGGGATTTTCTGCCATGTCACGGCGAGCGTGGCAACCCATCCGCCAACAAGGGCACCGACAATCGCTGTCACCGCGCCCACACCAAGCGACGACAGCCATGACATCAGCAGGCTCTTCATCGTTCGCTCACGCGCCCGGCCACGGGAACGTCACCGACTTTGGCGCGGCGGCGCTGTGGTCGAAGTTGCGCATCTGCAGCAGCATCTCGACGGAAGACGCCACACCGTTCGTGACGTGTACACGGAACTCGACTTGACGCGGGTCTCCGGCGCTGGGTTCCATGTTGAAGCCCCACACGAAGTACGGTTTGCCTTGCGCGCCGGCCGCGCGCGCCTGCAGACGCATGGCGTCGGGCTCAAAGACGGCGCCCGCCGTTTGTGATGAGCGAATGCGCACGCACCAGGCGCCGGAATCGCGCGTCGTCTCCTTGTACGCGACAAACGCGTAGTCGCTATTGGTCACGGCGTCGTACGCGTCGATGTACCCAAGGGTCTCGTGCAGGAGGTTGTCAGTTGATGCGGGTGCGTCGATGATCATCGCGGTCATGTGATGGGTCTCGGTGTGAGGTGGAGTTGCAACTCCCCAAGCGCCGCGCGACGCTCGTCGGGGTTGTTTGTGGTGAAGCGCAGGAACAAGGGCCGGAGGGACCAGTCGTAGCGCGACGGAATCGCCCCGTGGATGACAGCGAGCATTTCGGCGCAGTGATACGCCACCTCGCCTTCGCGTTCGAGGAGCCCGCGAAACAGCGCGTCGACCACGACGGGCGGATGGAAGTCCTCGATCTGGTCGAGCGCTTCGGAAAGGCCAGTCATGATCTGCGCTGAGCGTAGCGCCTCCATGAGCATGTCAATGCGCGTGGATTCACGTACCAACTCCGGCGCATAGTCGGCCACGGCAAGGCGTACTTGGAGCGACTCCTCTCGCGCGGCCGCGCGGAGCGCCCGTTGCGCGCTGGGACTGCCGATGACCACGAGCGCTTCCACCTCGCGCCACCCAGACGGTGGAATGAGCGACGCCTCAACGGTGCTTTGCTGTGACGGCGTCATGGCACGAAGGGCCTCGAGATCGAAACCCTCGCCATCGTGCCACTTCTCATAGTCCATGGCGCGGCTCGCCCGAAAGCGGTCGATCAGTGAATCATCGGGCGGCGGCGGCACCCGCCACCCCGCCGGATAGCCGTCGCGATCAGGCTCATACTGCACGTTGGCGGCGGCGCGAATGGCGTCCATGTCGGGAGGCGGGGGCGGCGGGAGTGGCGCCTCGAGGATGAAGAAGTGCCGATTGAGGTCGGCGAACTCGCCGCTATACTGGGAATTGTTGCGATGATAGAAACGCATCGCGTCGGTGCTTTCACGCGGATGCGTGGTCACCGGCCTCGCCAGCATGACAAAGGCGCCGCGCGGTGCCGCCGGGTGATGATGGCCGACCTCCACGATGCTGTTGCCCGCCGCCAGCTCGTCGTCCAGCAATTGCCGCAGGGCGGGTGGCAGGGCGTCGATGTCGGTGCGAGACTCTGGTGGGTACCCGTTCGCGCTTTCGGTCATCTCGGGCTTGGGAGGGTCGGCGTGCGTAAGCAACTGCCTAAAAGATGAAAATCAGGATCACCTGCCAATCACCTCACATCACCGCGGGAGGAATGGCACGAAACGATCCTCAGGCGATCGAGCCGCCTAAGTATGTCGGGAGCCTCGTACGTCCACCCTTCGTCCACCCTGCCATGCTTCGCGTCTTGTTCCGCCCTGCAGGTTCTCGGCTTCTCCCGCTCTGGTTCGCACTCGGCTCGCTTGCTAGTGGCGCGCTTGCCCTTGGCGCACAACCCCGGGATTTGTTCGGCAGCTGGCGCGTCACGACCGGCGTCGTTGCGCCGTGGGCCATCGCCGACAGCGCGACCCTTGATCGCTCGGCGTTTCTCACGCGTGCCGTTGCGATGCAGCCCCAGTCGTTTTCTGGTTTTGGCGGAATGTTTGCCTGTGCGTCGCCCCGCTATGAGCGCACCACGATGCCCCCCGACGGGCTGTTTCAGGGCAATCTCCCTGCTCCGGCGGCCTCCGCTGCGCGGACATTGGGATTTGCCAAGGGAGCGGTGCGCGGAATGCGGCTCACCTGCGCGACGGGAACCTTCGAGTTCCACGAGGTCGACTCCACCCACCTCTTGGTGGCGATCGACAACATCATCTGGACGTTGGACCGGTCGCCGGGCGCGTTCGCGCGGCCAACATCGCCTGAAGGGGCCGTGCAATCGCTGTTGGAGCGGCATTTCGGCGGAAGCATGGGGTTGGACAGCACCGCCGTGCAGCGCCTCTCGCCATTCCTGTCGGCTTCCTTGGCGCGGCGCATCGCCGACTACTTGGCCGTGCCCGCCTCGCCCGATGAGGCACCAGTCATTGACGGCGATCCCTTCACCGACAGCCAAGAGTATCCGACACGCTTTTCGGTGCGGCGTGGGACCGTGTCCGGAGGCCGTGCGACCGTCCTCGTGCGGTTTGCCGACGGCTACGCGTCACGCACGTTGCGCTATCAGTTGCGGTCCGGAGCGCAGGGGTGGCGCGTAGACGACATTCGCTACGAACACGGCGGGACGTTCGTCGACGCTTTGCGTGTGCCTGCCCCGACGACGAGTACGCCCGCGAGCGCCTCGCCCGCGTGGGCCGAGGCGGCGTGGGCCGAGGCGGCGTGGCGCAAGGAGGCCGCATCGCGAGGGTTGGTGCGCGATAGCGCGGTGCTGCCGGTGATGTGGAGCGCCGACTTTGACGGCGACGGCAAGGCCGACATCGCGTTGTTGGTGAGGCACAGCACATCGCGCGCCCGAGGCATCTTGATTGTGCACGCCAGTGGTCGTGCGGCGCAGCTGTGCGGTGCGGGCGTGATGTTTGGCAACGGCGGAAACAACTTCGACTGGATGGATACGTGGCGTGTCGTGCCAAGCCGGAGTGGCAAGGGCTCGGCGTTGGTGGTGGAGAAGTCGGAGTCGGCGAGTGGGCGGATTGAGTTTCGCGGAGGGCGCTATCGATGGGTGCAGGTTGGTGATTGAGGAGGCGCGGTGCGAGCGGACGACGGCCTGAGTAGACTACAAGGTCTTCAATATCGGGGTCTATCGTGAGGCGAAAAATTGGCGCCGGAGTGTTGCTGCTGCTGGCGACCTTTATGTTGTACGGCTTCTTGCGCTCAGGTGCCGGGCTGGGGGCGCCGACGGCACTATTCGCGCTGCTTATCACCGTGGCGCTGCCCGCAGCCGGTGGCGTTGCCCTGCTGCGTGGCGCCCTTGGTGGAAATTCCAAAGAGCGTATGGCGCAGCTCCGACGCCAGACCATTGACGCGGAGATTTTGCGCCTCGCGATGCAGCGCCGGGGCCGCTTGACCGTGGTTGAAGTGACGTCGGCGCTCGCGCTCACCGGCGAAGAGGCGAAGGCGGCGCTCGACGACCTGGAGCGGCGCGAGGTCGCCGACCTCGACTTCACGGAGGACGGCGTGTTGTTCTATACGTTCCACGACGCGAAGTACCTGAAGGGAACGGCGAAACCGAAGGAGTTGCCGGATGGCTGAGGGTGACCTGACGCGGTCGTCCCCCCTTCCCCTCGAGGCACGACTCCCGTGTCCTGTCTGTCTCGGCGTCCAGATGGAAAAGGTGTCGTTACAGCGAGCGGGCCAAGCCTTGGTGCTCGATCATTGTCCGCGCTGTGGCGGCGTCTGGTTCGAGCAGGGCGAGGCGCAGCAACTCACGCACCATGATCCCGCCGAACTGTGGAAGCACATTCCGCCGCGGGCCACCGCGCCGCGACCGCCGTGTCACGGGTGTCATGCACCACTTGATCGCGACGCCGACGCGTGCCCAGCATGCGGCACGAAGAACGAGATCTCCTGTCCGATGTGCGACACTCGCATGGAGCGACGCGCGCACGCCGGGCTCACGCTCGATGTCTGTGCGCGTTGTCGCGGCGTGTGGTTTGACCACGCGGAGCTCAGAAGCGTGTGGTCCCTCGCCCTGTCGCGCGTGGTGGAGCAACGGACCGGTCGCGGGACGCAGGCTGCTGCTATCGCCGGCGACGTGCTACTCGAGTCGTTGTTCTGGGCGCCGGGCCTGGTGATGCACGCCGGCGGGGCTGCGGCCGCCGGTGTTGGTCATATCGCAGGTGCGGTGGGCAACATCTCGGCGGGTGGTGCGGCCAATGCGGCGCTCGGTGCTGCAGAGGCAGTGGGCGGCGCAGCAGAGAGTGTGTTTGAACAGATCATGGAGATCATCGCCTCGATTTTTGACTAGCCAGCGAACTCCACGTACCTACTTTGCGACCGTCGCCAGTATCGCCGTCAACGGGCCGATTGAATGACCAGTTGATAGCTGCGACCGGCGGTCGCGACAAACTCGACGGACTCTGCGTCTCCCCTTGTCGTTCGCACGCGTTGACCGTTCGACGTGATGGTGACCTGACCCTTCGTCTGCACGCGACACCGTTTCGAAACCTTCGCATGAATGACGGCACTCGTCGCGCGCCCGTTCACCCACGCCACATCCACGTCAAACCCACCTCGCGCACGAACGCCGCGCACGCTCCCTTCCCGCCACTCGGCCGGCAGCGCCGGCAACAGGCGGATCACGTCCTGGTGCGACTGCACCAGCATTTCGGCGATCGCCGCCGATGCACCGAGGTTGCCATCCACCTGCAACGCGCGTCCGCACAACGAGAACAGATTCGGCAGCGAGGACTTGGTGAGCATGGCGCGCAACTGATCGAGGGACTTTTCACCGTCGTAGAGTCGCGCGCGCAGTCCCATTTTCCACGCGTACGACCACCCGCATCCACCGGTGCCACGCCGGTCGAGCGTGACGGCCGCAGCGGCCGCGAGTGCCGGCGTACGCTCAGGCGTGATTTCACTGCCGGGATAGAGCCCCCACAGCGGCGAGAGATGTCGATGCTGCGGTTCAAGATCGTCCCAGTCCTCCAACCACTCCTGCAGCTGCCCGTATTTGCCGATCTGATTGGGGGCCAGTTTCGCACGCGCCGCCCGTACCTCAGCAGCGAAGGCGCTGTCCGAGGCGAGTAGCCCGGCCGCTTCGCTGAACGCACCAAACACGTCGCGGATGATGTGCATGTCCATCGTTGGCCCCGCGGCCATGGTACGTGCAGTGAGTGAGATACCACTGACTTCGTCAAAGAACTGGCCGTTGCCCGGCCACGCGGGATAGTTCTCGGGTGAGTTGGACGGCGCCGTGACCAGCCATCCTTTGCCGGGATAGGGCACGAGGATGTCCATCAAGAAGCGTGTCTGGTCGCGCAACAGGGGATAGATGCGTCGCAAGTACGCCGTGTCGGCGGAGAACCGATAACGTTCGTACAAGTTGGTCATCAGCCACGCTCCGCCAACGGGCCATGCGCCCCACGAAGGGCCGTCCATCGGCGCGGCGGCCCGCCAGATGTCCGTGTTCTGATGCAACACCCATCCGCGCGCACCCCAGTGTTCGCGCGCAATTTCGGCGCCAGTCCGTGCGACATCGTTCACCAGCGATTCCAACGGTCCCACTAACTCGCTCAAGTTGCCCGTCTCCGCGGGCCAGTAGTTCATAGGAGTATTGATGTTGATGGTGTACTTGGAGTCCCACCACGGGTTGGGATTGTCGTTCCAGATGCCTTGCAGGTTGGCCGCCTCGGTGCCGGGACGTGAACTGCCAATCAACAGATAGCGACCAAACTGGTAGGTCAGTGCCGCAAGATCAGGGTCGGGATTGGTGGAAAAGCGTTTGATGCGCTCATCGGTCGGCAGTGCCAGTACATCTGCGCTGGTGCCCCCAAGGGATAGCTGCACGCGATTGAACCACTGCTGATGCTCGGCCACGTGATCGTGCAGCATCGCGTCATACGTGCGTGCAGCGGTACGGTCAAGCACGCTGCGTACGCGGTTGGCCGGATTGCCGCTGACATCGTGATAGTTCACGAAGCTCGTGGCGGCGGCCAACACGATGGTCACCGCGTCGGCGCCATTTACGCGCAGCGTTTTGTAGTCCACGGCCACGGTGCCGCGTTCGCCGTCTGCGCGCGCCAGCAACCGCGCTTCATAGGTGAGCTTACCCGCGATCCCCAAATAGTCGGAGTTCTTGCCGGTGATACGCAATCCGTTCGGCGCCAACCCATCTATTTGGAAGTAGTCGGTGCCGTAGTTGGAGTGCGCCGGGTTCCGCGTGCCGTGCAGCGTGGCGTTGAACGTGAGCGCTCCGGGGCGACTCGCCGAGAGGCGAATGATGATGGCTTGGTCTGGTGCACTTGAGAACATTTCACGCGTGAAGGTCACGCCGTTCACCACGTACCGCACGCGCGCAATCGCGGAGTCGAGCACGAGTTCTCGGCGATAGTTGCTCACGGTGTCGTGTCCAGGAAACGCGATCAGCAGATCGCCCAGCGACTGGTACTTCATTTGCTCGTACGGCACGCCCATCATGGTGCGTCCAAACAGGTCGTGTGCCTTGGGCACGTCACCGGCAAACAGCAACCGTTGGATCTCCGGAAGCGCTTTGCTCGCGCCCTTCACCACCGGATTGTATGGTCCGCCGGTCCAGAGTGTCTCTTCGTTCAGCTGAATGTGTTCTTCGCGCGAGCCGCCGAAGATCATGGCGCCCAAACGCCCGTTGCCAACCGGGAGCGCGCGATTCCATTCAGGGGCGGGCTGCTTGAACCATACCCTTGATGAGGGCGTGGACGCGGGGGCGGACTGTGCGAACCCGGCGCGAGGTGCCAGCACGGTCAGGAGGAGCGTTGCGCGGACAAGACGTACCATCAGAGGCATGGCGATCACACTGGTCCAGGAAAGCGTTGGGGATGCTGGGAACTCTTCGCGGGAGCATGCGGCACACCGAGGCACAGCGGAAGAGGCGGCGGCGCGATACATCGGAAGCGCACTTTTGGCGGGAGTCGGCTACGGAGACTGGAATACCGTTTGACATACATATGCTTGTGACATATTCTTGACATATGCTTCGGACGACCGTACGCCTTCCCAGCGAGCTTCTCGAAGCCGCCAAAGTCCGCGCCCGCCAAACCGGCCGTACGCTTACCCAGCTTCTCGAACACGCGGTGCGTGCAGAACTGGCGCTTCAGCCCACGGCGTCTCGAGTTGCCGAGCAGTCCCCCACCTATAGCTATCCCGTCGGACGGCATCCGATTGAATTCCCAACGATCCAGCCGAGTGCTGAGGCGGCCTCGCTCGAGGACCGCCTCCTCGCAGCAGTGTTGGATCTGCAGACATTTGTCGTCGCCCAGCCGGACCGCGATGTTCGATCGGACAACGCGATCCTTGGCTACGACGCCAACGGCATACCGAGATAGCGGAGAGTGGTTATCGACACCTCTGCCCTCTTGGCGATTCTCCTTGGTGAACCGGAGGCCGCCGCGCTGGTGCGCGCGATTGCGGCGGCACCCGTTCGGCTGGTCGCGGCGCCAACACTCGTCGAAGCAAGTGCCGTGCTGTTCGCGCGCAAAGGACCGATCGGCGACGTGGCCCTTGATGCATTGCTGCAGCGACTGTCACTGGTCATCGTGATGATGAGCCCCGACGCTGCGGAATTGGCGCGCGCAGCGTTTCGTCAATTTGGCAAAGGCGTAGGAAGCCCCGGAGTGCTGAACTATGGCGATTGCCTCGCGTATGGTGTCGCCAAGGCTACGAGACAGCCTCTGCTCTTCAAAGGCGACGACTTTTCGAAGACGGATGTGGCGATCGCCGCATACTGAACAATGGCGACCGGCCGGTCTCGTTGCGAACGCACCCGCTGTCAGCTTGAGCGCAACGCCTCGCTCGGATCAATCCGGCTGGCTCGCGCGGCCGGCAACCCACAGGCCACCAACCCGATCGTCGTCATCACCGCCGTCACCACACCCAGCGTCAGTGGATCTCGCGCGGCAACGCCGAACAGCAGGCCCTCAATAGAACGCGACAGCGCCAGCGAACCCACGATTCCGACGGCCAGCCCAAGCCCCACGAGTAGGCCGCCCTCGCGAAGGATCATCGTCGTCACACGCCACGGCGCAGCGCCCAGCGCCATGCGAATGCCGATTTCATTCGTGCGCGCACTCACGTTGAACGCGAGTACGGCCGCGATCCCAATCGACGCGATCACCAGCGCAAGCAAGCCAAACCCGCCCAGCAGCAACGCGTTGAGCTTGCGCGGCCCCACGCTCTCGTCGCGCACGGCGTCCAGCGTCATGACATGCTCGATCGGTTGATCCGGTGCGACCGATCGAACAATCGCGCGTGCCGCCGTAGACAGTCCAGCGGGATCGACACTACTCCGAATCACCAGACCACCGGGAGGAAACTCCGCTTGCGCGACGGGGAGGAATGCCACCGCCAGCGGTTTGGCATCGAGGCCACCGTCCTTGGTGTCGTTGGCAACACCGACCACGGTGCGCCAATCCCCCGAGACGCCAATGAAGCGCAGCACATCACCAGTCCAGGCAACGCGACGACCGATGGGATCGACGTTTGCAAACAGTCGGTCGGCCAACGTCTTGTTCAGAATCACCACCTTGTCGGACGTTTGCCGATCCCCTGCCGTGAAATCGCGGCCCTTGAGCAGCGGAATACCGGCGGCTCGAAAATACCCGGGATCGGCCGTGCGATACTCGGCCGACGGTGTCACCCCATTCTCGATCGTGCGCGCCTCGGCTTTGAGTTCCAACAGGATCTGGCTTGCACGCAACGGCACCGTCGATCCCAGGCCTACGATCTCGACGCCCGGCAGCGTCGCGAGCTGCCGTTGCATCTCTTCGTACCGCTGCCCGGCTTTGGCGAAATCGGTGGTGGCCGTGAAGTCGAGCGGCACTTCCATCGTCAGCACGTTCTTGGAATTCAGTCCGGGATCGACCGCCGCGAGGCGCTGCATGGAGCGCACCAGCAACCCGGCTCCCGATAGTAGCACTACCGACACCGCGACCTGCGTGACCACGAGCGCCTGTTGCAATCGCTTACGACGCCCACTGCCACTGGTTTTGAGGCTGCCCGCGGCCAGGCCCGCGCCCAGCGAATGCTCGGCGCCGACTCGTGGAACGAAGGACAACAGGACGGCAATCATCACGGCCAACAGCACGGCAAACACCAGCACGGTCCAGTCGATCTGGATTTCGTCGGCGCGCGGCGAGTATCGCCCAATGAATCGTGATAACGTGCCGCCACCAGCGATCGCAACGAGCATGCCAAGCACGGCCCCGCCACCCGCCAACACCATATTTTCCATCAACAACAGTTTCCGCAGGCGCGACACACCGGCTCCAAGCGCCGCACGCACGGTCATTTCGTGCTCGCGACGCACGCCGCGCATCAGTGTCAAATTCGCCACATTCGCGCACGCAATAACCAAGACCAGTGCCGCGACGCCCATCAGCATCCATAACATGAGCCGTGCGTCTCGTCCCAGGACTTCCTTGAATGGCGTCACCTCAACCGTGTAGCCAGCCGACTTGTCGTAGGCCTCGGGAAACTGTGCGTGCACGCGTTGCGTGATCAGGCCAATCTCCTGGCGCGCCTGATCGACCGTCGCGCCTGGCGCCAAGCGAGCGATCATCTCGGTCATTCGATGCGTTCGCCCTTGCACCATCATCGCACTCACATGGTGTTCGCTGATCGACATGTTCATCAGTGCATCGATGCGGCCCGGAAAGAACGGCGCCGGTTCGAGCACGCCGATGACCTGAACCGCGCGATTGCTGATGCGCATGGTCTTTCCAACGATGTTCGGGTCGCTGGAGAAGTGCGTCTTCCAATACGCGTGCCCGAGCAGAATGACCGGCGCTGCCCCCGCCCCATCGTCGCCTGCGTTGAACGCGCGCCCAAAGATCGGCGTCAGTCCCATGACGCTCAAATAGTTTCCCGTCACCAATCCAACGGCAATCTGTGATGCGTCCGTGGCCTCAACCAATGACAGCGTTAACGGCGAGTACTCGGCGATCTGCTGCATGGCGCGTGACTGCGCGCGGAAGTCGTTGATCTCCGGCACCGAGAATGCCACGTTCGACTGTCCCTGATTCGCGGTGAAGTGCCGCAGGTACATCAGGCGGTCACCGTCGGCGTGCGGGAGCGGGCGCAGCAGCACTCCGCGTACCGCCGAGAAGATCACCGTGTTGGCGCCGATCCCGAGGCCGAGGGTGAGCACGACCGCGAGGGCGAACCCTTTGGCGCGCGTCAGTGAGCGAAGTACGTATCGAAGGTCGAGCGACATGGGGAGTTCGTGACAGTCAGACGGCAGCCGCGATTGGCCATGCGGCCAATACCGTCACTATTCTACGGCGCCTTCCAATCCGTGGCAATTTGCCAAGTCGCGCGCGTGCGTCATCGAACACCACGCGACCGCGCGAAGGGCTAGCTCATTGGTAGGTGGCGGTTAGCTTGAGGGTGATTGTTCGTATCTCGCGACCGCGTGAAGTCCCCCGCCACGCACGGAGTTGCCATGTCCCGCGACAAGGCGTATGGCACGACCAGTTTCGACCTTAACCTCGTGCGCGACACCGCGCGTCTCATGGCGTTGGTCGAGGACGTGGCCATCGCGCGCGGAGCTGCGGTGTCGGCGCTCATGTTCCACATGGCCGCGATACGAAGCCTGCACACCAACCGCCTGGATGGCGAAAAGGCGACTGTCGCGTGCGTCGCGGCGCGCGTGCAGGATCGACGAGGCACCGACGGCTATCAGGCCGCCCATTTGGTGCCCGGTGCGATCAAGGTGAACGGAAAGGACGTGTGGGATTTGGTGACGCCTTCCAATGGTGCGATGCTGCGATTGCAGTTGCAGACCAAGGAGGCGTTCGCCGAGACTCGCGTGCTTCCGGCCGCAGCCAACCGCGCCGATACACAGGCCGAGGGCAGTGGGTCGCCAGCCGGTTCACCAAGCGACGCGATCAAGCTCAAAAATCTCTTCGGCGCGCAAGTGCAGTCTATGTGGATGTCCCAACGCTACGTTGCGACCCGTCCGCTCGCCATTGATCGCGATGGCGTGCTCAACGCACTCGGTGGGTGGTTTGCCGGTCTCAATCGCGCCTACGAGTCGGCGGCGGTCACCAAGCGTCACGCGGGGGCAGTCGCTGTGGATACCGAAACTCGTGAACGGCGGGCGATGGAAGCCACGGTACTCGAGACGTATGCGCGCAGTTTCAAGATCGCGAACGTCGCGCGCTTTGTCGACAAGGAAATCGGCCCCATCTATCATCGCTACGATTGGCTATAAACGGCCCGCCGTCGGCCCGATCGCACATCGGCTCTAACAAAAGACGGCGCGTTACGGCTCGCGCGCGAACCACCGCACCCCGCCCGACGCGGCCCCAACAAGAATCTCCAACCGACCCGCTCCAAACAGATCACCAACCGCCGGCATCGCATTCGGATAGCTGCGCACGTCAAACGATGGGTCGCGCACAAACGTTTGCAGACCGGCACCTCTCACGCCACGCCACAAGGTCAACGCCCCCTCCGCATCGCCAAGCAGCATGTCGAGCGTCCCATCGGCATCCATGTCTACGAGCGTCGGCGCGCTGCGCCGCGTGACCTTGATGTCCTGAAAGTGATCGCTCACCAACGTGAACGCCGGCGTGGTGCGCGTACCGCTGTTGCGATACAGGTTGAGTGTCCCGGACGCCTCACCGATGATCAGATCCAGCAGTCCATCGCCGTCCAGATCGCCAAAGGTTGGTGTGCTGTTGGTCCCGCGCGTGATGGTGACCAGCGCCGTGTCCTTCATGGTCCACACCGGCGCTGCGCGAGTGCCCACATTGCGATACCACTGCAATCGATCGCGCCACGTGCCCACCACGATGTCCGGCAATGCGTCGCTATCCAGATCCACTACCGCGGGCGCGTAGTTGTAGTCGCCGCGCATCGACATGACACCGCGCTCGCGAAGAGCCGGTTGCGTTTTCGTCCCGACGTTCGCAAACCAGGTCACCGTGCCGGTCGATCCGTCAGTCGGCGCGATCTTGCTGCCCACCAGCAGGTCCAGTAGGCCGTCCCCGTTCACATCCGCCAGCACCGGCGCCGCATCACTGCCCACATCGATCGTCGGAATCAGCCGCTTGGTAGCCACATGCCAGCTGTTCTTTGGCTGCTGCTGCAGGAAGTATAAGTTGTCGATCCCCGAGCGACTGGGCTGAAACGCGCCGCCAATCGCGCCCATGACGAGGTCTATCGTTCCATCACCATCCACGTCCCCGAACGTTGGTGCGTTGTAGCCCGACGTGAGCACCGGCGCAGCGATCGGAAAACGCGCTGGCTTTCC
>JANOPS010000309.1:0-2939 GCA_031421995.1 Gemmatimonadaceae bacterium
ATCGCGAAAAGACGTCCTCGACGCCCACCTTCTTGCCGATAAACTCTCCAGCGTGGGCGCGCAGTTCAATCACCGTGCCGGGGCGAAGACCCAAGGCTTGTCGAACGGCTTTGGGAATGGTGATCTGGCCTTTTTCGGAGACTGTTATTTTCATACTCAGAAAGTAGGAATACCTACTCTATACGTCAAACCCTTTCGCGCAAGACACTGACCGGACGCCCCTCGCTCCGTTTCGTCGACCTCTAGCCAATTTCTTTGTGTTCGGTTTTTATTCGGTATCTCGCCTACCACTATGACCGCCGCCGCCCTCTCCCTCCCCCGCCCCTCCGCAGCCCACCCGGCGCCAACCCTCGTAGGCGCCCCCAGCGGACTCGCCGCCCTTCGTACCCAGTTGCAGGCGGTGGTCGCCGGCCAACGCGCCGCCGGCCCCCCGTGGGCCACGGGCATCCCCTCGCTAAATACGGCACTTGGCGGTGGGATCCCGCGCGGGCGTATCACCGAAGTAGTCGGCAGCCTGGGCGTCGGCAAAACGGCGCTGCTGCAGAGCGTCGTCGCGCGGGTGCTCCACACCGGTGGGTGGGTGGCGTGGATCGACGCTCGGCGCACGCTCGCGGCGGCGCCATGGGCCGGACTGGGTGAACGATTGGTGGTCATCCGCCCGCGCGACACGGCGCGCACGGCGTGGTGCGCCGACCTCCTGCTGCGCAGTGGTGTGTTCGCGCTGGTCGTACTCGACGGCGCACCGCGATTGTCGCGCGTGCACGGCGTACGCTTGGCGCAATTGGCGCGCGAACGCGACGCCGCGTGTGTGGTGCTGCACGACGATCCACGCCCCAGTCGAGTCAGTGGAGCCGTGCGATTACGCGTGGTCGCGAACACACGCTCGGCACGTGCACACACGGTGAATGCGCACACGGTGAGTGCAGACACGGTGAGTGCAGCCACGGTGAGTGCGCACGTGATGAATGCGCACGTGGCACGCACACAGGATGGTCATGCGTCGCGACGGTTTGACGTGCTCGTGGAGAAAGGTGGGCTGACTCATAACGTGTATCCGATCGAGGGGAATAATGACATCGTCATGGCGCATCGCTTGTGTACGGATTCCACGATTCCCGATCGGCGCGGCGTGGCACGCAGCACGCGTCGTCCCTGGGCCGCCGTTGGCGGAAGCGTCGACCCCGCCGTTGCCCAGCCCGTTACGTGGGGCGGACTCGCCGTCTCCGCACACGACGCCATCCACGCCAACGATAGCAGCGGCAATCGCGCCAACACCACCGACGCGACGCGGCAGCACACGCCCACCGATCGCGACGCAACTGGCGCTCGCCTTCGCGGAACAGCACACCCCCACTCCCCGCGCGAACGTACCGCCGAACGCGAACGCTTCGATCGCGAGTTCGATAAGCGCACGCGCGACTGGACCAGCTACCGCGGCCGTCGACGTGCCGCCGAGTCCTCGTTTGGGACCTCGCGAAAACGAGACCGGGCTCGGGAACGGGTTGGTGCGTCGACCGGAGCGCACGGTGGCCAAGGCGGTGAACGCGGCGGCGCGCCGCGACGTGGCCGCGACACACACCGCGACACACACCGCGACACACACCGCGACACCCAAGGCTCCGCACTGGGACGCGTTGCCGAGGGCGTTGGCTGACGACACGCGGTTGCGCGCAGTGTCGTTGGCAGCGGGGCGCGTTGGTGTGCGGGCGGGCATGACGCTCACCGAAGCGCAGGCCCGCTGTGCCGCGCTGGAGATTCGCACGTGGGATGACGGCGCGGTGAACGAAGCCGTGATCGGTGCCACCACGGCATTTCTCGCTGCCAGTCCGCAGGTGACCCCCGTACAGGGCGCACCAGGCATGTGGTGGATTGGGGCGTCGGGATTTACCGCGTTGGGCGGTGAAGACGTGTTGGCGCACACGTTGTTGCAGATTGCGCAGCGGTGGCATCCCGACGCGCGTGTGGCGATCGCCGATTCATGCGTGGCCGCGCGCGCGGCAACGTGGGCGCCGCAAGCGCGCAGTCGTGTGGTGCGTGAGCGTGATCCGTTGCGCCCCGATGGGATCACGTGCATTCCTGCTGGGCAGTGTGCGACGTATCTGGCGCCGGCGCCGTTGGGTTTGGTGCCCATGGAGGACGACCTGCGTGATGCGTTGCGCTCGTTGGGGCTGCGCACAGTGGGCGCGTTGGCGGCACTCACCCCCGGTGACATCGAGAAACGGTGGGGCGCCGAGGGGTTGCAAGCGTGGCGATTGGCGCAGGGCGATGATCCGCGTCGTCCGGGGATGGTGCGTGTAGAGGCCACGCGCAGCACGAGTGTGGAGCTGCCCGCAGCGGTCGAGAGCACGGCCCCGGTGTTGTTTGTGTTGCGTGCGCAGTTGGAGCGACTGGTGCGCGATCTCGTGAACGACGGGCGGGCCGCGGCGTCGGTGTCGATTACGCTGATTCTTGATGCGGGTCGTCAGTGGGCGCTCGACGACGTGAGCACGGATGGTCGTGATCATGAAACGTTTGCCGAAACGTCGAGTGATGCGCCGGTGGACAGGGCGCGGTATCACACGCCGTCGCAGCAATCAGTGCGTAGGCCACTCCCTGCCCCAACGCCGCGAGCTTCGAGCGCACCAATTCACACCACGTACACACCGTTGGCCGTGCCCACGGCGTCGTCGTTGTTGTCCATCCCGCAACGCAGCATCACGCGGGAGGTGCGTCCCGCGCGTCCGTTGGCACGCGTGGAGCCCTTGTTCGATCAGTGTCGGGTGTTGTTGGAGCGATGGGTCATCCCTGCCCCGATCATCGGCATCACCGTCGGCATTCCTGCTACGGCGCCGTTGGCCGCCGATCAGGGCGACTTACTGATGCCGTCGTGGCGTGATGCCGCCTTGATCGCCGAGTCGGTGTTTGCGCGGTTGCGTGCCGCGTTGGACCCCGATCATGCG
>JANOPS010000310.1:0-2139 GCA_031421995.1 Gemmatimonadaceae bacterium
CGGCGCTGACGCGACTTGCCATGCCGATCCAGACACACCCCAATCGCAGCTAGCAGACAACTAGCAGCGCCCGCCGACGCGAGCCCGTCTGTGCCCGGGCAACATTCACATCTAGGGCCAGCCACTGCAGCCGGACGGCCCCGCGTCGGTCCGCTACAGCCCCGCCGTTTGCAGTTGTGACTTCGTTGTGACGTCGCCGGGACAATAGCCACGCAGATTAGCGCGCTGGTTTTCCCGCGCGGTGGTGGTCGGTCCGCGTCGACGTTCATCCTCTCGGAGGTCCGCCCGTGAAGCGAATTGCTGCAATGTCCCTCTCCGTCGTGTTGCTGGCCGCGTGCTCGACGGACACCACCGCGCCGTTAGTCCAAGAACCATCGTTTGGCCGCAACGGCGACCCCAGCGTGTCGGTCGGTTCCGGCGCCATTGCCATCGTCACGCACCCATACAACGACGGAAAGGGCTCCTTCCGCGACGCGATCGAACAGGCGAACATCGATCCGAGGATCCAGCGCATCGAGTTCAAACCCGAGTCGCGCACAGTGATGCTCGAAAGCAGCGTCACATTCACGGGAACGCAGGCACTCACCATCATCGGCAAGAACGCCACGCTCGATGCCCGCAACGTCGCCGGTCCCGCGTTCATTGCCAGCGGGGGTGGCAACCTCGTGATCGAGGCGCTGACGGTACGCAACGCGCCGGGTGAAGGGATCGACGTCGAGATCCCCTCGACCGCCACCGGCACCATCAAGATCACGCTGGACCGCGTGACGGCCCTGGACAACGCGGGACATGGCGTGCTGGTGAACGACCAGGTGGACCCCAGCACGACCGACGGCGTGCAGCCCAATGGCAATGGTTCCGCGGCGTCGCTCGAGGTGACCGTGATCGATTCGCGCTTCGCTGGCAACGGCTACAGTGTCTCAGATCGCGACGGCCTGCGGGTGAACGAGGGCGGCATCGGTTCGCTGGTGTTCACAGCCCGGGACGTGCGCGCCGAGGACAACGCCGCCGATGGCATCGAGTTGGATGAGCGCGGCGAAGGCGATGTGGTGGTCGATGTGCGTGACACGCGCATTGAGCGGAACGGCAACTTCGACCCCGAGGATCTCGACGACGGTTTCGACATCGACGAGTACGACGGCGGCAGCATCACTGGCTCCCTCGAGCGCGTGATCGCCAGCAATAACTTCGAGGAAGGGCTCGACTTCAACGAGAACAATGCCGGCAACCTGACGGTGAACCTCGCGCACGTGACGGCAAGCGGTAACCGCGAAGAAGGGATCGATTACGAGGAGGATGATGACTTCGCGGGTGGCGGCAACCTGGTGACGACGATGGTTGACGTGGTCGCGAACGGCAACGGCATCGACGGCGGTGATGCGGGCGTCAAGATCCGCGAAAAGGGCGCGGGCGACCTGACCGCTACGATCACCGACGTCACCGCGTCGAACAACCTTGCGAGCGGCATCTCGGTGCGTGAAGATGCCGTCGGCAATCTCCTTTCAACAATCACCAATGCGCGCACCGACGGAAACGCGGTGCACGGCATCGACTTCGACGAGAATCGTCTCAACGCCATGGACGTCGGCAACTTGACGGCAGCGGTTTCGAATGCCGTTTCCACGGGCAATAGTGGCTTCGGCATCAGAGCAGATCAACAGGCGCCTGGAACCGGCGTGCTGCAGCTCACCGCCGTCACACTCACTGGCAATACCGGCGGGATCACCACGGGCAACGTGACACCGACCTTCCTGCCGTAACGATTGCCGAGCGGCGCGAAGTTCGGCTGGAAGTGACAAACGGGGACCTCGCTGCGAGGTCCCCGTTTGTCGTAGGCACTGCGATCGCAAGCTTGAAGCACCTGGCGTCGGCGACGGAGACGGCTAAGTGCGACGTTGTGTAGCGAACGAGTACCCAACTGATACGGAGGGGTGGTGAATTTCACCGAGTACCGTGACAGATGCGTTGGATGTTCGACGCCCAGCGTTGCGCGATATGCGGAGTACCTCGGTTCCCAAGGAGTCTGTCGGTGCGACTATTTGCATTGGTGATTGGCGCGGCATTGGCTATGCTGCACCCGAAGCTGCATGCGCAGGCGGGTACATCGGGCACACTGTACGTTCGCGTCGTCGATCGCCA
>JANOPS010000311.1:0-13300 GCA_031421995.1 Gemmatimonadaceae bacterium
TCACGGCATCAGCAAACCCCGTGAACAAGCTGCAGTTTGGCGTGTCCATCGACTGGCGCGACGCCAACGCCGATGTGGTCGAGGACGTGTGGCGGCATGTGGGATGCCCGCCGCTGGTGTGTGGGCACATGCACTATGCCTTCACGTCGACGGACGGCGTCCGCATACTGGATATCGACGAAGCATGCCCGTGGCGCCGGTTGCACGCGCCCCCTAACTTCACTGCGCTGGCCCACTAAATCCACCGCAATGAGCATCTTCGACGACCTCCAGCACGCCCTCGGCGATACCTACCGGCTCGACCGAGAACTTGGCGGCGGCGGGATGTCACGCGTCTTCCTTGCCGAGGACGTGGCGCTGAGTCGCAAGGTTGTGCTGAAGGTCCTGCCCGGCGAACTGGCGGCCGTCGTGAACGTGGAGCGCTTTCACCGCGAAACGCTGTTACTGGCGCGACTGCAGCACCCGCACATCGTGCCCGTGCTCACCGTAGGCTCGTTGCATGGGCTGCCGTGGTTCAGCATGCCGTACATCGAGGGCGAGTCGCTGCGCGCGCGCATCGATCGCGAACGCGAACTGCCCATTGCCGATGTGGTGAGTGTGGTGCGCGACGTGGCCAAGGCGCTCGCCTACGCGCAACAGCGCGGCGTCGTGCATCGCGACATCAAGCCCGACAACATTCTGCTCACCGGCGACTCGGCCACCGTCGCCGATTTCGGCATTGCCAAAGCGATCAACGCGGCGCGCAACAATACCACCGGCGATGCACCGGCCGAGGCGCTGACGCAGATGGGGATGGCCATCGGCACACCGGCGTACATGTCGCCGGAGCAGGTGGCGGGCAGTGACGCGATTGACCATCGCTCGGACATTTACGCCCTCGGCTGCGTGGCGTATGAGATGCTCTGCGGCAAAGCGCCGTTTGCGGATCGTCCGTTTCAACTGCAGCTTGCCGCGCATTTAACGGAAGACCCGCAACCGATCGCGACCCGCCGGCCCGATGTCCCCGCACCACTGGCCGCGCTGGTGATGCAATGTCTGGCGAAGGACCCGACGGCGCGCCCGCAGGACGCGCGCGACGTGGTGCTGGCGCTCGACCAGTCGGGCATGCGCAGCGGTGAAGTGGCCGGGGCAACCAGCAGTGCGGCCACCGCCTGGCGCGCCCTCGCCACATGGGGCGCGGCCACCGTCGTGGTCGGACTGTTTGCGCAACTCGCCACCACGAGCATTGGGCTCCCTACATGGGTGCTGCCAGCCGCGATGACCATGATGGCGCTCGGCCTGCCGATCATCATCGTCACTGGTTTTGTGCAGCGCGTGGCGCGCACGAACACCAATCCGATCACGCCGCGCACGTCGGGCGAACGGCGCAACGCGGTCGACGGCGACACGCCGACGCCCACGCCCACCCTCGCCCGTTCGCCGTCCGGCCTGACGCGTCTGGCGCTCGCCGCCAGTCCGCACATCACCTGGCGGCGTGTCGAGCGCGCCGGTTTTGTCGTGCTCGGCGCGTTTGTGATCACGATTGCCGCGTTCATGGGACTCCGCGCGATGGGCGTGGGACCTGCCGGATCGCTGCAAGCCAGTGGTGCACTCGCGCCCCAAGCACGCATCGCGATGACCGACTTTACGGTGCGCGGCGCCGACACGTTGCTCGGGCGTGTGGCCGCTGATGCCGTGCGCGCGGGGCTCGAGCAGTCGGGCGCGCTGACGCTGCTCTCGTCAACGGACGTTGGCGGCGCCTTGCAGCGCATGCAGCGGCCGCGCGACAGCAAACTGTCGCTGGAGCTGATGCGCGACTTGGCGACGCGCGAAGGGGTGCCGGCCATCGTCGATGGCGATCTGACGGCCGTGGGATCGCAGTACGTGCTCGCCGTGCGCTTGGTCACCGCCGATTCGGGACGGGAGTTGGCGTCGTATCGCGCGAGCGCGTCCAGCACCGACGGTCTGATTCAGATGGCGGACGAGCTGTCGCGCAAGCTCCGGTCACGCGTTGGCGAGTCGCTGCGCGCGGTCAACGCCGCGCCGCCCCTCGAACGTGTTACCACGAAATCGCTCGAGGCGTTGCGTCGCTACTCCGAAGGAGTTCGTGCATCGGATGTCGAAGGGAATCAGCAGCGTGCGATTGGGCTGCTGCGGCAGGCGGTGGCGCTCGACACCGTGTTCGCGCTCGCGTGGCGGAAGCTTGGCGTTATTCTTGCCAGCACGACGTCCAATCCCGGCGCCGCGGATTCGGCGCTCAACACCGCGTACCGGCTTCGTGATCGCCTCACCGACATCGATGCCGCGCGCGTGGAAGCCGCGTACTTCGCTGCGGGCTTTCGCGCCGATCGCACCAAAGCGATCACGGCGTACGAACGGGTCGTCGCGCTCGGCGACAGCACGGTCTTGGGCAGTCTGGCGGGCCTCTACGAGAGTCGCCGTGAGTTCGCGCGTGCCGAGCAATTGCGTCGCCTGGTTATTCAGCGTGACTCGGGCGTCCTGCGATTGAGCGCGTTGCGCCTGAATCTAAGGCTGCAAGGACGGTGGAGCGCCATCGATTCCGTGGAAGCGATCGTGCGTCGGCGATTTCCCAAGGACCAGTTGAATAACTCGTGGGCCAGCGATCGCGCGACGCTGGCCGGCGACCTTGAGCGGCAACGGCGTCTGGAGGACAGCGCCGCGGTGGTCGGCGACGTCCGCGAGCCCGTGCAGATCGCCATGCGCCAGATGTTTCTGGCGCTCCAAGATGGTCGGTTGCGCGACGCGGATCGCTATCGCGAGGCGCAGTTCGCCGTGTTCCGATCTCGCGGGGTCACCATCAACGATTTCACCGCGAAGACGCTCTCCGTCGAGTTCGCGGCGGACGCCGGCGTGGCGTCGCCACAGGAGATTCGCGAGTACGAAGCGGCGCTGGCCGTGGAGATGCGCACGTCGAAGACCGCTCCCGCGCTCGCGGCCGTGCGCACGTATGCCAAACTGGGGATGGCCGCCAAGGCGCGCAGCGCGTTGGAGGCGTACGAACGGACCACCACCGATTCCACCATTCGCGCGCGGAATGAAAAGGCCCTGCCGCCGCTCTTGATCGAACTCGCCGTCGCCGAACGGCGGTGGGCTGAGGCGGCGGCGATGCTTCGTCGCGACGATCAGCGGCCTGACGGACCCGCCACGCCCTGCGTGCAATGCCTTCCGCTCGAGCTGCTGCGGGTGTTCGCCATGGCCGGCATGGCCGATTCGGCGCTCGCGCAGTACGACGCGTATCGTCGCACCCCCATGGGATCGCGACCGCGCATCGGGCCCGACCTCAGCGTGTCCGCGCCCTCGACGCTGGCACTGGCGCGCATCTACGATGCGAAGGGTGATACGCGCAACGCGGTGACCGCGTATCGCGACTACGTGCTGCGGTTGGAGCGGGCAGATGCCGAATTGCAGCCGAGCGTGCGTGAAGCGAGAGCGCGGATGCAGGCGTTGTCACCCACGGAGCCGGTGCGGCGCTGAGGGGTGCGCGCTACCTTCTGAGCACACCAGGTAGGCGAAGGACGACATGCTTCTCACAGCACGCCACATGCGCATCGCCCAACGTATGGTCTCGCTACTCTTCTGCGCCATGCTGAGCGCTGCAACGGCGCTCACTGCGCAAGAGAGCATACAGACGCGCACGGCCCAATTGGAAGGGCACATCACGATCAGCTCGCCCACGGGGCGCACTACGGTCGCACGCGGCGCCACCGTGACCATCGATTGCGAGGCGTGTCTTGGGCGCCTTCGTATCGATTCCACGGGATACTACCGGAAGAGCGACCTGCCGGTCGGCCCCGTCACGCTCGAAGTGCGCTGCCCGAGTGCCACCAGTCTTGGGGCCGTAGCGTACACGCAGGCGTTGACGCTCGCAGCCGGCGAACACCGCGTACACGACGTGACGCTACAGGCTGCGATGTGCGCCGAACCGAAACTGGACTCCGTGCGAGGACGCTTTCGCGGGATTTATACGCTGCACTGGGAAGCCAGCACGTTCCAACTGTGCGACGAAGTCCCACCGATCGCGCGCGCTGTGATGTCGCGCCACGAACAGATTCAGAACCTCGCCGTCGTGTTGTCGACGGCGGCCGTGCGAAACCGCTTCGCGCGTGTTGACGTCTTGCCCGCCGCGCTCGATGTCACGCCACTGTACGTGGAGTGGCACGGGACCCTTGTCGGTCCGGGGACGTATGGCGCTTGGGGTCTGGCGCCCTATTTGATCAAGGTCGACCGCGTCGATTCGCTGCGCGCTGTACAACTGCGCGACTGCCCGCGCATCAATCGCTACGCGGCGCGCGCGCCGGTACGCTTCGACACGTCGGCGGTGATGCTTGCCGCGTGGCGCGCCATCGAGGCCGTTCCAGCAGAGGTGGGACGTGTGCGCGTGCTGTCAGTCACTTCACGGGTCGATCTCGCGACGGTTCCGCTGTCACCAACGGTTACGGCTCAGCTGCGCGACGGCGGCGTGGCAATCACGCGACCCGTCGAGCACTACGGGAATGCGAAACGTGAAGTCTTTCGTGTGGTCGATCTTGAACCGCAGGCCAATGGGACGGTGGTCGCGGTGCTCGCGTCGGCGTTCACGATACCAGACGGAAAGGTCGAGTGGTTTGGCACACACACCGTCCGTCTACGTGTGGTGTGCGTCGCACGTGGCTGCGGGGCCACCGTGATCTCACCGTAGGCGATCGATTCCAATGCGGGGCCTATAACCCCTCCCCCGCCTCAACCACTTCCGTCACCCGATCCCCGAACAACCAGAACAACGCCGGCAGCACAAACATGTTCAGCGCCGTCGCCGACAGCAGGCCGCCCAGAATCACGATCGCCATCGGGGTTTGCAGTTCGTTACCGGGTTCGCCACCGCCCGTCGCCAACGGGATCAACGCAAGGCCGGCCGTGAGCGCCGTCATCAGAATTGGCGACAACCGCTCCAGTGACCCACGCACCACCGCCTCGCGGAACGGCGCGCCCTCGGCGAGCAACTGCCGATAGTGCGACACCAGCAAGATCCCGTTGCGCGTCGCAATCCCGAACAGGGTCACGAAGCCCACCAACGACGCGATGCTTATCACGCGACCGGTCAGAAACACTGCCAGCACGCCACCAATCAACGCGAGCGGCAAGTTGGCCATGACCAACGTGGCGGTCTTCGCCGATCGGAATTCGGCATACAAAATGAGAAAGATCGCGGCCAATGACAACAGCGACAGCAGCGACAGCGTGCGCGTGGATTCTGCTTGCGCTTCGAATTGCCCGCCGTACGACACATGGTAGCCCGGCGGCAACGTGACCCGCGATGCGACCACCTGCTGAATGTCGGCGACCGTACTCCCCAAATCTCGTCCGGCCACGTTGGCCTGCACCACGATCTTGCGCTGCACATCTTCGCGGGAAATGGTGTTGGGGCCGCGGGTCACCGTCACCGTGGCAAGTTGTGAGAGGGGCACGCGCTCACCGGTTGGTGTGTCGAACGAGACCGCGCCGATAGCGCCCGCATTCGCCCGCAGCGCTTCGGGGAAGCGCACCACCAGATCCACGCTGCGACCATCCTCCAGCACCTGCGACACCGCCTCGCCATTGAACGCGACGTCGATAGCCTCGGCCAGCGCTCCCACGGTCATGCCATAGCGCGCGAGCGCTCCGCGATCGGCACGCACCTGCAACTGCGGCACATCCATCTGCTGCTCCAACTGCAGGTCGGCAACACCCTGCACCGTCTGCATCGCGTCGCGCACCTGCGCGCCGACTTGTCGCAGTTGATACAAGTCGGGCCCGAAAATCTTGACCGCGATATTGGCGCGTGTGCCTGACAACATATGGTCGATACGGTGTCCGATGGGCTGCCCGATCGTGACGTTGGTACCGGGGATGGCCGAAAACTCGTCGCGCAGCGCCGCAAATAACGCCGCCTTGTCTATGCCATCCTTGAGCGTCACGTCGATCTCGGCGGCGTTCACACCCTGCGCATGCTCGTCCAGCTCCGCACGTCCCTGTCGCCGATCGGTGTTCACGACTTCCTTGCGGGCCAGCAGCAGTTCTTCCACGCGACGTCCGATGCCATTCGATTCGTCAAGTGACGTACCCGGTACGGTGACAACGCTCACCGTGAGTGCTCCCTCGTTGAACTCCGGCAGAAAGGCCGATCCAAGAAACGGAATCGCGGCGCACGCCACAAGCAACGCCAGCGATGCCGCGGCCAAGACGCTGCGCGGGTACGTGATGGCGCGCTCTAGCAGCGGTGCATAGCGCGCCTTGAGCCACCGCACCAACCCACTCTCCTGCTCGGTCTGCACGGCGCGCGAGTTGGGCAGCAGATAGGCGCACAACACCGGCGTGATGGTTACCGCGACCAGCAACGATGCAAGAATTGCCACGACATACGCAAAGCCCAGTGGGCGAAGCAACCGACCTTCTACGCCACCCAGGAAAAACAGCGGTAAGAACACCACAATGATGATCAGCGTCGCCTTCACGATACTTGCCCGGATCTCCCGCGATGCGTCGAAGACGACGCGCAACGCGGGCTGCTTGTGTGCCGGGGCACGATGGTGATTTTCTTTGAGCCGACGAAACACGTTCTCCACGTCGATAATGGCGTCGTCGACCAGCGCGCCGATGGCAATAGCCATGCCGCCCAGCGACATCGTGTTGACGCTTATGCCAAACAGCTTCATGGCAAAGATCGCCACCACCAACGACAACGGGATCGCGACCAACGAAATAAGGGTGGCACGCACATTCCACAGGAACAGGAACAAGATCACCACCACCAGCACCCCGCCATCGCGGAGCGCTTTGAGCACGTTCGACACCGCCACGGAGATGAAGCTTGCCTGCCGAAAAAGCTCCGCTTCGATGTGTACGCCCGCGGGCAGCGTGCGTTGCATCTCGCGAAGCTCGCGTTCGATGCGCCGCGTGAGCTCGAGCGTATTCGCTCCCGGTTGCTTTTGCACCGCCAGCACGACCGCGGGGGCCGCGTTCACCGAGCCGTCGCCGTACTTCGGTGCGGCACCAACTTTCACGTCGGCCACTTGCGACAGCAGCACCGGGATGCCCCCACGCACCGCCACCACGGTCTGACCAATGTCACTGGCGGATTGCGCGCGTCCGATGCCGCGAATCACGTACTCCTGCCCCTTCTCCATGTACACGCCGCCTGCCGCGTTGGCGTTCGACCCTTCGGCTGCTCGCACCACCTGCGCCAGCGTCACGCCGGTTGCCAGCATGCGCGCCGGATCCGCAATCACCTGGTACTGCTTTACCTCGCCGCCGATGGGAATGATTTGCGCCACGCCCGGCACGGCCAGCAATCGTCGACGAAGGGTCCAATCGGCAATCGTTCGCAACTCCATGACGGACACCGTGGGCGTGACCGACGTCGACGACGTGAGCCCGATCATCATGATCTCGCCCATCACCGACGACACCGGGGCCAACGTTGGCGCAGCGATGCCGCGTGGCAACGCATTCGTGACGGCGGCCAGTTTTTCGGCAACGATCTGCCGCGCGCGGAAAATGTCGGTACCCCAATCAAACTCTACCCATACAACGGAAATGCCTTGCGCCGTTGAGGAACGCACGCGCCGCACACCAGTCGAACCGTTCACCGCCGTTTCAATGGGGAACGAAACCAACGCTTCCACTTCCTCCGGCGCCATGCCATGTGCTTCGGTGAGAACCGTGACGGCTGGTGCCGTGAGGTCAGGAAACACATCAACCGGCATGCGCGATGCCGTCCACGCGCCCGCAATCAGCAAGAGTATTGATGCCACCAGTACGACCACCCGGTTGCGGAGCGACCACGCGATGAGAGCATTCAGCATAGTTGGAGGCCTAGTGCTCGTGACCGTGCGCCGGCACGCTCGTGGACAACGATGCCAGTCGCACCTGATACGCCGCGCCAGACACCACGCGTTCTCCAGGCCGAATGCCCGAGGTCACGACGGTACGGGCGCCCTCCACGCCCAGTACCATCACCTCACGCTTCTCGAAGCGCTCTCCGCTCACTTGCACGTACACAATCGCACGACCGTCTTCATCCAACACCGCGCTGGATGGGATCACCACGCCAGTGCTGCGTTGGCCAGTCTTGACCAGCACGCGCGCCACGGCGCCGATCTTGAGCGAACCATCGGCGTTTGACACATCGTACAGCACGGGCACCGTGCGTGACAGCGAATCGATCATGCTGCCAATAGAGAGCGTGCGCCGAGCCGTATAAGAACGCGCGCTGCCTTCAATGCGAAACTCTGCGCCGGATGCCCGACTCACATCGCCAGCACGCACCGCGGGCACGTTCACCTGCAGCCAGACGACAGACGGATCGACCACCGTGAACAGCGGCGTTCCCGCGTCTACGCGTGCACCGGCGGTGACGCTACGCGCGCTGATGACGCCAGCAATCGGCGAGCGCACGGCGATGGTCCCATTGGCCGTGAGCGCACCACCTCCAAGCCCGGCCAACGCTTCACGCGCCGCCTGTAAGCGGTTCTCCGCTTCGTGCACCCGACGCTCGGCGATCGCCTCTACGGCAAAGAGCCGTTTCGCGCGCGCCGCCTCATCCTCCGCTTCGCGCAGCACTGCGCGTGCCTGCGCCAGCGCGCTCCCGCTTTCGCTCAAGGAGGGCGTGATAAATACCAGCACCTCGCCCGCGCGAACACGCTGACCGGGTACGGGCGACGTCGCCACGCCGCGAGCATCGACCAGCCCGCTGATTGGCGACGTGACGTTCGCGAATCGACCGGCCGCGGGTTGCAGCACGCCCGATGCCTCAAACGTTGCGCCCACATTTCCAGTCACCGCAAACTCGGTGCGAAAGCCCGGCGTCTTCCACTGCTGCTCCTTGAGGAACGCGATGCCGTCGTCTGCACCGCCGCTGTCCTTGGGTGCAGCCGCGACATTCGGATAGACACGAAGTCCTGGCACCGAAATGCGGTCGTGCGCCTGCGGGCTTTCCACGAGAATGGTCAGGTCGTACACGCCGGCTGCGGTGAACGCGGGACTTGGTCCGTAAATTCCTGGCGAACGCGGCGCTTCCTGCACAACCACCAGCGGCGTGCCACCGGCGCGCGGCGCAAACGTGAGCGTAATGCGTCCGCTGCGCAGGGGCGCGTAGTCGGTTATGTCGGTCAGGTGCACCGCGAATTTGTCGGGCGCGCCCACAATCAACGCCGGGTGCTCCATGAACAATTCAGTGGAGTCGGTCCAGAGCGTGATCGCACCGCCCGCTGGTTCCGCCTCCGCGGCGCCGTTCGCTGCCAAATTCGTATCCGGGGTTTCCGCATCACGACAGGCACTCGCATGTGCAACCGCGAGAACGAGGGCAGTCGCTGCGCCGAGGCGCGCGCGCTGAGCACGAAGTGTCATCACAGTCATCGCGCGTCGCTCGCGAAAAGGGGTTGGCCCACTGCGCGCTCCAACAGCGCACGCCGAATGACAGCGTCCGCTTCGAGCATGGTGAGCGTTGATTCTGCGTCCTGATACGCACGCACGGCATCGAGCCATTCCACCAACGTGATCTCGCCTTCGGTGTAGGCAGTCTGCACGGCCCGCAGGGCGATCTGCGCACTTTCTCCCAACTGCGGGCGCAAGAGTGCCAATTGTCCGTCGATCGCGCGCCACGATTCGTAGGCTTCTTCCACCTCACGAAGCACGCTTCGTCGGAAACCGTCGGCCTCGGCGCTGAGGCGCCTCGTATCCGCTTGCGCGGCGACGATATTGCCGCGCCGACGGTCAAACAGCGGCAGCGGCAGCGAGAGCCCTGCCACGAAGCCGTGCAGTTGCACCGCACCGCCGGCACCCGCGTCATTTATGCGCTCACGCTTGTAGCCCGCCGACAAGACCGGCGACGGGACGCGCTCGGCCGCGGCCAGTCGCGCGTCGGCTTCCGCGATCGCCACGTCGAGTTCGCTCGCGCGAAGGTCCGCGCGCGACCGCAGGGCGAGCCCGCGTAGCGAGTCGAGCGAAGGCATTGCCTCGGCCACGAGTGCCCGCTGCTCCAGTGCCCGCTGCTCCAGTGCCCGCTGCGCTAGCGTAGCGTCGGGCAACACGACGACCGCGTGTGAAGCGATGCCGACCAGCGACGCCAGTGCAATGCGTGCCGTCCGAACGGACAGCGCGACTTCTGCACGCTGCGCGGCGTATCGCGCGGATTCCAATCGCAAGCGGCGCGTTGCGTAGCCGGATACATCGCCGGCGGCCAGTCGTTCCGTGAGCACGCGTTCCGCCTCGACAAACGTGCGCATGGCGTCGTTGGCAAGTTGCTCGCGTCGTGTGGCGGCCGCTAACGTGGCCAGCGCGCGTGCGACCTCGAAATCAACTTGTTGCCCCAGTACATCCCGCCGCGCTTCGGCCACCTCGCGCTTGAGTCGCGCGGCGACCCGTCGAGCAGACCGCTGCCCGCCGATCTCCACCGCCTGCTCGATCTGCGCGATGTCTTGTGCGTTGGACTGGCCAGTGCGTGCGGTCTGCTCGCGACCGTAGGCCAGCAACGGATTCAACAGTGCGGCGGCTTGATGTTCTCGGGCGACGGCGGCAACGACGGCCTCGCGCGCCGCGCGCAGCTCAGGACTGATGCGACGCGCCGCTGCTTGCGCTGCGGCGCGGGTGAGCGGGGCGATCGTGTCGGGCACCATCGTGGTGCTGGGCGGCTGCAGTGCGACAGCGGGCCGAGGGCCGATGAGGGCCAGTACGAACGCGCACCGTGCGAGGGCGATCGGCACGACATCGCGACGAGCGCGCGCGGGCCGGTGTAGACCTGCCGTGCGACGAACGCGCAGACCGCGAGCGTTGGGCGCGCGGAACGAGAGGAGAGGAGACACGGGCTGACCTGTTGCAGAACGGAGTGAGCCCGACATGCCACGCGCGGTCGCGAGTGACGTCGGGACGGACCTGCACAGCACACCACGCGCCGCCAGCATCGCACTCACCACGGCAGAGCCGTGTGAATGACGCGGGCGGAACGGTTAGCTGAGAGGCGGCGCGCGCGGCCCGCACTGCGGGCCAGTTTCAGGTCCGGGTCGCAACAGGAGCGGTGGCGCGCTCATCGTCGGCGAGGCGATCTCTGTACGCGTTGGCGACCGCTGGCACGTTGGCATCAGCATCGCGACCAACTCGGTACTGCGCGTGTCGTCGCCCCGTGTGACGGCGACATCGATGACCGCGTGTTCGTGGTCGTGCCCGTGCTCGCCATCTTCGACCGTCGGAACGGCAAAGGGGCTGGCCGTGACGTTTACACCATGCTCACGGGCTTCGTGCGCGTGGTTCATGCCGTGCACGACCGACAGGCCGGCGCCCGAGAGGCTCAGGCACAGCGCGACCAGCAGGCCGACAACGCGGAAGAGAACGGTGAGTACCACTCCGTAATGTATCGGTGGGGCGGACCCTTTGCTTTCGCCCCGTCGCGACTCGTGCGTTGGGGAGCATATTGCGGCACATGATACTCCCGCGCGGCAGGCTGACGTGACCGGAACCTCCGTTGGCTTGGCGGGCGACAGGATCATCGACTTCGGGAACGGGCAGCCGTCACTCTCGCTGTTGCCGTTGGACGCCTTGCGGGTCGCGGCCGATCACTGCCTGCGTCACGGCGACGCCTCGCTGCTGCAATACGGTGCCGACCAAGGCGACGAGACGTTCGCGACCCGGCGACACCATCTTCGTGGAGGAGCCCACGATGTCGGCAGACCGGCGAGCGCAGCTGCTCGCGGTCAGCCGCGAGCATGACCTGTTGATCGTCGCCGACGAAGTGTATCCACTCCTCGATTTCGGCACCGCACCGCCGCTTCCGTTTGCCGCGCACGTGCAGTCCGCGCGCGTGTTGTCGCTTGGATCATTCTCCAAGATCTGCGCTCCTGGGCTGCGACTCGGTTGGATCCACGGCGCACCAGCGCTGCTAAACACGTTGATGGACTCGGGGCTGGTGCAGAGTGGTGGCGGACTCAATCCGTTTGTGGCGGGTGTGATGCGCAGCATGATGGAGCTGGGGCTCGTCGACGCCGGCTTGGATGGCCTGAAGCAGGTGTACGCCGAACGATCAGCGTCCCTGTGTCGCGCGTTGCGCGCCACGCTGCCCGACGCCACGTTGGTCGAACCGCTGGGCGGCTATTTCGTATGGCTGCAGTTGCCGAGCGCGCTTTCGGCGCTGTGCCTGCAGCCGATCGCCGCCGCGGAGGGCGTGCGATTCCATGCGGGATCGCGGTTTGTGTCCGGCCAGGGATTCGCCCATCACGTACGGTTGAGTTTCGCACACTACGACACGCCGTTGCTCGTGGATGGGGTACGTCGACTGGCGCGCTCGGTGGCGTGCGCGCGAAGCACGCCACCCTGCACCTAGTTGTGGCCCCGCCGACGGCCATTGCGAAAAGGATGGTTTGCTGGGTAACATGTTTACATGAAAGCCACCATCGAGTTTGATGACGCGTTGTATCGCCGCCTCAAGATCGAGGCGGTCAAGCGAGGCCGCACCGTGCGCGAATTGGTCGCGGACGGCGTGCTACACGTGCTCAACGCGCCGTCTACGGTGACGCCGTCCGATCCCGACGCTGACGCCAGCACATGGCGCCCCAGCTGGCTCGGTTCGCTCTCGCACTACGGACGCGCGGTGTCCGATCATACGCCAGCGGCGGTGCGCGAAAGCGTGGCGCGGGGCCGCGCGCGCGAGCCGCGTTAGTGAGCCTCGACCTCGACACCTCCGTCGTGCTGCGGCTGATCACGGGGCAGCCGACCGAGCAGTTAGAGGCCGCGCGCGCGTGCGTCGCGGCGGCCGCTTTGCCCGTCACGGTCTCAGATCTGGCGGTGGCCGAATCGTACCACGCGCTGCGTTACCACTACGGTGTGCCGCACCCGGACGCCATCGACGCGCTCCGTGCCCTGCTCAACGACAGCCGTATTCGCGGCAACGGCATCGCACCCCACGTGTTGGCGGAACCGGCGACTCGACAGGCAACAAAGAGCACCGCGGGGTTTGTGGATCGCTTGATTCACGCAGGCGCCGTGCTCGACCAGTCAACCCTCGTCACGTTTGATCGCGCGCTGGCGCGCCTCAACGGGGTCCAGTTGCTGCGATAGCTCGTGTCCATCTTGAAACACCGCGAACGGCACACGGCACTGCGAGGGGAGAGCGACAGCATGGGAGCAGGCCTGAGCGCTCAGGCCTGAGGAAAAGAAGGGGTGAGGCGCACCACAGGCGTGGGCTCTCAGCTCTCAGCCGGTCAGGGGAGAGCTCCAGCCTGAGGCCTCAGCCCTGAGCAGGGCTAACCGCTCGCTCCTCATCCCTCAAGCAGGCGCTCAATCCTCAACGCTGAGG
>JANOPS010000312.1:0-6619 GCA_031421995.1 Gemmatimonadaceae bacterium
GCTCGGGGCGTCGTCGGCCTTCAGCACGCTGGGTTGGTTTAACGATCCATTGGTGAGCACCACCGTCAAAGCCGATTCGGTGACGCTCGTGAATACGGTGATTCACGAACTGCTGCACAATACGTTCTTTGCAAAGGGCAACGTGTCGTTCAACGAGTCGTTCGCGACGTTTGTGGGAGGGCGCGGTGCAGAAGAGTTCTTTCGCGCCCGCGGCGATTCGGTGTTACTACGGCGCGCCGAGCACGATTGGCAGGACGATCTGCTGCTCGGCGCGTTTTGGGAGCGACTGTCGATGCAGATCGACTCGGTGTTTTTGGCGCTGCCGGATAGCGCGAGGGTTGAGCGCATTGCCGCGCGGGACGCGGTCTACGCGGCGGCACGGAGGCGGCTCGTAGACTCAATCGCGCCGCAACTGCACGGATATCCGGAGGGGTGGGCGTCGAAAGTGAAGCTGAACAACGCGGTGCTGTTGTCGCGGCGCGTGTATGCGGAGGGGTTGGCGGGGTTTGACTCCGTGTACTTTGCTGAGGGGAGAGGGTTGCGGCGGGCGATCGCTGCGGTGGTGCTGCGGGAACAGCGGAGGGGGGAGCGGTGAGGGAGGGGTGAGGGCACCTACAGGCGTGGGCTGTGAGCTTTGCGGTTTCAGGCTCGAGCGCCCGCTTGAGGGGTGAGGGGTGAGGTTTGGGCGACTCAGGTGTGAGGTTTGAGGCGACTTCAGGTTTGAGGTGTGAGGTGCGATGGAATTGCCCTTCGGGCAATGTGGGGGTTGTGTGGTGTGGCGCTGGCTTTGGCATGTTGGTGCATGCGAAATCCAACCAACATCAACGTGCTGACTCGTGCGAAGGCGTTCCAGCTTTCCGTGCACGAATCACCGTTCCGTCAACGCGCTCGCGCGATCCCAGGGCTGAGCGCAGAGCTCTCGCGCTCCATCGGCTCAATCGTATGGAACATCGCCGAAGGGGCAGCTTTCGATGATCCGGCATTTGCTCGACATCTCCTGACGGCGATCGGTTCCGCGAATGAGGCCGAGCAGCAGCTCATTCTCGCGCACGATAGAAAACTGCTGGGCAGTCGGGGCGACTGGTACGTCCGAGAAATCGTCGAGATTCGCAAAATGACGATTGGACTGCGGAAGACGGTGGTTCGCCGCATCGCTGCGGGCGCGCCGAGCACCGACGCGGAGGTTCGAGTGGGACGTACAGCGGAACAGTAGGGTTTGAGGGGGCGAGAAGCCGAGCAAAGCGCGCCTCAAGCCCCAAACCTCAAACCTTGAGTCGCCCAAGCCTCACATCTCACCCCTCAAGCAGGCGCTCAAGCCTGAAACCGCAAAGCTCACAGCCCACGCCTGTATGTGCCCTCACCCCTCCGTCCCCTCACACCTCACCCCTCACTTCTCCGGCAGCAGCAGAAACCGCGCTCGATTCGCCGCATTCAAAAACCTCTTCGCCGCAACAGAAATCTTCTCTGCGCTCAGCCCTGCGATCAGTGCGTCGTCGGCAAACACCGTTGTCACGTCGTCGCCGTTGTCCAAGCGTCCTTGCAGCGTGCCGATCCACCACCCGTTTTGCTTCCGGGCGAGCTCCACTTCGCGGCGTTGCTGTTCGCGTACGCGTTCCACCTCTGCGGCCGTCGGCGGCACGCGACGCAGCGAATCGAGTTCCTGGAGCACGGCGTTGTACATCGTATCGGCCTTTGCTGGCGCCGAGCCGTAGCCGATCACGAGTTGCCACTCCTGTCGTGGGCGACGTGAGAAGTTCGTATTCACCGTGACCGAATAGGTGCCGCCGAGCGCTTCGCGCAAGCGGTCCAGCAGTCGCATTTCAAGCACCTCGCCCACGGCAGACAGCAGATACGCCTGTTCGCGAGTCCACGATTCTGCGCCCGCCAACACGAGTGCGGTCTGGCTTTGTGGCGCCAATCCCTTGCGCACGATCTTGTCGATCGTGCCGCTGAACAGTTTGGGGCCGACGTCGCGGAAGGTTTCCTTACGTCCCGCGGCGGGCAGCGCGCCCAGCCACTGCTCCACCATGGGCTTCAGGACGGCGAGGTCCACGTTGCCAACAAACAAGAACGAGAAGTCGCTGGCATCGCTGAACCGGTCACGGTAGATCGCGGCCATCCGCGTCAGATCCAGCTCCTTGAGCATGTCCACGGAGAGCGCGCGAACGCGCGGGCTGCCGTTGGCGAGCGTCATTTGCACCGTGTCGCTGAACACCGCAGCGGGGTTCGCATCCTTGTTTTTCAGCACTGCATCAAACTGCTGCGTGAGCGCCTGCATGGCGGTGGTGTCGCTTCGCGGTGCGGTCATGCGCAGCCAGATCAGCTGCATCATGGTCTCCAGATCCTTGGGCGACGCACGACCGCTCAGCCCTTCGCTCAGGTCACTGATGAACGGCGACACGCTGGCGACCTTCCCCGTCAGTTTCTTGTTCAGGTCAATAAGTGAAAAATCGCCAACGCCGCCGCGTTCGATTGCCGTCGTGGTCAAGGCCGCGCGAAACACGTCACCATCGGGAAGCAGACTGACACCGCCGGGACTCCAGGCCGTCATCAGCACTTGATCGGCGGTGAAGTCCGTGGGTTTGACGTACACCTTCACCCCGTTCGACAACGTCCACTCAGTGAGCGTGATACTGTCGTAGCGCTTCTCCGCGACGATCTTGCCCGCGGCTGGCGCTTTCGCCACGAGGGCGCCGTCGGCGACGGTCTCCGTCCAGGCGGTGATGTTCGACGCGAGTACCGTCCCGAAGACCTTGCGCACGTCGGCTTCGGTCGGCACGACCAAGCCATCTTTTTTCGGCATGGTCACGGTGACCACGCGATTGGCAGCGCCGCTGCGCGCCTGCCCCAACGCGTTCAGCTCGCTCAGTGTGACGGTGGGCAGCAGGCGCTTGGCGGCGTCGTATTCAAAGCCAATGCCGGCGATGCCGTCTTTCGACAAGTAGTGTGCGATGTACTCATCAACGAAGGACGATGACGGCGTCTTGTCGCGCTCCGTGTACGCGCGCTCAAAGGCGCGCAACAGGTTGGTGCGACCACGATCCAACTCACTCTGCAGAAATCCAAACCGCTGCACGCGCTCGGCTTCGGTCAGAAGCACTTGCAGCGATTCCAGGACCTTACCTTCCTTCGCACCGGCGTCCAGCGAGTAGTAGTCGCTGGCTCGCACAAATGTCCCGCCTCCAACACCGGCGCCGACAAACGGCGCCCCGGGTTTCTGTGACAACTCACTAAAACGCCCGTTGAGCATGTTGGTATAGAGGCGCCGCACCAGTACACGTCGCAGATCTCCCACGGTGCGTGTTCCCGTGGGCGGAAGCTTCCAGAGCACGCCGATCGATGATGATGTCACCTCGGGGTCGGTCGCGATGCTGACGAGGGTCGAATCATGCGTGGGTACGGCGGCGACGGTGCGTGGGCGCGCGCTCGCGCGCTTGGGAATCGCCGCGAACGTGCTGCGGATCAGCTTTTCGAGCACGGCCGGGTCGGCGTCGCCGACCGCGACAACCGCCATAAGGTCGGGACGATACCAGTCGCGCCAGAACCGCCGGAGTTGCGACGGATTGGCTGATTCGATGACCGCTGGGAGTCCGATCGGAATGCGATCGGCGTACCGTGACCCGCGAAAGATGACCGGGAACTGTTGATTGCGAACACGTTCGCCGGCCCCCAGACCATCGCGCCATTCGGACATCACGACGCCGCGTTCCGCGACCACGTCGAGCGAGTCGAACAGGATGCCGCTCGCCACATCGCCCAGAAATCGAAAGCTCTTCTCCAGAATGCCCGCGCTGTCGGTGGGCACGGGCAGAATATAGATCGTTTCGTCAAAACCGGTTGAGGCGTTCAGGTCGGCGCCAAAGCGCACACCGATTGATTCGAGGTATTTGACGATATCGTTCTTGGCAAACGACTTCGTGCCGTTGAAGGCCATGTGCTCGAGAAAGTGCGCAAGTCCACGCTGTGATTCCTCTTCCAGCGTGGAGCCCGCGTTGATCACCAGTCGCAACTCGGCGCGCTGTTCTGGCTTGGCGTTGCGGCGCACGTAGTAGCGCATGCCGTTGGGTAGCGTTCCGATCCGGACGGCGGGATCGATCGGGAGCGTTGCCGACAGGGCGAACGAATCGCGCGGTACCGTGCGCGTTGCGGCTTTGACGCGCTGCGCATGAAGAGGACCCGCGGCCATCAGCAGCGCGGCACATAGAAGAGAAGAACGCATTGAGCGGAGGGGCATAAGGGAGACGAGCTGGCACGGCACACTGGAAAGTGTCGGAACGCGATGCGAAGCGGAACTGCCCGTACCGACTGCTTACACTCTGATCCGTGGACGACCGCGCGGCAGCATGCGGCGTCTTGCGGCGCCCAATGGCGTCCTACGGCGACCTACGGCGTCCTACGGCGTCCTATGGCGTCCTATGGCGTCCTACGGCGTCATACGACGCTCTATGGCGCGCCGAGTCGACCGCGAAGGAGTGCACGCAGGTCGATGACCGGTGCATCGCGCATGGACGGCAGCGCCGGCGGCATATCGGCGCCGAGCGTGACGCGCTGCATGGTGGCGCGCACACCGGGATCGAGGAATCGCGACAATTGGCCGTACGCGAAATCGGCGCCGGTGCGCGAGGGATAGCTGTGCAGCGGGTACGTGACGTAGAGTTGGTCACGGGCTCGGGTCATTGCGACGTACAACAGCCGTCGTTCCTCGTCGACTTCGTCGTCTTTGTCGGCGGTGCGTGCCATTGGGAAAATGCCGTCGGCCGCCCAGATCACGAAGACGGCATCCCATTCTTTGCCTTTGGCGGAGTGGGCGGTAGACAGGATGAGGGCATCGGATTCGTCGTCGCCGCCCACGGCGAGATCCTGCGTGTTGCTTGGCGGCTCAAGGGCCAGTGCCGACAGGAAGGTTGAGCGGTCCGGATAGCCGGCGGCAATCACTTCCAGTTGGTCGAGATCGGCGGTGCGTGGCATCACGTCGTCGTAGGTGGCGCGGAGAATCGGATCATACAACTGCCGCACCAGCCGAATCGCCTCGGCAGGCGCCTGCACGTTCACGCGCTGCATGCCATCCAACAGCGCGGAGAGCGCGTGCAGCGCGGGCTTGGCGCGGGCGGGGGACCGCACGGCGCCGATCGCCATGGGCGACCAATTGTGCTCGGTCAGGAGTAGCACGGCCGCGCGCGCCGTCGCGTCGCCAACGCCTGGGAGCAGGCGCAGCAGGCGATACCAACTTACTTCGTCACGCGGATTTTCCAGTACGCGCAGGAAGGCGAGGATGTCTTTGATGTGTGCGGCTTCGAGGAATTTCAGTCCGCCCCATTTTTCGTACGGGATGCGTCGATTGGCGAGTTCGATTTCGAGATTGGCCGAGAGGTACCCGGCGCGGAAGAGTACGGCCATTTCGCGGAGCGGCATGCCTTCGTCGTGCAATTCGAGAATCCGGTCCACGACAAAACGCGTTTGTTCGTGTTCGTCGCGGACGGTCACCAGCCAGGGCGGCTCGCCGCCGGTGCGTTCGGTCCAGAGTTGCTTGGAGTACCGTTCGCGGCTGCGCGAGATGAGCGCGTTGGTGGTTTCGAGGATCGGCGCGACGGAGCGATAGTTGCGCTCCAGCGTGATGATTTCCGTGCCGGGAAACTGCTGTGGGAAATCGAGGATATTGCGGATAGTGGCGCCGCGGAAGGCGTAGACGCTCTGGGCATCGTCGCCGACGACGGTAATGCGTCCGCTAGTGCAGAGTGCGCGGAGGATGCGCGATTGCAGCGGATTGGTGTCCTGGTACTCGTCGACCAGGACGTGATCGTAGAGCGCCCGGATCTGCTCGGCGATCGGCGGGGCCTGTTCGAGCAGCAACGCCCAGGAGAGCAGCAGATCGTCGTAGTCGAGCAGGTTGCGTTCGCTTTTGCGTCGCACGTAGTCGCGAAAGAGCGACTCGATGTCGCCGGTCCAGGCCAGGAAATGCGGCCACTGTTCGCCGATGAGGTCGGCGATGGGGCGATCGGTGTTGATGTGTCGCGAGTAGATCCCGAGCAGCGTTTCGGCTCGCGGGAAGCGCGGGGCCGACTTGGGCAATTTGGCCGACTCGGCGAATCCCATGTCGGCGCGGGCGAGTCCCATCAGGTCTCCGGCGTCGCCTTGGTCGAGGATGGTGAAGTCGGCGGGCAGTCCGGCGGCCGGACCAAACCGTCGGAGCAACTTGTGGGCGATGCCGTGAAAGGTGCCGCCCTGCACGTGCTGGGAGGCCGAGCCGACGAGTCGTTGGCAGCGATCGAGCATTTCCTGCGACGCGCGTCGAGTGAACGTCAGGAGGAGGATGCGGCTTGGGGGGACGCCGCGGCCAATGAGGTGGGCGACCCGATGGATGAGCGTGCGGGTTTTGCCGGAGCCGGCGCCGGCAACTATAAGGAGAGGGGAGTCGCCGTGGCCGGCTGCAGCGGCCTGGGCCGCATTGAGGGCGGGGCCAAGGGCATCGCTGGCGGGGGCGGGGATCTCCCGGTGGGTTGGCAGGTGGATCCGTGGGAGGTCGGCCATAACACAAGCTAACTGCGGGTGGGGGTTGGACAGACGAACTGGGGGTGGGGGTTGGACTGATTGACAGCGGGTGGGGGTTGGACTGATTGAC
>JANOPS010000313.1:0-16670 GCA_031421995.1 Gemmatimonadaceae bacterium
CCTGGCGCCGGGAGGCCGATGGGAAGCACAGCCCGCCGGCCGCCAGGTCGGAACAGGAGAGGGCTTGTGGGCTTGACGCCGTCGGGGGACTGGAAATCCAGCGGGGACACCAGCGGATCGTCATCAGGGGAGGTGAAGGAGCTCGCGTCCGACCTGCGCGCCGCTGGGAGGGAGAACAGCAGGGCGTTGGTTGGGCCCCGGTGGACCTCGCCTCCCAGCATCGTGGTGAGCGGAGGCGTGCGGAGGTCCTCCGGTCTCGACGGGATCACGGCAAGGGTGCCACCTGACAGTATCCATCCCGCCAGGGCCGCCAGCTCTGGCCCCCTGATGCGGGAGAGCTCAGCTCCGCGAATGACCATGGCGGTCACGCCCTCGTAGGTCGCGGTGCGGTCGGGCAGCATCGGATCGCCCGTGGCAGGATCGACGTGGGTGGTGCCGCGCCGGTGGTTTTGTCGGATGATCCGGTTGAACGCATCGCCCAGTTGCGTGCGGCGCTCGTCGCAACGCCGGCCAAAGACTCGCTCAAGTTGGACCTCGCCCTCGCGTTGCTCGGCCACGACGAGCTCGACGAGGCGTCGCGTATGCTGGAAGCACTGCCGGCCGCACTCTATCAAGAGGCCAGAGCGGTACGCGCTCGCGCTCGGCTGGCGCTGCAACGCCGTGCGGAGAGCGTCACTGCCGACGCGCGGCACGCGGAGGCGATGCGCTTGGTCTTGCGTGGCGACACGACCGCGGGGCTTGAACAACTCGTCGACATGCTGCGGGACGAGAAGCATGACGAGGACAGCCAGGCGCGGGCGGCGCTCGTTGAGGCGTTGCAAATGATCGAGGACGACACCGTCGTGCGCGACTGGCGACGGCGCATGGCCGCGGTGCTGTTCTAGCCGATGCACCGCCGTCCCTTTTTTGACTGTGATGTCGGGCCCGCAGCCATCTGAATTTGAGGCTGTCCCACCATTGCCGCACCGCCTGGGGGGCGTTGCCCCGTCGGCTACGCGGGCTGTACATTACAGTGCGACGAAAGGCGGTCCGATAAACATCGGACCGGAAACCCCCGCACTGAGCGATATGCCGCCGTCCAGTCGACACGCTCCGCCCTCCGTGAGAAATCCATTCGTCATTGGGCATCACGCGGAAGGCGCGGGATTCTGTGATCGCCGCTCAGAGGTCGATCGCATTGCCAACACACTGGTGGACCCCAGCGCGCGACTGCTCGTGTATGGCGAGCGCAGACTCGGAAAGTCCTCCACGATCCACGAGGCGGCACGGCACGTACGGAAGCGGGGGCACCCCGTCATCATCGTCGACCTCGCAGTCGCAACCACGGCATCAGCCGCCGCGCAGCGCATACTTACGGCGCTGCACCGAGAACTTGGTCACCGCTGGCGCGATCGCGCCAGCCGACTCCTTGCTCGGCTGCGTCCAGGGGCCTTCTCGATGCAAGCGTCAACGGATGCAACAGGGCAGCCATCGGTGACGTTTCAGGTGTCGCCAAGTGTGAGCCCACAGGATCCTCTGCTGATCACAGACGTACTCGACGCGGTAGAAGCCGAATTGGAAACACGACGAATCACCATCGGACTCTGTCTCGACGAGTTTCAACGTCTGGGCCGATGGTACGGCGCGGACGTCGCGTGGCAGTTGAAGGAAATGCTGGAACGCCATCGACGGATCGCGTATGTACTGGCTGGGTCTGAGCGGACGCTGGTCGAACAGATGCTGGAGGACAAGAAGGCCGGACTCTGGAAGGTCGTGGATGTTCTGGATATGCAGCCGGTGCCTCCGGGAGAAATGGCGCAGTGGATTGCGGATCGGTCAAAGGCGACTGGCGTCGCAATCGACATCATCGTCGCCGCGGCGATTGTGCGCATGGCCGGTCCGCGAACACGCGACATCGTGCAGCTTGCGAGAGCGACGTGGGATTGGTCACGATCAAACGGGAACGCGGTACGCGACGCGGCGGACTACGCCATGAACGACCTCGTGATCGAGCAGGGAGCAGTTCATCAAAGGCAGTGGGACGGACTGACGGATGTTGCTCGAGGCATCGCCGCGACACTTGCGAGAAATCCGGACGTACAGCTGCTCGCCTCAAAGACGTTGACGGAATTTGGGCTCGGCCCCAAAAGCACGGTCAAGAGTGCCCTCGATGACATGGTTGCACGGGAAGTCCTCTCCCGCAACGTAAAGGCGGGTGGCGCCTACGCCTTCGACGATCCCTTCTTTCAACACTGGGTTCGGTCCAACCCCGCATCTGAATAGCAGTACTCGGTGGGCGCGGAACGGCAGTCCCTTCGATGCACCAGTCCTCGCCGGATACGACATCTCTCGACCCTCCGCCGCGCATTTCTGGTCGTTCACTCGCGCTAGTTGCCTCGGTATGCCCACCGCCTGATATCTCACCACTCGCCCCTTTCGCGCTTATGCCCGTCCTTGCTGCCAAAGCCTGCCGCGCCATCATGCTACTCACATCGCTCACGCTTGTGCTGCCGCTCGCGGCGCAGTCGCCCGCGCCGCGTCGCACGAAGATCTTCATTTCGGTCGACATGGAAGGGCTTGCCGGTGTGGTCAACGGGCCCGACGTGAGCGCGACCGGGCCAGATTACCAGATGTTTCGCACGATCATGGCCGGCGAAACCAACGCGGCGATCGAGGGCGCGTTCCTCGCCGGTGCGACCGAGGTCGTGGTGCGCGACGGGCACGGCAGCAAGAACAACTTGCGCCCAACAGACGTCGACCCGCGCGCCATGTTGCTCCGCGGCGCGAGCTCAGGCCCGAAGAACATGATGGAGGGCATCGACTCCTCGTTCGCGGCCGTGGTGTTCATCGGCTATCACGCAAAGGCCGGCACGCCCAGCGCGATTCTCGAACATACATCCACCGGCAACGTGGTCGACATCGCGATTAACGGCGTGTCATTGCCGGAGGGCGGATACAACGCGCTGGTGGCCGGTCTGTACGGTGTTCCTGTGGTATTCGTCGCCGGCGACCGCGCGGTGGTGACCCAGATACGCGAGCTGCTGGGTCCGATCGGCGCCGTGGCGGTGAAGGACGAGATCAACGACGCATCGTTGGGTCTCTCACCCAAGCGCGCCGCCGAACAGATCCGTCTCGGCGTGGAGCAGGCGATCCGCAACCGCGGCAGCGCGAAGCGCTACGCGCTGCCCGGTCCGTATACGATGGTACTGAAAGTGAAAACTGAGCGCCCGCTACATCCGGGCGCCCAGCGTGTTCGCGACGGCGAGTTCACGTTTACCAGCAACAACCTGCTCGACGTGCTATCGGCATTTAACGCGATGAAGTAGCTGACCGATCCGCGACTACTTTCGGGTCGCGAACAGCTTTGCGTACTGGCCATATCCCGCTTTTTCCAACTGTGCCGCCGGAATGAAGCGCAGTGACGCCGAGTTGATGCAGTAGCGAAGGCCAAGCGGTTTCGGCCCGTCGTCGAAGATATGGCCAAGATGCGAATCGGCATACTTCGACCGCACCTCGACACGCTCGGCATACAACGAGCGATCCGTCTTGGTATGCACGTACTCCTTTGCCAGCGGCTTCGTAAAACTCGGCCAGCCTGTTCCCGAATCGAACTTGTCGGTTGAGCTGAACAGCGGCTCACCTGATACCACGTCGACGTAGATCCCGGCGGCGTGATGGTCCCAGTATTCGTTCTTGTATGGGAACTCGGTATCTTCGTGCTGCGTGACCGAGTACTGCAGCTTCGTGAGCGACTTCTTGAGTTCCGCGTCGGACGGTTTCTTGAAGCTGGCGATCGAGAAGACGGTCACCCCCGCGGGCAGCGCCGCCATCTTGGCTGCGGGTGCTTGTGCGAGCGCCTGGGCGCCAGCGACCTGGGCGGTGCCCAGCAGTGACGCCACGGTGGACGAGGCGGCGAATGCCAATATGAGTGCAGGCGTGTGGCTACTGATACGAGGGAAAACACGAGCGGTCGTCACGGGTAGCTCCTCTGGCGCTTTCGCGCGGTGAGAACAAAAAGGCTGTCCCTTGAGGTAGCCGGTAACGACCGCGGAAGTTCCACGCGGGTCGCTACTCCTCTGTACACCTCGACCGTGGCCTCTGTGGTTCAAACACCAAAACACCGACGTTATGAATCACGGGGGACACGGAGGGCACGGAGGAGGCGTGCTTGCGACACATTGTTTTGCGACGGAAAACTTCACACAGAAGCATGTTCACAATGTAGCCCTGCTGAATCGCACCCTCCCTGCACTCCGTGTCCCCCGTGATTCAACAAACATCGTACTTTCTTTTGAATCACAGAGGACACGGAGACCACGGAGGAACAGCCTACGGTACAACGATGATCTTCGGCCGCGCCTTGTACTTCAAATACAGCCGATTGTGCCGATCATCGTCCGGCACTTCCCGGCCCTTGATGAACACCTCATCGACCTGCGTACGCATATCCATCGGATCACCCGTGGTGATGAACAAGTTGGCCAACTTGCCCACCGCAATCGAGCCAATCTCCTTGTCCGCACCAAGAATCTCGGCCGGCCAAATGGTCAGCGCTTTCAGCGCGCCCTCGGGCTTCAGTCCGTACGCCACCGCCAGAGCGGCGTGAAACGCCACGTGGCGCGCGTTCGTCCCGTCGCCGGTTGAGAACGCGAACTTCACGCCCGCGTCATACAGCAAGCCCGGCTGCGCATAGATGATGTCGTACGGGACATCGTCGCCCGGCGCGCTTTCGATAGAGCCGAGAATCACCGGCACGTTTTTCTCTGCCAACAGCGTGCGCACCTTCCACGCATCGTTGCCGCCCATGATTACGACGCGCATGCCCCACTTCTCGCCAAACGCGATGGCGCCGCGAATGCCGGTTTCCGTCGTCGCAGTGATGAGTGCAGGCACCTCCTTCCGGAACAGCGGACGCATGGCCTCGTAAATCAGGTCCAGCTTGGCCGTGCCCGCCGCACGACTCGCATCGTACTCCTTGGACGTCGTCATGAATGACTCGAAATCGGCAGCTAACTTCGCAGCGGCAGCTGGGTCGCCTGCGCCGCCACCACGACCACCAAAGCCACCGCCACCGCCGCCACGACCGCCCCGACCACCCGCACCGTTCAATCCCGGCGGATTGATCATCATACCGGCCGACTTCATCACCGCGAGATCTTCCCATGTCCATCCCGCCGTGTTGATCAACGCGGCCTGCCCGCTGATCGCCCCACCGGTCGGCGACGTCATCACGGTCGTGACTCCGTTCATCCGCGTGACGCCAAGAATCTCACTCTCCACATTGAGTGCCACGAGCGCTTTCATGTGCGGATTAAACTGCCCCATCTCGCTCCGCAAGTTCATCGTCTGGAAGCCACCGATTTCTGAAAGACCGATGCCGGTATTGGAATCGATCATCCCCGGGTACACAAACTTGCCCGAGGCATTGATGATCTTGGCATTCGTCGCGGTTGCAGCCGCTCCGATGGCAACGATGCGGTTGTTGCGAATCAGAATATCCGTGTTCGGCATCGGATGCGCGCCGGGATTCACCAGCGTGCCACCCTTGATCAGATACGTGCTGTCTGCACCCGGCGACGCTTGCGCCGACACCGCGCGTACATCCATCAGCATGAGTGCGGCTCCAACAGCCACCATCATTCGCTGCGTTCGTATGCTGCGCATTAGTGCGTCCCCCCAGGGTTCTGCGTGGTGACCGTCTTGCGCAGCGTGTTGGCCAGCGACCGATCAAAGAGCACTTTCCCGTCGATGATGGTGTATTCCACCATCGCATCCGGTGCAAATGGGTGGGCCGAGAAGACCGCAATGTCACCGTCCTTTCCAGTCTCCAGCGTGCCAACCATCTTGTCGATGCCCAGCTGCTTCGCCGGATTGAGCGTCACCATTTTCAGCGCTTCGTTCACGCTCATCTTGCCATAACGCACACCGACACCTGCCTCCTGGTATAGACGGCGAATGCGCTCGTCGGAGTCGGAGTTGACCGACACCACCACGCCACGTTCCGACATCAGCGCCATGTTGTACGGAATCGCGTCCCAGGCTTCCGCCTTGTACGCCCAACTGTCGGCAAACGTCGATGCCATCGCGCCATGCTTCGCCATCTCGTCCGCGACCTTATATCCCTCCAGCACATGCTGGAACGTGTGCACCTTGAAGCCATTTTCGTCGGCGACGCGAATCAGCATCAGAATCTCGTCGGCACGATAGCTGTGCGAATGCACCTTCAAGTCGCCGTGCAGAATGTCGGTTAGCGCTTCCAGCCGCAGATCGCGGCGCGGCATCATGGTGGTCGGCGCTTTCTTCACGGCCTCACGATAGTCCTTCCACTCCTGGTCGTACTCCTTGGCCTTCTGGAACCAGTAGTTAACCGTGAACTCCACACCCATGCGGCTCATAGGAAAGCGACGTTCATCGGCTGGCGCGGTGGAGCTGGCCCGCGTGACGTTTTCGCCGAGGGCGAACTTCACGATACGAAAGGCACCCTTGAAGTACATCGAGTCGACGGGTTGGCCCCACCGCATCTTGATGACGCGCGACTGACCACCGATGGTGTTCGCGCTGCCGTGCAGCAACAGCGCGGCCGTGACACCGCCCGCCAGCGCGCGGTAGACCACCGGATCATCATTCTTGAGCTGCACCTGCACTTCTGGTGTTACCGACTCGGCGCCTTCATTGATGCCGCCTTCAAGTGCGGCGTGCGAGTGCGCATCGATGATGCCCGGCATGACGAACTTGCCGGTACCGTCGATCACGCGCATGCCGGCCGGGATCGTCACGTTCGCACCGACAGCCGTGATCTTGCCGCCGCGCACCACGATGGTACCAGCTTGCACGTCACCATTCGCGATGGTGATCAGCGTCGCATTGCGGATCGCGAGGTCTTGTGCGGCCACCACCCCGGGCACACACAACAGGGCGAGTGAAAGCGTGTTGAGAATTCTGAGAATTCGCATGGGAGTGTTCCGGGTTAGTAGAGGCGGCCGTCAACGAACACGTGCTTGATAGGCACGCCGGCGGCGAACAGATCATTGCCACTCACGATCACGAAGTTGGCCAGCTTGCCAATCTCGATCGTGCCCACCGCTGCGTTGATGCCAAGCAGCGTGGCGGGCGTGATCGTCGTCGCGCGCAATGCGTCGTCCGGGCTCATGCCCGCGGCGATGGTCAAGCGAATGCGATCGCGGAACGTGGTCCCACTTTCGCCGCCGTACGAGGCCAGCGCCACGGGGATGCCCGCCTTCACCAGCACCGAGGCATTCGCCCGCACTTCGTTCGTGTCGGCTGTCGTCGATGTGGGGGCCACACCAGACAAACCCGAGCCGACCGCGAGGAACGCTCGACCGGTGGTGGAATCGGGCGACGGCCAGCGTAGGCTGACCAGTGCCGTCGCGCCGCTGCGCTTGAGCGCCCCGATCGCGCGCCAGCCTTCTTGGGATCCCACAACCACCGGATTCTTGAGCGCGAGTTCCGTGGAGATCTCGGCGACGCGCGTGATCTCACGCTCCGTCGACGCGACAAACCACGACGCGATCCCGTTCGTGGCCGCTGACATCAGGCTCCGCTGAAACGGATCGTTCGACGGACGCGCACCGGGGATGCCGGCTTTAAAGGCTTTGTCGGCGCGCGCCTCATACTGCGCGTCCAGGAACGCCTGTCGAATGAAGGCAACGGAGCCGATCCCCGTCCCCGGATACCCGCCGCGCTTCGTGCCGAACGCGACATCTTGCCCTACGCCGGTGCGCAGCGACAGTCGCGACCCGTCGCGCATGCCGGTCAGCGCCGCGCCGACACGCCCGGGGAACAGGCCGCCTTGAAACACCAAACCCACGGCGGTCACGCCACCAGCGCGAAAGGCTTTCAGCTCGTCATCAGTTGGCGCGAACATGTCGGCCGCTTCCGCATCGGCGTCAAGTTCGGGAAGCACAACGGGGGGCTGGGGCGACGACGGGCGACCGAGTGGCGCACCGCGCCCACCTTGCGGCGCTCCGCCACCACCGCCAGCACCGCCGCGGCCGGGCGCCCCTGCGGCATCAGCTGCGGCAGGCAGCGCGCGCGTGGGACTCGGCAACCCGATACTGGTGGCTGCGTCGATCAGTCCGGGAAAGACGGTGTGTCCGGCTAGGTCAAGCCGCACGACGCCGGCAGGAATCGCGACGTTGGCACCAACCGCCACGATGCGTCCGTCACGGGTGACGACGGTGCCACGCTCGATGACCTTTCCGGGCGCGGTCACGATCCGCACGTTGGTGAGCGCGTAGTCGACGCGTGGTGACGCGGCGGCGCGACCAGGATCAGCGGTTTGCGCGAGCGCTGTGGAGAACGCCGCCGGGACGGCGGCGATCGCCAGAAGAAATCTGCGAGCCATACGAAATGCTCCGCGAATGCGGGGGGAGGGGAGGACCGACACCGATGAAGCTACGCGGTAGACGGTCACTCCGCTGTCCCATTCGCTGGCTACATCGTTCCGGCCAACTTCTTCCGTGCGTTAGGCCGTACAAAGGCGCTGGGCAGCGTATGCCCGCTCGCCAGATCATACGCTTTCTGGTACCACTCCTTGGCCACCGCGGCGTGCCCCATCTTGTCGTGCGTCATGGCCATCAGATAGGTGAAAAACGGATCCCGCTCGTTCCCCGCGAGGGCGAGCGTCTCCGTCAAGTGCTTCTGCGCGCCAGCGAGTTCGTTGGTATAGAGGTCGACATAGCCCTCGAGATACGGCAGAAAGCGGCGCTGCGAACGCGCCATCGCGGTATCGCTGTCCAATGATTTGCGCGCCATCTCGATGTGCTGTAAGGCCTCGGCGCGATTGCCCTTTCTCGCCGCCACACGCCCCATCGCATGATGCACACGGAAGCTCCAGAGCGATTTGGCATGCGTGCGTGGCTCGGGTTCACCGTTGGCCAGTTTCGTTCCCAGCATGTAGTAGGTGAGCGCGACGTCCGGGTTGCCTGCGTCGATACACGCGCGCGCCGCCTCGTTCGCAATCTCGCCCTGCGTATTAAACGCATTCTGCGGGTCGGCCTGCTCGCGCGTCTTGTAGTGCGCGATCGCCATGTCGGCGTACTTCACGACGTTCGTGCAATCGCCGTCGAACGCGTACGAAATCACCATCGATCGCTGCGCGGCGACCTTCGCCGCGGCATCGGGCGCACTGGTAATGAGCGCGGCAAAGATCGCGCGCGCGTCAGACGTCTTGCCGTCGAGATCGAGTTGATTGGCCCGCGTGATGCTGTCGGAGCGAGGTGTGCGCGCGGCCTGCGCGGCACCTTGGGCCGAGAGCGCTATGGGGAGCGCAGACATGGCCACCGTCAAACACAGGCGGCGGGCGAGCAACGGGGTATTGGACATGGGTCAGGCGGGCGAGAGGAGAGAGGGGACACTCGTTCCGGGAAAGATAGCCGCTTAGCAGCACGCGGCTGCCAGTCCCTTCTCGATCGCGGTGAAGGGACCGTAGCCGAGCGTCATTCGCCGTTGGCGCACATGACCACGAAGCGCGTCCAGTTGTCGGGGACATCCTGCACGCCGCGCGCAAGCACGCTGAGCCGATAGATGTCCGCAGCCGCCTCACTGGCTATTGCGGCAACCGACGCGTCGCCGTCGCGGGCAACGTCGCGCGCCGCGCCTGCCGTGTCCTGATGGACGGTCGGGCGCAACCAGGGATGCTGTGCGAAGAACCGTGCCGACTGTGCGATCGCCATCGGATGGCTGTGGACGACGCGTACCGCCGCAAGCGATGCGCCCGGGATCCCTATGACGCATAAGTGAATCTCCAGTCGAAGCTCGCCGCATTGCCGTAGCGCCGTGACGCCCTGCAAGGCCGTGAGCGCTGCGTCGACGGGCCCCGCAATCACGTTCTCCACGGGAATCACCGCAAAATGTGCGGTGCCGTCAACGACCCGCTGCAGTGCGAGCGAAAACGTCTCGCTCGGTACCGCCGTCGCCCCCTGTGGCCAAAAACGATGGATCGCCTGTTCAGAGAACGCGCCCGCAATGCCTTGAAATGCCACCCGTGGCAGAGAGCGCCGACTACCTTCAAGGGCCGAGACCGATGGCGTGTTGGCATACATGCGCGCAATGTAATTCAGCGCATTCGTTTGATCTCCCTTCCCCCCCGAGCAATGACGCACCACGCTCTTGATCGCGCGATGTTCCACGCCAAACGCCATCTTGACCAGATCGATCGCGCTTCTGTCGCACCGGTGGTCACGCGCGACACGCTCCTCGCACGCTTCAACATTCCGCTCGACGCCGCAGGCCTCCCCGCCGACCACGTGATCGACCAGCTCGCGCACGCGGCGGACGGCGGTATCGTCAACAACGTCGGTGGACGGTTCTTCGCGTGGGTGATCGGCGGCGCCCTGCCCTCGGCGCTTGCGGCCGAGTGGCTGACCGCCGCGTGGGACCAGAATGCGGCCATCTATGCCACCTCGCCGGTCGCGTCGGTCATCGAGGAGGTCGCGGGCAAGTGGCTGCTTGATGTGCTGCGTCTTCCACCGAGTGCGTCCTTTGCGTTCACCACCGGGTGCCAGATGGCGCACTTCGTCGGCATCCTCTCCGCGCGTGATCACGTGCTGCGCGCTGCGGGCTGGGATGTGGGGGCTGACGGTCTCGCCGGCTCTCCGCCTATTCGCGTGTTGGTGAGCGCCGTGCGTCATGTCTCACTCGATCGCGCGCTGCGCTACGCGGGCATTGGCGCGCGACAACTCGTGGTGCTGCCGACACAGTCCGATGGCGCGGTTGCGCCAGCGGTGCTTGAACAGGCACTGCGCGCGGGAGATACTCCAACGATTGTTGGACTCAACGCCGCCGATCTGAACACCGCCGCGTTCGATGATTTTCGTGCACTGATCCCTTTGGCCCACGCGCACGGCGCGTGGGTGCACGTGGATGGCGCCTTCGGCTTGTTCGCGCGGGCGAGCAGCCGATATGGTGACCTGGTAGACGGCATAGACCTGGCGGACAGTTGGGCCACCGATTGTCACAAGTGGCTGAATGTGCCGCAGGACTGCGGATTTGCGGCGGTTCGCTACCCTGACGCACATCGGCGCGCGTTCACGATCCATGACTCGTATTTCGTCGCGGAACATGACGCGAGAGACCAGATCGACTGGACGCCCGAGTGGTCGCGACGCGCCCGTAGCGTCGCGACCTATGCCGCGCTTCGGGAACTCGGCCGTGACGGCGTGGCCGCCATGATCGATCGATGCTGCGACTGCTGCGCGGCACTGGTAAATGGCATTGGTGCGCTGCCAGGCGCAGAAGTCGTGTCACCGGCGCGGCTGAACCAGGGTCTCGTGCGGTTTCTCGACCCCCGTGCCGGCGCGACGGCCGAGGATCACGATGTGCACACCGATCGTGTGATCACCCTGATCAACCGGGGCGGAGACGCGATGTTTGGACCGGTGACCTGGCGCGGGCAGCGCGCCATGCGCGTGTGCGTGGTGAATTGGCAGACCGATGCCGCGGCCGTGACGCGCACGGTGCATGCGGTGCGCGACGCACTTGCGGCGAGTGTCTAACTCCCTGACTCGTTCGTTCTCCGGCGCGTGGCGGGCGATACCGAGTATCGCCACGCTCGCCGTCGCCTGCACGCATAACATCGAGCTGATACCGCCACTGCCACTTGCGGCGGCGGCGACGACAGCGGGCCCGTGGTCGAGCATGATCTTCGCCGCGAAAACGGACAGCGGCGTCTTGGTCATCGACCTCGGCTGGGGACGCGCCGAACGCGGTCTCGAGTCGGTGCTGACACAGATCGGCGCTCGGACCGCTGACGTGCGGTGGGCGTTCCTGACACACGCCCACCGCGATCACATCGGCGGTTGGAAGCAGGTGCCTCAGGCAACCTTCGTATTGGGTCAAGGTGAAGTCCCGCTGTTCACGGGCGCGGCGGCGTACAAGGGCGTGGCGCCGCGCGTGGCCGAGAACATCAAAAGCTACGAACGACCCAAGCCGGGTGAGGTGACGATCCGCGCTTTGACGAGCGATACCCTCTTTGCGTTCGGTCGAGACACGCTCCGTGCGTATGCGGTGCCGGGCCATACCCCTGGCAGCACCGTGTATCTGTTTCGTGAAACGCTATTCGTTGGCGACGCTGCCAACTGGAGTGCACTGCGCGGCTTTCGCGGCGCCCTCACGATCTATTCAGACGACGTGGCGCAGAGTCACCGCAGCATGCAGTCGTTGCTGGCGCGCTTGGATTCGAGTGGCGTGCGATGGCGGACGCTCTGTACGGCGCACGGGAAGTGTGGGGTGGTCGACTCGTCCGTGCGGGCGCGGATTTCGAAGTAGCATGTGGCACGTCAGGGTTTGAAGCGCGGGCCGCCAGGGAATTACACCACGACGACGTGTCGCGTCAGAGCGCCCTTCTCCGATTCCTGACTACGCAGCCCGCCACCGCCTGCATAGATCGCCGGCCGCGCCGGCCCAGTCCGGATAATTAAACTGAAAAGCATCTCCGGCGCGGCCGGGGCTCATCGCGGGTGCCCCCGGGCATGACAATCTTCATTGCTGCACCTCTAGACACTTCGTGACGCAGCGCTTGGCGGAGCTTGAGATTGGACCAGCATCAACAACGCAGTACCTTGAGTGTGTCTGAGGCAGTCCGCGCATGGAGCCTCAACCGTTCAAATAGTCTATCGGGAATAACGTCAATCGCTCGCGAAACGCTACCTCCGAGCAGCTGTCCGTCGTACAGGTGGTCATTGGTTACTAGTCTCCCCTTCTACCGAGATTTGACATGCCACGATCGCTCCGCTCGGGCGCGCACCGGCTCGCTCTGTCTGGCATGCTCGCCCTCGCGACGAGCGTCGTCGGCCCATCGGCAGGCGCGCAACGCTTCGACCTTTCGCGCGTGACCATGGTCGACTTGACGCATGAACTGGCCGCCGACGCCACCGCGTGGCCAGGGTCTCGCAATCCGTTCAGACTCGATACGCTTACTGCGTCGGCCACCGGCGCCATGTTTCGGCTCACCCTCAACGAGCACTTCGCGACGCATCTGGACGCGCCACGCCATGGCTCTGGCACGGGGTGGACGAATGAACGTATCCCGCTCGACCGACTCATCGCGCCGCTGGTAGTCATTGACGTGCGTGCGCAAGCCGCCCGCAATCGCGACTACGCACTCCAGCCAACCGATATCGCGGCACACGAACGTGAGTTCGGCCGCATCCCGCGCGGCGCCATCGTCGTATTGCTGACCGGATGGTCCCGCTATTGGACCGATCCCGCGATGTATTTCGGCGCGGATACGACCGTGCGACCCTCTGTGCTGCACTTTCCGAGCTTCGGCGTTGCGGCAGCGCAGCTCCTTATCGCTCGGGACGTCGCCATGCTTGGCGTTGACTCGCCGTCTACGGATGTTGGCAACGCGCCGAGCTTCGCCGTGCACGGGTTGCTGGGCGCTGCGAACGTGCCCGCGCTCGAAAACCTTGCGAACTGTGATGCGTTGCCGCGCACGGGGGCCGTACTTCTCGCTTTGCCCATCAAAACCCGCGGCGGCTCCGGTGGACCTGTCCGGGTGGTGGCACTCGTTCCCCGCAAATAGCGGGCGGCGGGAACACGTCGACCATCAGGCCTTGTCTTTCACGTCTTCAAAAACTTCCCGGCTCAGGGCCTTACCTTTTCACGCGGGATCCCGGCAATGGCCGACACAGAATGGTGGCAACGAGGACCGGTGACCGGTGTACCCGCCGTCCTCCAACCGGTTGCGCACATCCTGCTCCAGGTGCGCGAGAGCGTGCATGAGATGGTGCCCGGGCTCAGCGAGGCGCAATGGAACGCGCGGCCCGCAGCGGTCGCCTCGGCTGCATTCCACGTACGGCACATCGCTGGCGTGATCGACCGCCTGTTCACATACGCCCGCGGCGACGCGCTGAGCGAGGGGCAACGAGCCGCGCTGACACGTGAACGAGAACCAGCGGTTGCCATTGCTGACGTGCCCGCCATGCTGGCCGAACTTGATACATCGGTCGACGCGGCTGTCGAAGAGCTGAAAACGATCGACGTCGCGGAGCTCGGCGCGTGGCGTGGGATTGGGCGAGCGCAGTTGCCGTCAACCGTGATCGGGTGCCTTGTGCATGGCGCCGAACACAGCATGCGTCACGTTGGCCAGCTTGCTGTCACCGTGCGTATCGTGAAGGAGCTGGGTCCGTAGTCACCGTGTCCTGCCACCGCGAAGCGCTTGACGCTCTCGCGCACAGCGAGCGATCCGCGCCGCCGAACCGGCCTCCGCCGAACCGGCACTGCCGATCCGGCGAAGACCACAGGCTACTTCCGCTCGTACTCCGACGTCCCGCGGTAGTAGTCGCCCAACAAGTACTCGGCGAAGTGCTCCATCAACATGCGATTGAAGTATCCCTGCATCGGCCCGTACCCGTGCGGCTGCCCCGGCATGATCATGAAGTCAAAGCGCTTGTTCGCCTTGATCAAGGCATCCGCCAGACGAATGGTGTTGGCGGGATGCACGTTATTGTCCATGTCGCCCGTGACCAGCAGCAGCCGCCCTTTCAGCCCCTGTGCCAACTCGATATTGGTGGCCACGCGAATTTCCCAGCGCGTGGTATCGTCGATCGTGACCACGCGCGTGCCGTTGCGCACCACCGTCGTGCTGGTATCAATCTTGACCTTTACCGTGTCTTTCTTGGTGGTGTCGCGCTTGGTGTAGATCACCCGCAAGCCGTTGTTCGACTCGCTCCAATTCAGGTTGTAGACGTTGTTGTCGTGGTTGCCCGATGACGACACCCCGACTTTGAAAAAGTCGTTGTACGGCGGAAGCATGAGCGCTGCGGCCGTGAGGAATCCACCGCCGGAATGCCCGTAGATCCCCACGCGATTCAGGTCAATCCAGTTGTGGCGCGCGGCCAACTGCTCGATGCCGGTTTTCTTGTCGGCCAACGCATAGTCGCGCAGGTTGTAGTAGCCGTAGCTGTGATAGGCGTTCGACCGCTGCGGCGTGCCACCACGGTTGCCGATCTCGATCACGATGAACCCCAGCTGCGCCAATTGCAGCATCACGCCGCCGGTGGAGAATCCCGACGTCACCTGTTCCACCTGCGGCCCCGGATACACGTAGGCGATGATCGGATACTTCTTCGTGGAATCAAAATCGATGGGTTTTCGCAGGTTGCCGTAAATGTCGGTCACGCCGTCTGCCGCTTTCGTCACGAAGGGCTCCGGCGGCGTCCACCCCATCTCCTTCAGGCGCGAGTCATCCATGCGCTCCAGCTCCATCACCATGCGTCCAGTCACCGCGTCGCGAAGATTCGCCGCTGGGATCACGTTGGCGCGCGAATAGTTGTCGACCGCAAACTTGCGCGTGGGGGATACCGTCAGTCCGTGGTCATACGGATCGCTGGTAATGCGCGCAAACCCCGTGCCGTCGCCGTTCACGCGATATGCATCGCGCAGGTACGGCGAGGGGCCATTTTCGCGACCCACACCACCGATGAACACCGTGCCGAGTAGCGTGTCTTGCGCCACGATCGTACTGGCGCGCCACGGCCCGCTGGTCAGCGCTTTCTTGAACGTGCCGTCGTAGGCGTACAGGTAGTAGTGTCCCCAGCCGCTGCGCTCCGAGAACCACACAAAGTCGCCACCGCGCTTGGTGTAATACACGGGCTGCAACTCCAGCTGTGCCTCTTCCACCGATTCGGTCAGCAATACGCGCGTGGCGTTCGTGACCGTGTTCACTTCTACCAGCTCCGCATTGCGCTGCAGCCGGTCGCGGCGAATAAACCGCATGGTCTCCGACGACTTCACAGGCCAGTGCACATTGATGACCTGCTGATCGCGCCACTTCTCTACGGGCGCGCGTTTGAGCTCTTTTTCGCCGCGCTTGAACAGGAAGACTTCGAGCTTCGGGATGTCCGACTCACCCGGCATCGTGTAGCGATACGACACCAACGCGGGCCGGGGATTCGCCAGGTTGTTCACCAGGAACAGGTCCTTCGTTTTCCGCGCATCACTGCGCGACACCACGAAGTACTTGGAATCGAGCGACCACGTCACGTTGGCACGCACGCGGGGATCACGAGAATTCGCTCCTTGTCCACCACGACCGCCGGTCTGCTGTTCGGTGGTATCTTGCTGCACCGTGGTATCGCGAAAGCCAAACGAGTAGTTGAGCGCGCCATCGTTGGTCAGCTGCGTGGTATCGCCGGTGGCCTTCTCAACCACGTACAAGTTGTGCGCACGCGCGAACGCGAAAATGGTGCTGTCCGGCGACCACGCCCGAAACTCTGGCGGCGCCGCAAGGGCCACGGTGGCCGCGCCCTCTTCGTCGCGGGCAACCGAATCGCGTGAGAGACGCGTGATCTGCGTGAGCGTTTGCGTCGCGATCACGAACTCGTATCGTGACGAGTCCACGACGAACCGCAGCTTCTTATGATCCTTCGTGAAGTTCAGCGTCGTGAACGGCAACCGATTGGGTTCGTACGGCTTGCGATGCAGCCTCGAAAGATCCTCGGCCATCTTCACGTGGTCGAAGAGTGGTTTTTTGAGCTTGAGCGCTGGCACCACGAGGTAGAACGTGCTGCCCTTCATGTCGCGCAAATTGTAGAACATGGAATCCGTTTCGCCCACCCAGCGCGGCGCCACGGCAACGCTGCCGGTCAAGTTGCGCATGTTCTCCGGCGAGAAACGCGCCGCGAGTGCCCAGTTCGCGCGATTCACGATCATGGTCTGGGTCGGCG
>JANOPS010000314.1:0-12693 GCA_031421995.1 Gemmatimonadaceae bacterium
GTGGGCGCTGGCCGAGTTGCAGGGCACGCCACAGCCGAAGGCGTTGGTGCGTTTTGTGTCGTTGTGGAATTGGGACGGCCGTCCCGCCGTGCTGATGAGCCGCGCCCACGACGAAACCGGTTACGTGCAGCCCACGTTCGAAATGTTTCGCGACACGCGCGGACCCAGCACCAGCTACCACTACAATCACATTCGTGCGTGGAACGTCGACGCGGAAGGACGGGTCACCTACGGAGCACCCACGTGATCGCGCGCGCGCAACCCCGCGCGATGACACTCGCTGCCGCGTTCGTTGTGGTGCTCGGCGGCATCGCATGTTCAGCCCCAGGCAAGACGGACGCAAGCGCACCGGTCGGGGCAGCCGTTCGCGCACCCAACGTTTTCACCGTTGGCCGCGAAGCGACGGCGCAAGAAATCGCCGCGTGGGACCGTGATGTGAACGCCAAAGGGGAAGGACTCCCACCGGGCGAGGGCACTGTCGCACAGGGCGCCGTGGTGTATGCCAAGACGTGCGCGTCGTGTCACGGCGCGACGGGCGAAGGCATCGCGCCCAACCCCAAACTTGTTGGACGAATCCCCGGCGACTCTTTTCCGTTCGCGACGGACAGGGAGGCCAAAACGATCGGGAACTATTGGCCGTACGCCACCACGCTCTTCGATTACATCCGTCGGGCCATGCCGCAGAACGCTCTGGGCAGCCTTTCCGACAATGACACGTACGCGGTGATCGCGTGGCTGTTGGCAACGAACAAGGTCATTGCTGCTGACGCCGTGATGAACGCGAAGACGCTCCCCGCTGTCCAGATGCCGTCGCGCAATCGCTTCGTGCGCGACGACCGAACAGGGGGAGCGGGCTTCAAATAGCGCGAAAGTAGCGTTCAGATAGCGAGCACATCACGAGCAACCCGGCTCGAGCAACCGGCGCGCCGGCGGCTTACCTGCGACGTGGCTTCGTGTAAATCTGCGATCCCACCACGCCGCCCAGCACGGCGCCCGCCACAGCACCGACGGCACCGCCTTTGACCTTGTCCCGCGATGTCAGGATGCCAATCGCGGTGCCAGTGGCCGCGCCGATCACGGCGCCGCGTTGCGTATTGCGTTCCGTGCCGGAGGTTCCGTTACCGGTACCGCCCGCTCCGGTCCCCCCGGCCCCCGTTCCTTGAACGGATGGCGTTTCCGACCCGCCAACATCGCCCGTGGACACGCGCGTCGTGCGCCGCGTTCGGGCAGGCTGCTGAACCACACGCTGTGGCACGTAGATCACCCGCGGTGGGGCCGGCGCGGCGTACTGCGGCGGGTACGGATACTGCGGCGGGTACGGTTGATACTGCGGAGGGTACGGATATTGGGGCGCACCACCCTGCGGATACCCGAGTTCCTGCGGGCTCACGAATTGTTGCCGCATGGATGGCGCCTGAGCCGCAGCGGCCAAGTCGGCCCGGAGCGCCTCGTCGCGAAGGGAATCGCTGCGACGTGCGTCTGGGGCGCAGGCCGACAGCGCGCTCAGCGCGAGTGCGGTTGCAGTGAGTCCAGCCAAACGAAGGAAGATCATGGCACGCTCCTGGGGATAGGTTCGACCGTACAGTGAGCAGGAGTCGTGCCAGACCCAAATCGTATCGTGCGCCTCTCGTGCGCCTCTCGTGCGCCTCTCAGACCGGGCGGAGAACCGCCCAACCGCTGTCCCCGCAGGACGGCACTTCGACGTCCTGTCCAGCGGACGCCAGCGGACGCGAGCGGACGCCAGCGCCTGAAGGGCTCATGCGTTAATGTCAGGGGTACTCACCGTCTCACCTCGACCATTTCAGGAGTCTTCATGTCGGTTTCTTTTCGTACGGCGCGTCGCCTGTCGCTCGCGTTTTCTGCATCCGCTGCACTCTCGCTGATCGCGTTTGCTTCCTCCGGCGCGCAGGCACCGGCAATGGCCCCCGCCACCGCCGCGCTCAAAGTCGGCGACATGGCGCCCGACTTCACCGTGACCACCGTCACCGCGGCCGGTGTTGAAGCCAAGAAGTTCAAGCTGTCAGAGCATCGCGGCGAAACCGTCGTCCTGGCCTTCTTCCCGAAGGCGCGCACGTCTGGCTGCACCACGCAGATGGAAGCCTATCGCGATCAGTACAGCAATCTGTTCATGGGCGGCAAGAAGGTCGCGCTCATTGGTGTCAGCAGCGATGCCGACACCTCGCTCGTTTCGTGGGCGAAAGACGCCAAGTTCCCGTTCCGCTTCGCGGCCGACGTCGACCGCGCGGTGGGAGTGGCCTTTGGTGCAAGCACCGGCACGGGCTACCACAAGCGTCACCTGTATGTGATTGATCCGAAGGGCAAGATCGCGATGATCAACACCCCGTTCCTCCAGATGGCCGCCGACGCCTACACGAATCTCGGCACCGCCGTCGCGCAGGCATCGGGCGGGAAGTAACCACATGGCGCAGGGTGTTGAGTCCCACAACACCAACCCTGCTGCTCGTACCCGCGCTCTCGCCACCGCTCTGTATCGGGCGGCGGTCGAGGGCGCGGCGCCGTTTCCGCGTACGCGTGATGCGGTGACGTCGTGGTGGCAATCGCAATCACAGCCGCCGTCACAGCCGCCGGCGCAGGTATCACCACAGGTATCACCACAGGTATCACCACAGGCGCGGCCGTTGCACGCCGACGCACCACGCATTCACGTGCTTGCCCTCGGCAAGGCGGCGACCGCCATGACGGCCGGAGCACTCGACGCCATGGCCAGCACGCCATGCGAATGCGTGTCGGCCACGGTGATCACGTCGCATATGCCCACGCCATCGTTGGACGGCGCGAACGGTGTGCCGTCGCTGCCGGCGATGGTCGATGTGTACGTCGGCGATCATCCTGTTCCCGGTCCGGCGTCACTCGCCGCCGCCGATGCTCTCGATGACGCGGTCCGACGCGTCGAACCGGGTGACACCGTGATCGTGTTGCTCTCCGGCGGAACGACGTCGCTAGCCGCCGCGCCCACCGCCGCGCTGGCACAGCAGGTTGGCGACGTGGGACGCGCGCAGGCGCATCTCGCCAACCTGTCGCACACGTTGCTTGAGTCCGGTCTGGCCATTCACGAGATGAATGCGATTCGTCGTCGCGTCTTGCGCTGGGGTGCTGGACGACTGGCTGTGGCGCTCCATGATCGCGGCGCCGAAACGATCGCCGTGTTTGCCATTTCCGACGTGATCGGCGACGCGCCAGAAGTGATTGGATCCGGGCCCTGCTCGCCCGATCCGCTGGATGAGACCACGCTGTACGCGCTGCTCGATGCGCACCAGTTGCGGTCCAGTCTTGAACGCGACATGACCCACCATCTCGGTCTTGAAGGCGGCGGGCCACCGGCGTTAGTGCCACCGGCACATCATCCGGCGTTCGCGCGCGTGACGTACCAATACGTGGCCCGGAACCGTGACGCCGTGCTCGCGCTCGCGCAGGCGGCGCGTGAGGCCGGCATAGATCAGGTCGTGATCGATGACGCGCCACTGGAAGGCGAAGCCAGCGAGCTTGGTGACGAACTTGCACGACGCGCGCTCCTCACGGCCGACGCGCTGCCGCGTGATGCGCGCGCCCTTTGGGTTTCCGGTGGCGAGCCCGTGGTCCATCTCCGTGGAACGGTGGCCCGCGCGATTGCCGCCGACGACGACCACGACAACGACAACGACAACGACGATGACAACGACGCGGACGAGGACGAGAACGACGCCGCCACGTACGAGGAACACCTCGTTACGCCCCCTGTCATGCGGCGTGCCTCCGACGAACCACTCAAAGGTGGACGCATGCAAGCGCTCGCACTCGCCGCGGCGCTCCGGCTCGAAGAACGCGCGCGTGATGCCAGCGGCAGTGCGTTGCGCATCACCGTGCTCGCCGCCGGCACAGACGGCCGCGATGGACCGACCGACGCCGCGGGCGCGATCGTCGACTGCGGTACCGCTCTCGATGCGCGTCGCTTCGGACAGCGACTGCCCGAACACGATCTCGCCACGGGCCGGTCGTGGTTCTCACTCGATGCCGCGAATGCACTACTCAAGACGGGACCCACCGGCACCAACGTGATGGATGTGGTCGCGGTGCTGATCGATGCGCGCTAAGAAGCCCGACGAGGCGGCGGCGAAACCGGGCGCAAGCGACGACGCGACCTATCGTCGCATACCGCGCCAGTCTCGCGGCCAGGCACGCGTTGAGTTGCTGTTGGACGCGGCCGCCGAACTCATTGCCGACTCTGGCATTGCGTCCGCGACCGCTGAAGCGATTGCGCTCAAGGCGCGCACCGCCAAGGGCTCGCTCTACCAGTTTTTCCCGAATCGGGACGCCGTCTTGGCGGCGCTCGCGTTGCGGTATGCCGACGAAATGCGCGCCATTCACGAGAAGGCGTTTCCGATGGACCCGCACGGACTGTCCCTTGAGAAGCTGATTGATCGCATCGTGCGTCCGCTGGCCGATTTCCACGATCGCAATCCGGCCTTTCGTCGCGTGTTTGCCACCAACGAAGGGCCAGCCGACGACATGCGCTCTGCACCGCTTCGCCTGCGCGCCCAACTGTTCGACTCGTTCGTGGACCGCCTTGATGTGTTGTTCGCGGCGCGCAATCCGCTGCTGCCAGCGAAAGACCGCCGGCGGGCCGCACTGATCAGTGCCTCGGTCGGCCAAGCGGTGCTGGCGCGCCGCAGTCGTGCCTCGGTGGCAGACAAGAAGCCGTTGGTGGACGACCTCAAGAAGCTCCTGGTCGCCTATCTGGCCCCAATGCTTGAGGCGGGCCCTCCGAAGTAGCGGCGCGAGGCCACCGGTCATTGTGCCCCCTCCCGCACTTGATGAGCTTTCAGCATGTCCTCGTCTGCCGAATCCCGTGTGGTGACCGTTGGTCTCGTTCAGGAGACCGCTTCCGACGACCGTGCACAGAATCTTGCGCGTGCACTGCAGCGCGTGCGCGACGCGGCCGCGCAGGGCGCGCAGATCATCTGTCTGCAAGAGCTCTTTAACGCGCCCTATTTCTGCAAAGTGATACGCGCCGACCGGTTCGACATCGCCGAGCCTGCCGACGGGCCCGTGGTCAGCGCGATGCAATCGCTCGCCAAAGAACTTGCGGTCGTACTGGTCGTTCCCTACTACGAGCGGCAAGCCGCTGGCCTGTATCGCAACTCCGCGACGGTCATTGATGCGGATGGATCGATTCTGGGCACGTATCGCAAGATGCACATCCCGCATGATCCGTTGTTCGAGGAGAAGTACTACTTCGCTCCCGGCGATGTGGCCCCCGATCAACGCGCCGACCGGCACCCGGGCACCAGCGGATTCCGAATGTGGCGCACGCGCTATGCCGATATCGGCGTGTTGATCTGCTGGGATCAGTGGTACCCCGAAGGCGCGCGGATCACGTCGCTACTCGGCGCGCAGATTCTGTTCTATCCAACGGCCATCGGGTGGCATCCCTCCGAGAAAGCGACGTTTGGCGAGGCGCAGGTTGACGCCTGGCGTACCGCGCAGCGCGCGCATGCGATTGCCAATGGCGTGTTCGTGGCGTCGCCCAATCGGGTGGGTTTTGAAGCTGAGGAAGGAACAGATGGCATCGAGTTCTTTGGGCAGTCGTTTATCTGCGATCCGTTCGGGCGGTATCTCACCCAGGCGGGCACGGCGCCGGCGATTCTCACGGCGCAGTGTGATCTCTCGCTGATCGAGGAGACGCGTCGCAATTGGCCGTTCCTGCGTGATCGACGCATCGATGCCTACGGTCCCATCACGCAACGCTGGTTGGGTGGCGCATGACCGCTCTGCCGCTGGTGCCCGTGCGCATGCCGGCGGAGTGGGAACCGCATGACGCCACGTGGATTTCGTGGCCGCATCACGAACCGGATTGGCCGGGCAAGCTGGGGCCGATTCCGTGGGTGTATGCAGAAATCGTCCGCGCGCTCGCGCCGTTCGAGCGCGTCGAGATTCTCTGTCACGACGACGCCGTGCGTGCGAGTGCGCAGCTGGCGCTCGACATGCACGACGTCGATCCCGTCACGTACCGCTTGCACATCCAGCCGTGCGACCGCGTCTGGCTTCGCGATTCAGGACCGACGGGTGTGCACCGGGCCGACGGCAGCGTTGGGTTGGTGCACTGGGGCTTCAACGCATGGGCCAAGTACGACAACTACGCCAACGATGTTTCCATCCCGTTGGCGGTGGAACGCATTACAGGCTTGGCGCGTACGCCGGCTATGCGACACGATCAGCAGGCGCCGCTGGTGCTCGAAGGCGGCGGGATCGAGACCGATGGGCTGGGGACGATGCTCGTCACCGAAGAGTGGCTGTTGAACGACGTGCAAGTGCGCAATCCCGGCTACGTGCGCGCGGACTACGAGCGCGCCTTCCACAAGTACCTCGGTATCACGCACACGATCTGGCTGGGTGAGGGCTGCGTCGGTGATGACACGCACGGGCATGTCGACGACATCGCGCGATTCGTGTCTCCCGGGGTCGTGGTGTTGGCGCACGAAGAAGATCCCGACGACGACAATCACGCACGATCGCTCGACAACCTGACACGACTCCAGCGCGCGCGCGATGCGCGCGGGGAGCCGTTGCGCGTGGTCACGCTGCCCTACCCGCGCGCCGTCATCATGGACGGCACCAGATTGCCGGCCAGCTATGCCAACTTTTACATCGCCAATGGTGTCGTGCTTGTACCAACGTTTAACGATGTGCAGGATCGGGTTGCGCTGAATACGCTTTCCGACCTGTTTCCAGAGCACCAGATCGTCGGCATCCACGCCGTCGACCTCGTGTGGGGATTGGGCACTCTGCACTGCCTGACGCAGCAACAACCTGCCGCTCGCACCACCGGTATCCACACATGAGTGACTCTGGGTCGCCACAGGGCGCGCCGACCGAGCCGAACCGCGGAACTCCCGGCGACCCAGCCAGCGAGGGGACGACGAGGGTCCCCCCCGAGCCGAGCCTCCCGGCGTGGGCGCGCAAACAGCTGTCGGAAAACCCCCTCACCGATCCTCGGCTTTCAACCTTCATCGGGCCCAATTGGTCGGTGTACCAACGGAAGTTTGTGCCGTTCTTCGAAGACCCAGGCTTCGTCCCGACCTGGAATTGGAGCGCGGCGTTCTTTCAGTCGGCCTGGTTTTTGTATCGGAAGCTGTATCTGGCGGCGTTCGCCTTCATGCTTGGGCCCGGCGTCGTCTTTCGCCTCCTCACGGGCACGGATGTCCAGATGACGATGGCCGAGATGCAGAAACCTGAGAACCAGGGGCTGCTGCTCGTGAACGTTGCGGTCGGGATCAGTTCGATCATTACGGCGGGCGGCGTGGCCAATTGGCTCCTCTACCGTCGGGCGCGCGCGGCGGTCGCGCTGACGGCCATGCAGGCGCTCCCGGCCAACGAAACTCTGCCGTGGCTGGCCCGCGTTGGCGGGATCAACCGGTTGGGGGTCGCCTTGGCGGTCGCGGTGTTTGTGATGTCGGTGTATGCCACGATAATGGCCTAAATCGTTACGCCACCGGATTCTGGTGACGCGCGCCACGGTCTCGCTGTTGTATCGTAGATGACTGACGCGGAGCTGATCGCTCGGACCCGCGACGGAGATCCGGACGCCTTTGGGCAGCTGGTCTCACGCTACTACGACGCGTGCTGGCGCTTTGCGTATCACATGATGGGCCAGCGTGCGGATGCCGAAGACGCGGTGCAGGAGTCGTTTCTGCGCGCGTACCTCGCCATCGGTCGGTACGATGAGCGCGATCAGTTTCGTGGCTGGCTGTTTCGTATTCTTACCAATCAATGCCGGAACGCGCTTGTGGCGAGAGGGCGGCGGGCGCGTCGCTTCGTGCAGGATGATATCGCGATGGACAAGGCCGCTGCACCGCTCGCGGCCATTGCTCCTGGTGTAGAAGACGCCGCGCTCTCGCGCGCGATCGCACAGCTGGACCCCAATCAACGGGAAGCTCTGTTGCTCAAGTACGCGGAAGGTCTGGAGTACACACAGATGGCAGCGATGACGGGGCTTGGCGAATCCGCACTCAAAATGCGTGTCAAGCGCGGCGTTGAGCGTTTGCGCGCCCTGCTCGGGGTGATCGAGGAATGACCGACCGCCACGTGCTGTCAATCCAGCCCGCAGAAGCGGACGACGGCGACGTCGCCGAGCGAGTTGCGGCGCTGTACGCGTCCACGCCGCGGCCAACCGCAGAGCAAATCGACCGCTGCGTGCGTGCCGTCCGGGCCGGCTCCATGCATGCGCCGGTTCGGCGCTCTCCCTTTGGCATCCCCGCCACGGCTTGGTGGTGGGGCGCGGCAGCCGCGGCCGCAGTGATTGTGGCGACCACAACACCGTGGCAACGATTGGCCACGCGATTGCAAACAGACTCCACGGCGGTGACCGCTGCGGTGAACGCGGCCATGCGAGGCACCGTGACGTCGATCAGCGGGGGCGCGGTCGAATTTGATGTCGTGCTGCCGACGGGGGCCAAGAACGTGGCGATCGTTGGCGACTTCAACGGATGGGACGCGAAAGCCTCACCGATGGTACGCGGGCGCGGCAACACAACGTGGTCGGCCCGCATTCCCCTCGCCCCTGGCCGCCATACGTACGCCTTTGTGATCGACGGTGAGCGGTGGATCGTCGATCCGCTGGCGCCGCAAGTCGAAGGTGATGATGGCTATGGGCCAGCCAACGCCCTCGTCCTCGCCGCGCCGTCGTCATGATGACTGGAGTGCTGGTCGCCGTGGGATTTGTCGCGCAGCTCGCGGCCGGAACTGTCCCTCCAAGGGGAGAGGCTCCGGCTGGGGCCACTGCGGCAGCGTCGAGCCGGCCGCCTACACGATCGGTGCAGCAGACTCTTCCGCAGCTGGATGTCAGTCGCTTCGATTCGCTCACGCTGCTCACCCTGCGTGCTCAGCTGGACCTGGCGATTGAAAACGGGCTGCCCACGGCCCCGCTCATTAATCGCGCCCTCGAGGGCGCAGCGCGGCGAGCCAGCGGTGCGAAGATTCTGCAAGTGGTGCGCGATCACATGGCCGCCATGGCCCACGCCCGCGACGTGCTTGGTGCAAAGTCGTCGGCCGACGAGCTCGACGCCGGCGCCTCGGCTCTTCGGGCGGGCATCGACATGCGCACGCTGGCGTCGATCCGAGACACGCGTCCAGCGGGCTCCGCCGTCATCCCGCTGACGGTGCTGACCGATATCGTACGGCGCGGCGTGCCCGAGCCCACGGCCCGCGATGCCGTCGCGGCGATCTCCAAAATGCCCTCATCCGATGAGGCCTTGCGCGGGCTGCAGTCGACCGTGGCCAAGAACGATTTTCGGGGACCGGGTATGGCTGTTGAGGCGCTGAATCGTTATCTTCGAGGTACGATCTCTGGGGCCAATCCCTTGGCAGCGCCTGTTTCACCGGACCGCAAACCGAATCGTCCTCCACCACCGTGACGCCCGCTCGCCTTCCCTCTTGCGCGTCGCGCCGCAGCTCATTGAGCAGCGGGGTGATTTTGTCGCGAGCAGTGCACGCGCTTGGATCGGCCACACTCGGCGGCGTGTTGTTGGCGCTTCCTTCGGTGGCCGTGGCACAGCGTGGAGGGAACGCGCCCGTTGCCCCGTCATCGGCCATCGGTACTGCTACGTCGGCGCCGACATTTTCGGTGCTCGGGCTCGCATCATCGAGTGAAGGCGGTGGCGCTCCACTCAATCGGTACAACGATGTCTGGTTGGGCGCGACGCAGCCGCTTGGTCGGCTGGGCGCTGTTCACTTTGCCGCAATCGGCAATGGCAACGTGCGCTCGCGTTCCGGCGTCGGTTCAAATAGCACGGCCGAGGGAACGATGGCGTTGCGCGCACGCGCACGCGTCGGTGGAACGCAGCTGTGGAGTGCGGTCAGCTACGGTCACGTGAACGTCAACGGCGGCTTGGCCGGCCAAGGCACACCGAACGGTTTTGTTGGCGGCTTAGACGGCAGCAGAGTCGATACATCGGTCGCGCGCCAAGTCGATGTCGGGTCGATCAGTCGGGCCGAAGCTGGCATGATTTCGGCGCTCGGTGGCGTGGAGTTTTCCATCGGGATGGCGTTTGATCGTGCGTCACGCGTGACCACGCAAACGGTCACGTTCACCGAGCCGGAAGGCGCGATTCGCGCTCCTATGCCGATTGGTGGACTGACCTCGACCACGCGTACCACGCGGTCACTGCAGCGCCGCGATATTGCCACCGGCATCGCGTCGATGGGCTTCACGACCGGGCCAAGCACGTGGCTGATTTCCGTGACGTCGCCAGTGGCCTCATGGGTCACCAGCGATGCCCTGTCGTCCAAGCCGCGCATCTTGCCAACCATTGCATCCGTTGCGGTCGTCCAGCCGGTGACCGCATGGCTCTCCGTCGTTGGCGCTGCGGCAACGAATTCGTCGTCTGTTGGAAACACCGCGCTACGCGATGACCTCGGCGGCGGCCGCAACCGCGATTTCGCGCCCGTTGTGGCGCTCGGTGTGCGCATTTCGCGATTGCCGTTTTCCGGCCGCAACGACGACACGCCGAGCGGCATTCTCTCCTTCGAGACGCGAACGATCGGGCTGGTGGATTCGGCCACGCTCGACATGAGCGCGAATGTCGGGATCCTGCGCACTCGTGTGCAGCGCGCCGATGCGGCGGCTGGCGATGCGCTGGATCGCGATACGTTGCGTATTGTGCTGTTGATCGATGCGCCCAAGGCGGAATCGGTCGAGCTGATGGGCGACGCCACGCAATGGATCGTGTCGCAGATGACGCGTGCGCGCAGCGGTCTTTGGCGCGCCGAGCTCAAGCTCGCGCCGGGCGTGCACCGGATTTCGGTGCGCGCGAATGGCGGCAAGTGGATCGCCCCGCCCAATCTTCCGCTCGGCAATGACGACTACGGTTCACCGGTCGGCATGATGATTATTCGCGGGAAGAACTGAGGCGTCGGTCCCGAGTGACTGCCGCGTTCAGCGTGCGGACAGCAGCGTGCTCCAGGCGTACCACACGATGAACGCGTTGACCAGCATGAGTATCGCCGCGGGCGCCGTCTCCAGTGCCGAATCTCGAGCGCGAATGCGTGTCGCGACACCCAGCATCATGAGCACCGTCAGTCCTGCCGCGCTGAGCACTGCGAACACCGGTATGGCGTAGCCAACCAGCAGCCCGATGGCACCAAGCAGTTCCAAGCTCCCGGTTAGTCGCCGAAAGCGACTGAGGCCGAACCGTTTGAACTCTTCGACCATCCCATTGGCAAACAGACACGCGAAGCCGTAGTACAGGAACAATCCGAGGGACAGAATCGTCGATACGTGGTACAGCGCCGTCATATTCCCGACACGATCTTCGCGCCACCGTTCGTTGTGCGCCGCACGTTAACTCGATCCAGGAACACCCCATGCCACCGATGACGTTGAATGCCGCCTTGCAGCTGATCGTGGGTCTTGGGCTGTTGAACGTCTGGATGGTCCGACGCACCAAGACCACGGCGTACCGCGGCGGGGCGGCCGGCACCCTGCGTACCGAGTTCGACGCGTATCACCTGCCGCCCGCTGCCTTCTACGCTGTGGGGGCGCTCAAGGTGATCGCGGGGATCGTGATGATCGCCGGGCTGTGGATGCCGCTGCCCGTGCGGGCGGCGGCGGCCGTTGTCGCCGTGCTGATGGTCGGAGCGATCGGGATGCATATCAGGATCAAGGATCCTGTGCTCAAATCCGTGCCCGCCGTGCTCATGTTGGCGATGTGCGTGGCGCTGGTGGTTCGCGCCTGACTTTCCACTACCGCGCCTTCCATGTTCTGAATGGCCGAGGCGAGGGGGAATGCAGTCTACCAACCAGAATGCCGCTGAACTGGATTGATTCATTGCCGGTTGTGCCGAACTCCCTCGCACAGCACTTTCCCTGCGACTCGGACTCATCGGCAACCGCATTCCCTCGACTCCCCCACCCATTTCCCCGCCCCCCGCTGACGCCTCGCTGACACTCACCCTGCTCGGCGATACCCAGTTGCTCACTCGCTCCGGCAACGGCGACGCGACCGTGGTGTTCGCCGGCGGCAAGCCGTTGGCGTTGCTGACCTACCTGCACTGCGCCCCTGCACAGTCAGCTTCGCGCGAGCAGATGCTGGAGTTACTCTGGTCGGACGCGGCACCGGAGCGCGGTCGCCACACGCTGCGCCAGACATTCCTGCACGTCAGGAAAAAGCTCGACACCGATCCGTTCACCAGCGTTGGTGACAGTGTACGTCTGATGGCGCCTGTCGCATCCGACTGGGGGGCGTTTTTGCAGGCGTTGGAGTCGGATGACCTTGAGCGTGCCCTTGAGCTTTACGGCGGCGACTTCTTTCCCGGCTTCGCGGCCCCCGGCGGGGCCGGATTCGAACAGTGGGCCGACCTCGAACGCACCCGCCTCCGCGCCCTCTTCCTCGGCGCTTCCACACGCGTTGTTCGCGATCGGCTCACCAAGGGCCACGCCCGCGACGCCATCACCATCGCTCGGCGCGCCCAGTCGCTGGCACCGGATCATCAAGTCGCATGGCGCTTGCTCCTTGAGGCGTACCTGGCCGCCGATGACACCATTGGCGCAACGGTGGAACTCGAACGGTTGGAACGCTGGCTGGCCGACGACGAGCTGGAACCGGATGCCGCCACGACGCTGCTCATGAAAACGGTGCGCGCTGGCAAGGCCACCGACAACCGTGTCACGGCAAGCGACAGCGCGGAGCCCAGCGGCCT
>JANOPS010000315.1:0-6374 GCA_031421995.1 Gemmatimonadaceae bacterium
ATCCGGTACACGAGATCGGACAAGTACCGGATTCGGTGTCGATCACACAAGTACCGTCAGGACAACGGTCTTACGAACGGGTGAGTGAGAGCTCCGTAGGCTGGCATCCGGCCTTGGACAAGGATCAAAGGGTCCTAGAGCCAGTAGTCGATGAGCGACACTCCGCGCACTGCATCTTGGGTCGTTTGTACCGGGTCCTCATGTCGTCGCAGGTCGCACAATCCTGCGGTGACGCAGATGACATGACTTCCGCATAGGCACGTTGCCCGGGCGCGTGCGCGCCTGCGCGTGTGTGCGCGCGCGGGACGTCGATAAGCAGAGGGTCCGTCATCTGCGTCACCGGGAGCAGTCGGAGCCCGACGAAGCCGCGACGAGACTTGGTTCTGCCGTCCTTGACGCCGCGAGTTAGAAGCTTCTCGCTCAGGTAGCGCTGTGAGCCGACGAATTCGCCGTGGCTCTGGGCCCACGCTGACCATGACGCGAACAGGTCACTGCTGGACGCGTGCGCGTTCACGTCGTCAACGGTGCACTCATCCAGCCACGCGCCGATCACGTCCTCGGCCTCGAGGTAATCGCTGGTGGCGACGCGCACGGACGCGGGCGGCTGCAGGCCCATCTCCTGCCATTGCTGGCAGCCGTTAATTGCCCACGCGAGAATGCCAGGCGCTTCAACTCGCAGTTTCTCGGCGAGCTCGCGATCGGGATTCGGGAACTGTTGCAGGAACGGCACGAGGTGGAGGCGCCGCCTGATGGCCTCGTCCGGATTCCGAAAGCGAGGGCGGTGATTGCCCGCGATGATCACCTTGAACTGCGGTACGAAGGTGAAGAAGTCGCCGCGCATGAAGCGCGCGGTGATCGGATCGCCGCCCGTCATGGACTTGATCCGCGACTCGGCCCAACGTCGGCCCTCCTCCGTCTCATTGGCGACGACAAGTCGTGCGCCGCGCAGGCCGGCCTGCTCCGTAGGATGGCCTTCGTTCTTCTGCTCGGTGAAGAGCGTCATCGGCGCGGTCTTCGCGTAGTCGCCCATTATCCACAGGAGCAGGTTCAGCAACACCGACTTGCCGTTGCCGCCCTTCCCGTGCAGGAAAATCAGGGCGTGCTCGCGCGTGTCGCCGGTGAGCGTGTAGCCGATCAGGCGGTGCAGGTACGCAATCAGCTCCGCATCGCCACCGGTGACTTCGTGAAGGAACTGTCGGAAGCGTGGAGCCTCGCCACCCGGAGCGATGCTGGCCGCGCTGGTGCAGAGATCCGCCGCGCGACTCTCCCTCAGGTTGCCCGTGCGGAGATCCACCGCGCCGCCGGGCGTGTTCAGAAGCCACGGATCCGCGTCGAACTCTTCCGCATCCCGCGCGTGCACGCGATCGGCGCGCGCGAGACGTTCGATGGCCGATATCGTCCGGGCGGCCTTGATAATGGCGCACTGCTTGGCGGAGAGCTTCTGTGCCACCTCGCGCGCGATCGCGCGTGCATTGTCAAAGGCCAGTAGGGTCGTGTCGCGATGCCAGCGCGTCCCGTCGTACTCATGCCATCCGCCGAGTCCACCGCAGAACAGCAGGCGCTCGCCGTATCGGATGGTGAACAGGGAGGCCAAACCATCCTCGGTAATGTCCGCGCCCGCCGCGCGCGTCTCGTCGGGTTCCTCATCGTCGGCCGCTGGTGGCGCGCCGCATTCGGACGCCGTTGGCGCCGACGCCATCAGGGAGCGAAGCTCCTCACGCGTGCCGCCTGCGTCGAGCCAATCGCTGACATCGCCCTTGGGTGGGAGTCCGGGCAACGCAAGGATTCGGACCACGGGCGTAGGCGTCCGCGTCGACAACGATTTCGCGACGAATCGCGCATGCGCTCGGCCGGCGTCGTCATTGTCCGGCATGATGACCACCTCGGTCACGCCCGCCAGTTGCGCGGAGTCGCTCGATTTCCATTTCGCGCGTTGGCTGTCCTTCGCGGCGCCGTCACGGTTGCAAGAGGCGACTATCCCTAGGGCCGCCAGGCGGTCAACGTCCTTCTCTCCTTCGACAATGACGACGGGGCTCCGCTCGGCGATCGCGCGCGCCACGTCGGGCAATCGATACAGTATCGCAGGGCGATTGTCGGTCCCGACGCGCCATTTTCCGCCGTCGCGCTCGCATCCCATCAGGAATTGCTTCGGGTAGGCCCGCACCTTCGTGTAGAGCACGCGCCCGTCGGCATCGCAGTAGTCGTACAGCGCTTCAACAATGCCATCGAATCCCATGGTCTTAATCTGCATGCGCTGCCCGATTGCCGGGCGCTGGCCGAACCGAGCGTGCGGAGTTGATGCCTCGAACAAGTCGCCAATCGTAAGGCCCACGGCACCGATGATCTCGGCGAGACTGCACCCGGCTTGGCAGAACGCGAGGACGCGCCCGTCGTCGCCGGTGCTCACGCCCAGCGACGGATTCTGGTCATCGTGCGCAGGACAGCGGGCTTCCAAGCGGCTGTCGTGTTCTCGCACCACGCGATCGCCGAGCGCCTCGCGGAACCGGGTGAAGGCCGTCACTCGACGCGGCTCGGTGCGTGTTGCGGGGGGCCGCCTCGTTCGCGCATTCAGGTTGCGGCCGATGCTGTGCCACCGTTCGCTCGCCACTCTAGCAATTGTTCTCTGCTGAATCGGATCGCACGACCAATGCGCCATGACGGAACTCTCCGCTCACGGACCATCGCGTAGAGCTCGCCTTTAGCGATACCGAGGATCTTGCAAGCCTCGTCTGCCCGAATCGGTGGAGTCACCGTTGTGTCCATTTCTATCTCCGTCTTTGCGTTCTGGCGCGTGATCTGCTGGTGTGCGTAGAGGTGCACCGAGTGCCGTAGAGTCGTAGCGATCGTACGAGATACACAAGTGGATGTGCGATTTCACACGCGCGTATTGATCGGACAGAAAGACCGGAAATGTTTTCGGCTCGCGCTCATTGTGTCCGATCGTGCGCCAGTCGTGCACGATTGTGCACGATGCATTGGCGCGGTCCACGCAGAGAGTGCTTTGTAACAATTCGGAGCCCTCGCATGTTCTAGGTACTGTCTGCTCACGACGAGGGACACTTCTCCATTTTCGCTTCGTGAACCACAGTGTGAATCCGTCACTGCTGCGGATGCGCAACGCCCATTCGAGCAACGACCTGCGCTACGCTTGTTGGTCAGCGTGCGTGTCTGGCCATCGGAGATTGCGTACTCGTCGCGTCAACTCGGGTTGGTGCTGAGTTGGTTTGCGCGGTACCTCGTCGTGAACTCTCTTGACAGGGCCTTTGGCCTCCTGCTATCACTTCGTCGGCTTATCGGAGCGGGACGCTGCGAGACCGGCCGCGAGGGGTCACACGCGGGGAGCGGGATGCTCACGAATTGCCCACCAACGGGCAGCGTTGCGCGCGAGATGCGTCGCAGGGCGCGAGGGACGGCGAGAGGCCTCCAGTCGCAGTTTGCATCGCACGCGCACCTATTCGCGTGTCGATCGCGCCTCTTCCCCAAGGATCTCGCTATGTCACACACGCCGATCGCGGTCGACGGATTCCTCAATGCCCCCCAGCTGGCCGCCCGTTTGGGCGTAAGCGTGGCCACGATCCGACGATGGGCTCAGTGTGGCGAAGGGCCACCGTCGACCAAGATGAGCAAGCGTCGCGTTGCTTGGAGCATCGTGTTGCTTGAAGAGTGGCTCGCGGCGAGGACGTCGCAAGTGCGCACGCAGGCGAGTACGCAATGACACACGAGGATGCCGTAGGACGCGACGTGTTGGAATCGCGATGCGCGCTCTTGGAAATCGCCGTACGAAACGCCCGCACCGTCACCGCCGAGGCGATCAACAACGCACGCCCTGGCGGGAGCGAGAATCCGGATTGCAGTGCGTTGGGGTGGCTCTACTTCTTCGGCGCCCTCAAGTCGTGGCATGCGCAGGGACCGCAGCAGACGTCGAAGAAGGCCATGCGGTGGGATCCCGAAGAGATTGAAGATCTTCGGGCCGCACTACACGCGGAGCCCATCGCGCTCGGGCTGCAGTCGGGCGAGCGCGTGAGCGTCTATCCGAAGGGCGAGCATGCGATTGCGGAGATCGCACTCAACCAAATCGCGCTGCGGTGGATCACGGCGCGACGTTTCGCGCTTGGAGAGGCGGACCCCACACTCGAGACCATTACGGCGTACGGGCTTGCTCTTGACGCAGAGCGACAGCTCAACGCGGAATTTGTCGCGATTGTCACGCATCCAGGCGCCGGGATCCCGTGGGAAGACGGTGCGCGATGGGATCGCGCCGTGCCGGCGTTCTCACGTGACCTGACGCCGTTCGATCTGCTCGCGATTCGACGTGCACATGTGGACATCAACCTGCTCCGCGTGAACGTCATCGCGGAGCGCGCGCGTGATCTGGCCAACGTGACCGGAGATGGCCCGCCTGTCGAAGTGTTCTTGTCCGCGCTCGCTGGTGAGCTGCACATGCGGCCGGAGCGTCTCGTGAAAGAGTGGAGTCGAGGTGAGGTGTTCGCGTTGGCCGTCTCGCGTCACGTCACCACGCAACATGCCACCGAGCAAGCGGAACAGAAGGCCGCTGCAGAGCGTGCGCGATGAGCGAGCAACGGCTCGATACGCTGTTCTACGAGATCGAAGCGCGAACGCAGCAGTTTGATGCGTCCATCAAGCGATCTTCTACGGCGCTGAAGGACCTCGAAGCGGCCAGCACGAAAGCGACCACGTCGTTACCAAAGGTCGATGCACGCCCGATCACCGAATCCGTTGAGCAGGCGACCGATGCCGTGCACGAGTTGGGCGACGCGGGATCACTCGCCACCACCGACATTGCCGCGGGTGCCGGTACCGCCATCACGCGTTTCGTCGCCATGGCTGCGGCCGCGACGACCGTCGCCGTCGCGTTGGCCGCGATCGTGCGGGAAGCGGTGCAGGTCGCCTCAGCCATCGATGGCGATCTGACGGCCGCGACGAATCGGCTAGGCGAAGCGACCGGCGCCACCGAAGGATGGCGCGAGGAAATCCGCCGATTGAGCGACGCATCGGGTGTTACCCAAGAAGCCATCGGAAAGCTTTTCCTGAGTGCCTCTGATGGCGGTGTTGTCGGCGCGGAGGCCATCGGTGCAGTGTCAGCGGAAGTACTTCGGCTTCGTGACGCGTTGGGCACCGACGGCGCTGGACTTGGGGAACAGCTCGCGCGCACAGCGTCTGGCTTCGGCATCCTCAACACCGAGGCGGCCGCCGCGGCGCTGTTTCAGAGCGCCCAAGGGATTGCGAACGCCGAGAAGTTTGTTGAAGCGATCTCGCAGCTCGGACCTGCCGCAGCGCGCGCTGGAGTGTCCTTCGAGACGACAACGGCGGCGGTGCGCGCCTTGGTGCTGGAGGGCCGCTCCGTTGGTGACGCATCGACGGAATTCGAGCGCCTGTCACGTGCAGGCGACGAGGGACGGCGTGCGCTCGAAGCGCTCGGCTCGGCGGGAATTGACTACACGAAGGCACTGACCGCGTATCGCTCAGCACAGGACGAGACGCGCGAGAGTGTGACGCGGCTTACCGAGTCGCTCAAGAACCGGCTGCGCAACGAACTCGCCGACCTCGGGAGCGCGCTGTTGCCAACGGTCTACCAAGGCCTCAAAGGCGTTGAAGGACTGCTCACCTATGGCGGGCCGTTGTGGCTGCGATTCGCTGCGGGCGTCGCGGCCGCGCGCGCACAACTCGCGGGTGTCAAGGATGGTGCGAACGGTGTTGGTGCGTCGCTCACTCCACCCAACAGCGGCGTGCCAGCGGGCGGATCCATCGGCGGGACTTCATCCTCCGCAGCGCGCGACATTCGGGCGATTCAAGATGCGGCGACGGATCTCTCGACCGTTGGCATTCGCGAGTTGCGCGCGTTCTTGGCCACGCTGAATCGCGTGGGCACCACAGCGGGATTGCAGCGGGACGAAGTCGCCAAGCTGGCCAAGACGATTCAGACGGAGCTTTCGAGTCGGTTGCGCACGGCGGCGGACGACGCGAAGCGCCAGGCCAAGGCCGGCGAGGAAGCGTCAGAGCGATTCGACGATGCCGCGGCGGCTGCGCTCCGGTATGCACGCGCGTTGGGCGAGACGTCATCGCCGTTGCAGAACGCGGAAACGCAGCAAGCGGCAATTGTCCGCAACCTCGATCGTCTCATCCAGAAGGTGCCGGCGCTTGAGCGTGCAGGGGCCGAGGCGGCGAAACAGAACCTGCTTGACGAACTGGCCAATGGCGCGGAGCGTTTGCGAAACGCCAACGTTGCCGCGCTTGGCGATGACGTGGCGAACTTGCTCACGAGCGTCTCCGGCACGGCGATTGACGAGATCATCGCGCAGTACGATGCGCTGATCGATCGGATTGATACGCTGGCGGCTCGTGGGGAAGCGCTC
>JANOPS010000316.1:0-11731 GCA_031421995.1 Gemmatimonadaceae bacterium
CCATGCCAACGAATCGGCCAGCGTGCCGAAGCGACGCTCTGCCAACGCGGAGTCACCGCGCGCGAGAGAGAGATAGGCTGCTGAGAGGTTGGCGATGTACTGCCACTCAACGGCGTGGGCGGGCAGCGCTGGACGAAGCGCGCGACCCGTGGCTGCTCCCTGCAGTAGCTGCAGGGCCACCGTGTCACCGCGGTCGGCCGCTCGCGTCACCATCAATGGCCACACGTTTCGCTGTTCCTCGGCAAGCCACCGGGGGCTCAGCGAGTCGAACGCCGCCGCATCCTGTGTCGAGTAGCGCGAGTAGAAAAGCAGTTCACTGGCTCCACCGATGCTATGCCGATAGGACAGATCCGCAATCACCACGGCCTCTCTGACACGGCCTTGGTGTCTCAGCAGCGCGCCGTGAAACACACTTTGTGGACTCGGTTCGGAGGCGAGCACTCGGAACAGACGCGCGCCGGTATCACCGTCATCGGGCCACTTTGCAAGCAGCAGACCGACGTTTCCTGCGTCGGCGGGATTCAGGGTTGTGAGAACCTTGCGCAGCGCCTGATCGGAACCATCGCTCTTGAGTATCGCGTCGATCGCCGCAATGCGCTTGTCCCCGGGATTGAACCGCAAGTAGCGCCGGGTGAGAGTCAGCAGCGAATCACGCGACCGCAGTGCGAGGGAAAGGCCAATCGCCGAACTGAAGCTTGGACCAAACAGAGAATCCACGGCGATAGCTTTTTCGAACGCCTGTAACGCCGTGGCCGCATCCGTGCCGAACCGGCTGCGGGTTCGCGCCTCGCCCAATTCGGCCCATGTCTCGGGGTCATCCGGATACATCACGGTCGCCTGCGTGAGCACGGCAAGTCGCCGCCTGCTGCGGGCAACGGATGCGTTGTCGAGGAATGCGCCTACGAGCGGATCGGGCAGCAACGAGTCGGCGAGGATCATGAGACTGTCGCGCGGCGCCAACCCGTGGTTCAGCACCCCCGCCCGCTGTGCATACGCCAGCAGCTTTGGCGTATTGGAGGTTCCGAGCCAACGCAACACGTTCCGCAGGCGGTGATAGGCCAAGGCGAACGTCGAGTCGTTCGTGACGGCATCTTCATACGCGACTTGCGCGGCCGCGAAATTGTTGTTGCGGTACAACTGCTCCCCCCGCAGAAACGCTTTGAGTGCGGGGAGGGAGTGCGAGCGCAGCGAACCACTCGCCGAGGCAACGATCGAGCGGGCCCGGACGATCTGACGAATCGTGCGCACGGCAATGGAATCGGCAACGCGGTCCATGCGATCCAATTCCCCACGGATTTCGACGTCGGGCCCAAGGGCAGAGTCTCCGGCCACATCGAAGACCGTCACGGTGGCGCGGACGGAATCTTGTCCGACCTCCATCAAGGTACCAAACACCGCGAGACCAGCACGATTCGCCTGGCCCAACTCGGATGCGCTGGTTTGGTCCGCGCTTCGCTCCTTCCACGACCGAATCACGACCGTGGGAGAGACGGTACGCAGTGGACCGGCACCATCGAGAGACCGAGCCAAAACGTCCATCAGCCCTTCTTTCCAGAGCTGCAGGGGTGGCGTCACGGCATTGAACGGTGCAATCGCCACGAGATTCGGATCGAGTGAGTTGGTGCCCGCCTGTTTCGTGCGCCCGTAGACCAGCGCGGCAGCGAGCGCCACGAGCATCAGGGCGGCGCTTGCCACCAACGTGCGTTGATGTAGCCGAACACGCTCAACGATTGGCAACGGGCGTGACGGGGTGGTGCCTCGCACCGCACCGCCATCCAACGCCGCCACAAACTCCACGATGCTGGCGAAGCGATCGCGCGGGTTCTTCGCTAGCGCGCGGTCCAGTGCGTCCTGGATCGTGACTGGAATGTCGCTCCGAATCGATCGGATCTTTGGCGCGGACTTGGTAATATGCTGGGCCACCAGCTGTGCGGCGGTGACGCCAGCGAAGGGCGTTTGACCGGCCAGCATTTCGTACGCCATGACCGCCAGACTGTACTGGTCAGTCCGCGCGTCCACATCGTTTTCGCCGAGTGCCTGCTCCGGACTGATGTACCGCGGCGATCCCATTCCCATGCCCACGTCGGTGAGCTTCGTCGTGTCTGGATCGGGTTGCACGGCACGCGCCAGTCCGAAGTCCGCGACCACGGCAACGCCGCCGGGGAGCAAGACATTCTCCGGCTTGACGTCGCGATGCACGATGCCGTGCGTGTGCGCGTGATGGAGCGCGCTTCCGATCTGCTGCACGAAGCGCAGCGTCTCGTCGATCGACAGGGCGCCCTGCTTCGCCAGATAGGTGGCAAGCGAGTCCCCCTCAACGAACGGCATCACATAGAAGAAGAGCCCCTGCTCCACGCCCGAGTCGTGGACCGGCAGGATGTGCGGATGTGTGAGGCTCGCCGCAATGTGAATTTCGCGAAGGAAGCGCTCAGTGCTGACGGCCGTGGCGACCGTCGTGCGCAGCAGCTTGACGGCCACGGCGCGCTCATGGCGCAAGTCCTGGGCGAGCATGACGACGGCCATCCCCCCACGACCGATTTCGCGCGTCAGCACATACCGGCCGCCGAGCGCATGCTCGACCGTCGCAAAGGCGCGAAGATCGAAGAAGGAATCGTGTGTACTTGACACGGAACGATAACTTACGAGGCGAGACACCTTCGGACCAGCGCCATGCCCCATCCTGCCAGCTGGCGTCGCAACCGCCGCAACCTACTTATCCGCGCTCAGCGAGAAGCGCAGCGTTCGCGTGGCACCGGGCATGAGGTTGTTGTTGCCGTGCGACGACGCGACGTATCGACGATCGAACGCATTCTCGAGATTGAACTGCGCGCGCAGCCCTTGTGGCAGGGCAACGAAGAGCGCTGCATCGACCCGCGTGAAGGCCGGCAACGTCACGGTGTTGTCGATGGCGGCATACATCCGCGCCTGATGCACAAGCCCCAGCCCCGCGCCCACGCCGCGCCGCAGCGCCAGTCGGTTCCAGAGCGAGGCCGTCGTGCGTGGCACCAGCGGCACCTGCGCGCCTGCTTTGGCTGCGGTCGTTGTCCGCGTCAGCAACGCCCGTTGCACGGCCATGCCGCCCGCGATCTGCCAACGTGACGTCACATCGCCGGAGAATCCGAACTCACTTCCCGTTGTGCGCTGGCTACCCGTCTGAATGACGCGCGTCGCATCCTGTGGGTCGGGTGACGTGGTGTTCGTCCGATCAAGCTGATACGCCGCCACCGTAAGCGAGAGTGCGGGCCGCACCTCCCATTTCAATCCCACCTCCCGATTGGTGAAACGCTCCGGCCGCAACGCCTGCGTGGTGACCGTCAACGCCGTGAATTGATCGCCGGCGCTCGGCAACCACGACCGCGATACACTGGCGTAGAGCGAGAGCGGCTCGCCCGGCGTGTAGATCACTCCCACGCGTGGCGTGACAAGACGATCGACGCGAGACAGGTCGCGCTGGCTGCGATTGTCATGATAGCGCATGCGGAAACGTTCGGCGCGCACACCGATGATCGCTTGCCAATGCGACGACAGCGCGACCTGGTCCTGCACATACAGCGCCGCGGCGTCGGCAACCGCATCATTGTCGGCATCCGTCGGGCTCTGTCGAAATGTCACCGGGGTGGTGACCGTGGGTGACGCGATGGGAACGACAAGCGACGACGTCGTGCCGTTGAAGTAGCCCGTGGTGCGGAACTGCTCGGTGGTCTGTGCGCCGAGTTCCGCGCCAACGCTCAGCTCATGGCGCACAGCACCGGACTGCAGCGTGGTCGTGACGTCCGTCTGATTGAACAGGTTGCGCCGATCGATGCGATGGTTGTACGCCGCCAAACCGACTTGCGTCCCGCCCGAGAGGACCGCCCCTGGGAAGCTGTTCTGGTAGAACTTGTCGTACGTGGCGAGCGCGATGCGATGGCGAATGACGATGCCGCGCGATGCCGCGTGCTCGATCGTCGCGTGTGCGGACTGGACTCGCATGGTCGACCGGTTGATGCCCGGGTTGCCAAAAAACGTGGTCACGGGCGTCTGCGCAATCCGCCCTTGGTATGACGGAACACCACGGTCGACATTGCGATCGTCGTGCAGGTATTCATAGCCGAACCGCAGCACGGTACCGCGGCCTACCCTGACGGCGAGCGTTGGATTGACCGCTTCACGCTGGAGCCGGCTCGCGTCGCGAAATCCGCCCGAACGTTCGTACATCGCGTTGATACGGGCTGTCGCGCTGCCGCCGATCCCCTGCCCCAAGTCCACCGTGGAGCGTTTGTGATCGAATGAGCCACCTTCCAGCGTGATGGCTCGGCGCGGCGCCCACTGCGCAGTCTTGGTGACGCGATTGAGCACGCCGCCCCCGCCGCCTCGTCCGAACGTCATCGCGTTGGCGCCCATGAGCGCCTCCACCCGTTCGACATTGTACAGGTCGCGCAGATACTGCGCGTCATCGCGCACGCCATCCACGAAGAAGTCTGCCGTCGTGCTGTTGCCACGGATCGTCGGCGCGTCGCGGTGCCCTTCGCCGAGCGCCATCGAGATGCCCGGCAGGTAGCGCACGACGTCAGCCATCGATTGCATCGACTGATCGGCGATCAGCATCTTCGACACCACAGTCAACGATTGTGGCACGTCGTTGAGCCGAGTATCCGTGCGCGTGGCCGACCGTGTGCGATTCACCGAGTAGCCCGCGCGTCGCTGCAACGATTCGCGCACCGTGACGGCGTCCAACTGTTGCGTCGTCGTGTCACGCGTGGCGGCTTGCGGTGGACGACCGGCCGCAGCGGTGGCGCTGTCCTGAGGAAGCGGCGGGCGGGTGGTCTGCTGCGCGGCGAGCGGCGCAGCCGCAAGAGCCGGGAGCGAGGCGGCGACCACCACCACGAACCGGACGCAGCGGACGGTGGCGGTGACCTGAGTCTTCAGCGAGGCGAGCGGAACGTGGAGCATTTCGGCGAGCGGGGATTAATGGGGATTACCCGTACTTGAGAACGGTTCTCATGAAGCACATATCCAAGTAAATATATCCCCTTTCCCGGCGCAAGCGGGGTCGCGGACGCGCTGTCTCGTGGACGGTCGGAAATCCGACCCTCCTTCATCGCACCCAATGTCCCTGCAGCTCTGTCACGTGCTGGTCCATGACGACACGCATCAACGCCGTCTCGGCCGCCGTCGCCCTGTGTGTCACTCCTCGCTCTCCGGATACTGCAGCGGTGAAGGCCCTCGCTGCCCGACGATGCGAGGATACGGAGCGCCGACTGCACTCGGATCAATCGATTCCACCGCGATCTCGTGCCACCACTCGTCCCCGAAGTCAAAGAGATACTCGAACGTTTGGCCAACCGTGAACTTCAGGCTCTCCAACGTCGCGCCCGACGCACTGAATCGGTTGGGTTCAAACCCCGCGAGCGGGTGAAATCCCCGAGGAGCCGTATACTCTCTACCCTTGAACGACGCGGTGCGACGATCCGGTCCGCTCGGAAAGTAGAACGAATAGAGGTGCTCATCGTAGCGGTCAAAGGCGCTGAAAATCACGTCGTGCAAATCCTCCAGTGTCTGATCCCCGCGAAGTACGACCGACCGCCAGGTCGAACGTCTGTGCTTCAAGCGCACCTTGAATCGATACTCGCGCGTCGATTGCATCCGATTCGTCATTCTACTCCCCCGGGGATGAGCCGATACCGCACCCGCAACACCTACGCGTCGTCAGCAGGCAACTGGCGTCGGAGGAAGCGCTCGTCGACGTGAAGCCGGACCACGCGCTGTTCCGCATGGGCGTACCACGATCACCGAACTCGAGCATCGCTGCGCGACTCGCGAGGCGCCCCTGTGCGAAAGCGTAATACGAAGAGGCGCAGAGTGGATACCCGTCGCGACTGACAAACGCCCCCGGGCCCAAGGGCAGCACGTAGTCCCGGTCTGGCTGGAGCGTGACGCCGAGCGTCAGCGTCGTATGCGCGCTGTCGAAGACTGGCGCAGTCAGTGGCGGGGTGTCGCCCCCGAAGTTCCCAACCAGCGCAATGATCGGATCGACGGGACGATCAAACCGCACGGTGAGCGTCGTCAGCGCTGGGTCGACGCCGCGCGCACTATCGGCGATGGAGGTGTTGATGATGGAAGGACGTCGCGCGTCAAAGTCCGCCTGAACCCGATCAATCCGTGGCGCGAGGGCGTCAAAGTATTCCACGACGCGCGGCAGGAACGATGCGAACGTTGGATAGGTGGATCGCTGCGACTCGTAGTCAGCCAGTAGTTGGACGAGTTCATCCATCCAGACAAAACCCACGCCCCGCTGGAGACTCAGCTCGTTGCCAGCCGCGACGGGACCGTCGTTGGCCAGCAGGTAGCGGATCACTGACGCGCGCACCATGGACTCGTTCAGCATGGTGGGCCAGCTGGTGTACCCGACCAGCGAATCGACGAGCGTCACCCCTAAGTAGGCGTACCGTTCGTGCGTCGAATCGTCGATGAAATCGGCTGCGAAGTTTCCGCCGGCGTTGACCAACAACGGCGAGACAAGAAACGCATCGCTTGGCGGCGTGCCGAAGAACTGCGTGAACCATTCCGGGTGTGCGCGTTCGACCAACCGACGGAGGCGCGTCGTCGCGGAATCGTGCAGTGGTGGATGGGTGGCCAAAAAAGCATTCAGCGGGGCGACGCGAGCGAAGTCGCGTGCGAACCCGAGAAAGCGCCGCGCTTCAGCGCCGCGCCATGCTCCGCTCAGGGTACTCGTGGGGGCATCGATCGGCGTCCGCTCCGCAAACGACGACGCGTCGGCAATCTGCGGCGCCATGGTGGTAACGCCGCTGAGAGACAGCCCATACGCGCGGCGCAAGCGATGAATCTCCCCAAACACCGGATGGCTCTTGAACGGGCCGAACGTCGAGTCGATGTCGCGATTGTACGCGCGTTGCACGCCGCTGCTGAAGTCGGGTGCGCCCGCCAAACGAAACAGGAGACCAATCGTCTCGGCGCGGGCGTCGTGCGCCACACGCACCGATTGTCCGCGCGCGGTCTGCGCGCACAGGGTCAGGATGGGGAGCAGCGCCGCGAGCTTCATGTTCGTCGCCAAGGTGAGAGAAGGAGGAACATCGAAGAGATGCCGGCACAGACGGGCCGCGATGCCCGCAGTACCGCGCTAGTTTGATCGCCAGACCACCGGGCCGGTCATTGAATATCGCGCGGTGATGGCGAGCGACTCAAGCTCTTGCTTCGCGCTTTCGAGTGCGGCGCGTTCGATGCGCATGGATTCACGAAACACGTTGTTTTGAGTCAACCACGCTTGAAAACTTGGCTCCATCTGCACGAGGCGAGAGCGCAACTGGGCGAGCTGCATTTTGCAGGAGGCGAGCGAGCGGGCCAAAATGTCTTTGTGTGAACCCATCATGCCCATCTGTACGATGTCGAGCCCGTCCATCGCGATGGACACCCCGCTGAGTGCAAATCCCGCTTTACGGAAGGCGGCTGTTGCCGCTGCGGTGTGCACTGCGGAATGTTGCGCGGCCACACCGACCGACACCCGACTACTCCATTCGTTGACCTCGCCCACCCCCCCGTCCAGCGCTGAGCTGCGACCCAGAATCGCATCCCCCTTCCACGATGCAACGGCGAGGCCAAGCCCGAGCAGATAGCGCATTTGCGGAAACGCGAAGGCCAGCGCGGTCGTCGCGACATCAAATCCCAGCTTTGCGAGCGCCTTGCGCTGTTCGGGCGTGGAGGCGGCTTTGATTGCGGCTTTCAGGGCTTTGTCGAGCGCGAGGAGATCGATCTCAGCGCGCTTGGCCTCGGCGGTGAGAAAAGGAATCTGGCGCTCCAGCACCCGGCCCGCCAGAAACCACGCCCCGCTGAAAAGCATCGCTCCGACGATTCCGGTTCGGCGCGTCACCACGTCGCGGGCAATCGCGTATACGCTCGCGAGCGCGTCGATCTGGGACTCGACGATGCGCTCACCACTGGCGAATTTGGCAAGCCCCGAGTCGTAGTCAATAGCGATTTTTCGTAAAAAAACCGCCTCGGTGTGCAACGAAATTACATCCCATGGCTCGCTCACACCGGCCGTAATTCGCCCAATGTCGTCATACTGCGCCAGAAGGCTTCTGGCCTCTTCGTACCAAGCTCGCGCGTCGTCGTACGTGCGCTCGCCAAGGATCGAGTCCAACATCTCGCGGTGCTTGGGCATCAGTCTCGTTGCGGGCAGATTCACGGTGCGGGCTCACGTATGGGTGGAGGTGCGAAGTATCCCTAAGAACGTATTTCGCAACCAGAACCCGACAGTGAGGTGTGAATCAGCCTCTTTGCGAGCGGTGGCCGAGGAGGCCGTGCGTCCCCTCCTTCCAGTCCTTGTCTCGGCCCAACAGCACGCGACTCGCTCGTCGCCCTGCTGACACTGAAGTCGCCGTCCGGCATGGAGCCCCGACCCGCGAAGCGGATGTTGGGCGTGCTCAGGAGCCGACCCATCTCCACACCGTGCAGGTTGGCTAGCATTTGGCTAGCATCGCGTAGCTATGCGCCGCCGTCAACTTCCGCCGCGTCCCACGCCCGTCGTTCGTGTCGAAAGGTGAGAATCACCACCCGCGTCGCATCCACCCGATAGATGATCCGATATGGCGGATGCAGCACTTCGCGGACGCCGGCAGCCCGATCTCTCGCACGACACGCCCTTGCTGCTCAAACTCCCTCAAGGCCTTCACACGCGCCAGCAATTTCTCGAGCCACGCGGCTGCTGCAGCCGGACCATCTTGCGCGATGAAGTCCACCGCCTGCAGTGCCCGCTGCTCCGCGAGCGGGGACCAGACTACCTTGATCTCGCGAGATGCGCCCGGAGCGTCTTCGCCACCGCCGCGTGCGTCAGGATCTTCCCCGCCGCCACTTGCTGCTCTGCTTTTCGCACGTCCCGCAGCAATGCCAGTTCGTCGAGCATCCCCTCATAGGAGCCCACGTCTAAGAGCACCGCCGCGCGTCACGGTGTTCGATCATTGGATGGCACCGGAATACGCACGGTGTGGTAACGTGGCTTATCGAACGGGTCCCTGCCGTCAACGGCGCTGAGAAAGGATCGCGACTGCTTCGCTTTTCTCACCTGTCGCGGGCTGAATCATCTCCAGACCGACGGCGCGTCCCACGCTGTGGTGGGATGTGGCAGCGGGTCGATGCACGCGACATCGTCGCGCTCCGCCCCTCAAGTTGAGAGGGGAACCAGGATCGATGCACGATCCGCGGGAGACGTCGTGGAGGCATTGCCCTCACTCTGTGGCGACACGTGATGAATTCCAGCAGGCTCCGCTATAGGGCATTCCCTGACAGCTCTCTTGCATTTCATAAGCAAGTATTACAGTCCACGCACCGCCCACGCCAATCCCGAGGTCTTGCATGCCCGCTACGCCCGCTCTCGTTGCTGCCAAGTCGATGGCGACATCAATCGACGCATCGATGTCTCTCAACGACATCGCGGCCGCTCAACCGCGCGCCGTTGAGGTATTTGACCGCTACGGATTCGACAGTTGCTGCGGCGGCGCGAAGACGCTCCAGCTCGTATGCGAAAAGCACGCGCTTATTCTCGACGACGTACTGCGGGACCTCCGCGCACTCGCGTAGCCGAGCGCACGAGCCCACAAGGAATTAGCAATGGATTGGTTTGTACGACTCTTTCTCAAGAGTGCGCTCGTGTCGCTCGGCCTTGGCATCCTCGTGGGCTCGTGGATGGCGCTCGTGCCGACGGCGATCATCTACCGACCAGCTCATGTGCACTTGAACCTGCTCGGCTTTGTGTCGATGGTGATCTTTGGCGTTGCCTACCACGTGATTCCGCGATTCACTGGACATCCGCTGCACAATAGAGCCATGGCGGGCGTGCATTGGTGGTGTTCCAATATCGGGCTCGCCGTCTTGATCGCAGGATTCGTCTGCGCGCCTCATTTGCCTGACGCGTCACGGGTTTTCCTCGGTGTCGGTGCGACGCTCGCCGCAACGGGCGCTTTCCTGTTCATCTACAACCTCTGGCGCACGATCGACGGCCGCGTGCCGCTGCCGAAGGTGCGCGCGCCCACCGGTCGTTCGATGCCGGCTACCGATTAGCGGTCGCCGGCTCGTACCGCTGCGTTGAGGGGCTCGGCGATGAGCCGGGCGAAATTGTGGAGGTTGAAGCGCAATGCGACCAGAGCATTGGGCAACCTCAACACGCTGAGCGACGTACCAGCGCCCATGGTCGCGCTGCTTGACGAGGTGTCGTCGAGGCGAGGCGAGGCGAGGCGATGCGACGACCTCGCTCGAGGCTATTCCTTTGACACCACTGTGTCGTAGAGTCCGCGACGAGGCCGTGGAGATGCGTGCCGCCCCGGCCTGCAGCGCGGCCCAATCCTTCGGCGGATCGCGCCTCCACCGATCGAGCGATACGGGCGTGCACCGAGGATTGGTACGTTTCTCCGACCGCGCACGTGACCGCGCACGTGACCGCGCACGTGATCGCGCTCGTTGATGATTGAATGAAGGTCTAGCGTTTTGCGTCTGCAGCGACGCCCGCGTGAACTCGCCCAGCCTGCACGACATGCACAGCGCGACGGATGCGAGTCCCGTTGATCGCCAAGACAAACACCCGCAGAGCGGCACCGTCGCTCATGGGGTCCTTCATCGGATAGATCGCCAGCACGCGGTTGAGTTCCGCGTCGCACGACTACTCGGGACCAACCCAGTTGCCAACCTCACGGTTTGTCGTACGGTCAATTCGGGCGGATCTGTATCAGCTCGACGTCAATGTGCAGGGTCGAGTCCGGCGGGGTATTCGCTGGGTACGCCGCGCGCCGACTGAGCGCCGGCGGCACCACCAACAGCCGTCGCTCGCCGACGCGCATGCCGGTGACGCCCTCGTCGACACCGGAAATTACCTGATTGCCGCCGAGGCGAAAGGTGATCGGTGAGCCACCGCGACTCGTGTAGATCAATCCACCGCTCGGCAGAGTCGTGGTCTCATGTATGGTCACCTGTTGGCCTGCGCGCGCGGCGGTGCCGGTACCTTTGGCCAGAACCCGGACGCGTAGCCCACTCGGCATCGTGCGCAACGGCGGACGAGAAGTGCATGCCACGACGAGTGCGACGGCGACGAGCGTGCATTGGATGCGGCGCAACGTATGTGTCATATGACGAGGTGCATGTCAATCATGTCGCCGGTTGTTCAGCGGTCGCGGTGTGGGACTTGGTCGTTCGGCTCTTGCGGAGGGCCGGGTACCACGCTGGGCAACGCCCCGCCGCGGTCTGATCGTTGAACGGAGGGACTAGTCCTCGTCCTCGACCCAAAATAGCGCGGCGCGGCCATCGCCGAGACACACGACACCGGAATCCAGGGTGGCGTCCGATATAGGATTGTAGCTGCTCAGCTCTGCCTGGGCGCTATTGGCGGCGCTCCTCGCCCAATCGCCGTTGGTGAAATACGTGTGCGGTTCGGGGACCAAATCGAAGAACTGCGTGGCGAGATCGGCCGCCGTAGCAAACGGCATGATTTCATTGCCATACGCGAGATCGCGGTGCAACAGGGTGGCGACGATGGCGTGCGCGTCCGACGCGCTGATCTCATCCCACTCCAGGGCGATGCCGCGAAACCCGTGCGCTTGCACGACGAGATCGGCGCCGCTCGGACCATCCACATGTGCTGGCACGTCGACCGTCGCACAGGTCGTGTGGCCAGCGTCCCGCAGCTGCACCATCCTGTTGATCACGTTCATCGGTTCCCGGTTTGGCGGTATAGCGAAGGTGTAGG
>JANOPS010000317.1:0-6332 GCA_031421995.1 Gemmatimonadaceae bacterium
GGATTGCGAAGATCTCCAACGCGAACGCTTGCACGCCAGTAGCACCCGCTGGAGGCGCTGGAAACGTGGAGGTGACGAGGCGTATCCCGCCAAGTCGATTGACGATTGTCAGATCGAAGGTGATGAGAATCCGGCCAGGGACCAGCGCACCGATCGCCCCCGCCGAAAAGTTTGACGGGACGATATCAACGGCGCCCGCGCCGAGCAGCGACAAGGACCGCCGCGCTGTTGCGCCCTCCTCGAACCACAACGGTGCCATGGCCATCGACCGTGCATCGCCCAGCGGTTGAGACACCGTCACGCCACCGTCGCGTATGCTGACGTCTACCGTGAAGGAAGCGGCGCGATACGCGCTCAGTGCATCGGCGGTCGACGCGACCGTCACCGGGGTGAGTGGGAGGTCGTTGTTGCACGACACCACGGCAAGCGCGGTCGCCATGATCGACAACAGCTGCAACGCGCGATGCGCAGTGTTCGATGCTGACGCGGAAGGTATTGGCATGCGCTGCAACTTACGTCGCCATGGGCTGACAGCAAGGCGGCAAAACCCGCATCACGCGTGCGACCTACGCTTCGTCACAGACCGCACGCCGTGCGTCAACGACGTGTCACTGACGCATCGGTGAGACCGTATCGTCTACTCGATCTTGATGTCTGCCGCGACAAGCAATCGCAACCGGATGTCTCCGACCGTCGGGTCGATCAGGAATCCAACCCGGCGCGGCGTTGAGGCCGTAAGCGGAGGAACGTCACCGAACGGTTCGTATCGAAAGCAGTCATTCGAGCCGCCGTTGCAGTCCGTGTCATTGAAAAAGCTGTGTGGCGCGCCATCCCAGTCGTTACTCGCGAGGATCGAGCCAAACCGCGGCGTGGTCACGATCAGCTCGTTCCCAGCGCTCCCGACGCCACCGCTCGACGTGATGACCGACACCTCGAAGGGAAACACCTGAACCCCGCTCACACCACGCGGCGGCGCGGGAAAGGTCGGCGTCGTCAGGCGTACGCCGTTCAACCGGCCAATGATACTCAGGTCGAAGGTGATCAGGATCTTTCCGGCTACGCTCGCGCCAAGCGCGCCGCGCACCAGATTGCTGACCGCAATATTGACCGCATCCGCTCCCAGGAGAGAGAGCTGCGCGGTACCCGGGCTCGATGTCGTCACCGCTGGCGCGAGCACGAAGGGCGACCATGCGTTTCGCGTTACACCGTTGACCGGTGGTGAAACGGTTGCTGACAGCCGCGTGGTATTGACGTCAATCACAAACGCCGCGCTGCGGAACGGCGACGCAGCGAGCGTGACGTTCCCTGGTGCGAGCGCGGCCGGCGCGGTTGGCGCTCCACAGGCCAGCATGAGCGGTAACGCACACAGCGGTAGCGCGCACGGCGGTAGCGCACACGATGTGAGCTGCGCGAGACGGCGCGGCGAGACGCGGGTCATCCAGTTCATTGGCAGTGCATGGGATGGAAATCGTTACATACCGGCGGCGACCGGCTCCCGCCTGCATCGGCGGAAGTTCGCGGCGCATGCTACCGTTGGAACGAATTCCCCCCGTGCAGCGCAACGTCACGATTTTCGAGAACGGAGCGCGCCAGTACGCGACAGTACGCGCCAGCGCGCGCCGAGTTGGGACTAGGCGATCAGGCGCGCAATCGCTGTGCGTGCCGATACGACGGAACTCGGGTCATCCAATGCATTGGCATCGCACGTGTCGGAATTCAATACGAGGTTCGCATCTTTCAGATTTGCGCCGCTGAGGTTGGCCGCCACGAGAACAGTGGGCGGTGGGCGCGGAGCGGCCGGCGGTGCGCGCTGGGCGCTAGCGCATCCGCCACACGTCAATGCCACCCGCCATCTGCCCGACATCCACACTCGCCACCAGTTTACGCGTGGTCAGATCAATGATGTCCACCGTACCTGGCTCTGACCCCACGCCCTCGCACGTCACGAACAAATAACGGTCATCGGGCGACACGACGAGCCCACTCGGAATCCGGCGCGACGTGAGCACGCGCGCCAACTCCGCGCCAGTGATGGCATCGTGAATGCTCACCGATTGTCCGCGCTTGTTGGTGCCCAGCAGCAAGCGGCCGTCGTGTGTGGTGGCAAGGTTGTACGTGCCTGCGCCTGTGGCGATGCGCCGCCGCATCGTCCACGACGCCACATCAATCTCCACAATCTCTGACGCGCGATTGCACGCGACCCAGACCGTACGATTGTCCTGCGACGGCTGTGCCCACGTGGGCGAGCAGGACACGTCACCTGGTGCGGGCGGCTCCATGCCGTGCCCCGCATGCCCGGACGACATCGTCGCGCCACGCGCGGGCGGTGCACCAGTCATGCCCATCTCTTTGCCCTTCGCCAACGAAAAGTGCCGCGCGACGGTGAACGCACCGGCGTCAATGTCGACGAGCAGATCGTCCATCATGCAGGCCGACCAATGATGTCGTCCGTCTGCAGATAAGCGCGAGCCGTGAGGCATGGTGCACGTTGGAATGCGCGTCAACTCCAGCATGTCGCGCGTGCCAACCACCGACACACTCGAGGGCACCATCTCCCCGTGCAGATTGAAATTCACCACCCATGCATATTCGCCATCCGCACTCACCTGCACCGTGGCCGGAAACGACCCGAGTTCGGTCTGCCCCAGCACCTTGTCGGTTTCCGTTTCGAGTTTCCATAAAGTGCCATCGGGATTCCCGTGCGCCGTACTCACGTAGTAGTAGCGACCATCGGGCGATACCCCCACGCCATGCGGGCCGTCGGGGTCCATACCGTTCTTGCCGATCACGCGCTCGCGCAGGATCGCGGCACCGCTGGGTCCAAAGCGCACGACTTGCAACTTGTCCACGGCTTCGGCACCAACAATCACGTCGTAGGTACGGCTCGGCTTCGCGACTGCGGGCATGGCACCACTCACCGACTGCGCGTGCGCAACAGCGGCACCAACGCCCAATCCGGTGCCCCACAGCAGGGCACCGGCTGCTACACGCCGCATGACGATCACGGGGTAATCCGGCCGGGCTTCGGCGTGATCTTTCCGATGAACAAGCCGGCGTACATGTCGTTGATGAAGATCAAGTTGCCCTTCGCCACCACGCCCCACGTCATCGTCGCATTCGGCACGTTGGCCTTTGGGTCTGACGGATGGAACGTCGCGATGGTGCGATTTTGCGCCTTGAGATCACCTCGCAACTCACCGGACACATCGATTGCCGCAAAGCCCGCGTTGTACGCGCCGATGTAGAGCGTGTCGGCACGCGCCCACACATTGTGCACGCCGCCGTACTCGGGCTCCCACCACGCTACCGACTTGGGATTCAGGATGTCCGACACGTCGAGCACTTGCAGCCGTCCCCACGCCTGCTCCAACTCCGCCCTGCCTTCCTGTTTGAAACCCGCGCCAAAGACTTCGTCGGCAATGAAGACGTAGTTCTTGTGGCGCCATGCCGTGTGCGTGCCGCGAATGTACCCGGGGCCACCCTTGAGCTCCACGCGCTTGTACAACTTGTCGAGATCATACTTGTACTGCGACACAAACTGCGGCTTGCTGGGCGTCCCACCCTTGATGCCATTGCCCACGTCGAGAACGATCAGCCCGTCGTTCCACCACGACCCGTAGAGCAGGCCATCCTGAATATCGATGTCGTGCAACGAGCGTCCCGCTTCTGCCCGCGGCGTCGTCCACACGGCGATCTCTTTGGGCTTGGCGGGATCATCCAGATTGATGACATGCACCGCACCAGTGCCGTCATTCGTGATGAACACGTTCAGCTGCCCCGACTTCGTATCGCGATACACAAAACTGGAGTGCACGCCGGCAGTGACGGTTTCGGTGAACTCGCTCACCTTCTTCGGGTGCATGGGGTCTTCAAGTGTGTAGACCACGATCCCGTTCTTGCGGTCCGATGCGCCCTCGCGCGTGTGCACCAGGATCTTCCCCTCGACATCCGTCATCAGATCGTTGACGCGTCGCGTATTGGTGACCATCGAGTCCACCACCTTGGGATCGGCCGGATTGCTCACGTCAATCACGTACGCAACATCACCGCCGGAGCCCGAGCCCAGGTACGCGACCTTGCCGTTCGGATGCACCCACACCTCTTCCGTGGTGAAGCGCGACTTGATTGACTTGCCCACCAACTCGAACTGCTGTCCCACATCACGCTCGGCCACCGTGATCGTCGTGCTGGCGGTCGCGGGGCCGGCGATCGCACTCACGACATACGTGCCTTCGGCGTACGCCACAAAGCGTCCGTCGGGGTCGATCTGCCCATTGCCGCCCGACATCGTGTATACGGGCGACAGATCCGTGCGCACCTTGCCACCCACGGTGGCGCTGAAGTTCAGCGTCACCACATCGCCCTGCCGCACGCGCGACTTGGACGTGGTCAATGTGGCGCGACTCACCGCGCCACCCGCGACGCTCACTGGTATCGTCGTGACCGCGCCACCAACTGTCGCGGTCAACGTTGTTTTACCTGTGCCAATTGCGGTGACCATCCCGTCGGCGGTCACGCGTGCCACGGTCGCGTTGGCACTGCGCCACACCGGCGGCGTGTCGCTGGGATCGCCGAGCGCGGAGAATCCCTTGGCGGAGAGCGGCACGGTCTGACCGGCAACGAGCGCTGTGATTTGCGGGGTGACGGCCACGCGCACGGCTGCACCGGCCACCACACGCACCTCCACGCGCTGCACAACGGGCGGTTTGCCAGGCTGCACCGCGGAGACGATCGCGACTAACGTGCCCGGTGCACCGGCTCGCACCCAGCCCAAGCGATCCACTTTCCCTTCGAAGCGGCCGGCGCCTTGGCTGTAGAGCATGGTGGCCGGCGTGGGTTTGCCGGCAGCATCAACCGCCGAGCCCACGAGCTGAACGGAATCGCCGGTGATGAGCGTAGGCTGACTTGGGGTCACGATCACACGCGCCACGGGGGGCGGCGCCGGTTGCGTCGAGGTGGCGGGCGGCTGCAGGAGCGCGAGCGACAGGAGAAGGAGCGCCATGGGAGAGTCTGGAAGGCGGAAGGGTTACGAACGACGGGGCGCTGGACGTGATTGGTGCGCGCCCGATCGGTGAACGATGCACGATGTCCGGCGTTCGGGAAAGGGCGCTCCGAGCAGCTACGCCATCAGCCGCGCGATCGCGCGGAGGCCATCGTCACCCACATCCAGACTGTAGCGATTCACATACAGTGCGATGTGCGCCGCGCACACGTCCTCCGACATCTCCTGTGCATGTGCGCGCACATACGCCCGACTGGTCTCAGGATGATCAAAGGCATACTGCACAGATGCGCGAATCGCGTGTTCGGCCGCGAGCGCGATGTCGTGACCAAGGTCAGCACGCGCACAAATGCCGGCCAGCGGCACCGGGAGTCCGGTTTCGCGCTCCCACCAGTCGCCGAGATCTGCCGCGCGGTGCAAGCCATGCTCGGCGTAGGTGAAGCGGCTTTCGTGAATGATGAGGCCAGCATCGACCTCGCCTGTCTCCACCGCCCGCAGAATGGTGTCGTACCGCATCTCTACTGGCGTTCCCATCTGCGGCGCTGCGAGACGCAACAGTCGGAAGGCGGTTGTTTCGACGCCTGGAATCGCCACTCGACCACGCACCGCGTCGGCAAGCGACATGGGTGTGCGCGTTACGACGAGCGGCCCGACGCCCATGCCGAGTGCGGCCCCGCTGCGGAGCATGCGATAGCGATCGCCGATCGCGGCGAAGGCGCCAACACTGAGCTTGGTGAGATCAAACTCGCCGTGATGGGCTCGGCGATTCAGCTCTTCGATGTCCAGCAGCACCGGCCTGATCACGAACGGGACGTCGATCAGTCCGTGCGAGAGCGCATGAAAGGCGAACGTGTCGTTGGGGCACGGCGAGTAGCCGAAGGTGAGTTCACGCATGTCGCAGCGCACGCTGCATTGCGTCGACCAAAACGGGCGTAGCGCGTGTGATCGCCTCGAAGGCCAACGCAAAATGCCATCGTGCGCGATCGTCTTCCTCGATCTCGTTGGAAATCGCGCGCACCTCGATGGCGGGCACACCGGCCAGCTGCGCGGCCCGCAGCACACCAAACCCTTCCATCGCCTCAACGTCGCAGCCGCTGGTGCCACCAACGCGCGCGCTGGTACCGATCGCGAGCGAGACCATGCCCGGCATGGCGTCGCGCACAGCACTGAGCAGCGCCGGTGATGCCAGCACGGTATTGGGCGCCCATTGCGGCGGCGTGTTCAGATCGCAATAGCGCGACTCGTTGCCTATCACGAGCGATCCCGGGGGGAGCGCACGGGCACGTCTCGCGCCCGCAATGCCAACGTGCAGCACCGCCAGTGGCACGTG
>JANOPS010000318.1:0-2009 GCA_031421995.1 Gemmatimonadaceae bacterium
GTGGCCGGTTACGATGGGCATGAACACCGCTTTTTGGCGCCTCTCGTCGGATATGTACTCGCTCAGCACCCGCGGCGGCTACTCGGCGCACGCCGACTGGATGCATGGCTGGGCGCCGGACTTTCTCAATGTGCTCGTGACTCGCTGTCTGCAGCAGAGTCGAGACTGCGGGGTGAATGCGCTGGGAGATGGGCGGGAGCTGTATTGACCGTCACGCAGTCCTCGGTGCGGATGTCAGCGTTCTGACGTTTGAGTGACGACAACTACTTGCCAAGCCACGCCAGCGCTCGCTGCACTCCCGCATCTGCGCTGAGCGCCGCGGAGGGCTCAAACGGCACCTCTTCGTCGACATCAACGAAGCGATCGTATACACGCCCGGTGCGATCACGATAGTATCCAACGGAGATCGACATCGTGGTCGAATCGTTGATCACGGTCCAATCGGTCACGGTAATCATGCCGAGTGTTTTGCTGCCGAAGAAGCGCGTGTTGCTGCGGCCCTTGAACATGACGGCAAGCGCTTCACCGGAGCTGGCGGTGTAGAGACTGGTGAGCACCGCGACTCTGCTGCCGACTGGTATGGTGCAGCCGTTTGGCAAATGCACTGAGTACCCCTCGTTCACAAAGTCCCCACGCTCGATCGTCCAGACGCCCTCGTCTTGCGGTGTCAACCCTGCGCGACCGCCAACCGGGCCGTCGCCGATGATTGCCGCGATACCCTCCGCCATCGGATTCAGATTCCCTCCGCCGTTATAGCGGAGGTCAACAATCCAGCGCGCCGCCCCTTTCGTGCGCAGCCTGCACACCGCGTCTTCGAGCTGATTGGCCATCGCGCGATTGTCGCCCATCGGAAGGCCGACGATGCGCAGGTAGCCGACGGCGCGAGCGACCATGTCGGCGCGGAAGGGAAACGCGGCCGCCGATTGAATCTGGTTGTTGAGTTCCGGTTTGAAGCCTGCCAGATGCGGCTGCGGCTCGCCATAGTAATAGGCAATCGGTCTGCCGCTATAGAATACGCGCGCGTGTTCATCGCCGAGTGTGCGAAGCAAATAGCGCAGCGCCGGTGCGAGCGATGGAATTGTTTGGGCGGTGTCGGCCAGGCGCTGCACCTCAGCCCGTGTGGCGGACCACTGCACGCGATCCCGGTACAGGGAGACGGACTCGGCGTGCGCGAGCACACGCGTCAGCGCCTCTTGCACATGTGGCGGAGGCGTTGTGCCAGCGGCGATCGGCGCCAACACCAAGACGAGGAGTGCGATGAGACGCATCGGCGATACCGTGCAAAAGGTGAGGGGAGGTGGCTGGACCATCCTTGGAGTGAGTCTGCGCCGGCGATGCAAGATCCGCAATGCAAGGACGCCGCGCACGCGGAGGGCAACACTAGCAGGAAGCGTATTCGACCGACAATATTGGGCGATGCGCATGTCTCTCGTGGTCGTTGCGGCGGTACTCGCCAGTGGAACGGGTTGCGTGCGGAACGTCCGTGCGCCAGCGACCCAGCGATCTCCCGCGCGCACCGTCCTCCTGCTGGAACCAGAGAACGCCGAGTGGAGAAAGGCGGCCCCGGCGGTTTTCCGGCTGCGCTTCGAAACCACGCAGGGTATTTTTGTGCTGGAGGCCGTGCGCGCCTACGGGCCGATCGGCGTCGACCGATTGTACAATCTCGCGCGGCTGGGCTACTTCGACGACACGCGGGTGCACCGCGTGCGCGCCGGCTACATCGCCCAATGGGGCCTGCACGGCGATTCGGCGGTGAATGCGGCGTGGAAGGGTCGGTATTTGCGCGATGATCCCCCGCGTTCACGCAACGCGCGCGGCACCTTCGCGTTTTCGTACGAAGGGCCAGGGCGCGAGCACACGCGCAATACGCAGCTCTATGTCAACCTCGCCGACAACACGCGCAATGATATTGAGCCATTCACGGTGTTGGGCACCGTGGTCGAGGGCATGGCGGTGCTGGACAGCCTGTATAGCGGATACGGCGAAGAGTCGGGCAGCGGCGTGCGTCA
>JANOPS010000319.1:0-3495 GCA_031421995.1 Gemmatimonadaceae bacterium
CGCCGCGGCGCGTCCGGCAGCCCACAAGATGGCCACGGGACGTCTCCTTCTCATCGTCGGCTGTGGAGTGTTTCAAATGGCTTCGGGGCCGTGAAGCCGGAACTCGTGCTGAGCATGGCCGCAAAGGTTGTCGGCCTTTTGTGAGTTCTCTATATTCTGTCGCACTTTTTCTCTAAATTCTGTCGCAGGCTCGGCCGTGACAGGTCCTACGCGTCGGTCGGGTCGACGCTCGCGGTCTCCTTGAGGTGGCGGGTCCGATAGGAGCGGCCGCGCATCTCGAAATGCACGCCGCGTTCGAGGAGGCGATCGATGATGGCTTCCGCTAAGTCCCCATCATGCAGCACGTGGCCCCACGCCGCCAGCGGTTTGTTGGTGGTCACGAGGATGGGCCGCTGGCGCAGATAGCGTTCATTGACGACGCGATAGAGCACGTTCGCGGCATCGGCCGCATGCGCCAGATACCCGATCTCGTCGAGCACTAAGACGTGCGGCTGCAGGTAGGGCTCGAGCGCGGCGTCGAGGGTGCCGAGACTGGCCGCGTGCGAGAGTTCGCCGATCAGCACGTCCGCCGAGATGAAGCGCGCCTCGAAGCCATGTTGCAGCGCGCGATACGCGATCGCAATGACCAGATGCGTTTTGCCGGTGCCCGTCGGGCCGCTGAAGATCGCGTTGCGTCCGTCGGTCACGAGCTCGACGCCGAGCAAGCTGCCGAGCATCTGCTGCCGGAGCGCCGATTGAAAGGTGAAATTGAAGTCGTCGATCGTGCGCAGCGCCGGGAAGCGCGCGGCGCGGACCGCGCGACGCAGCCGCGTCTCCGCGCGATGCGCGATTTCTTCGGCGATGAGCGTGTCGAGATACGCGCGATAGCCCATGCCCTCCGCTTCGGCGCGCACCGCGAGCTCGGTGTGCAGCCGACGGATGGTCGGGAGATGCAAGCGTTTGAGCATCGCATCCAGATCCGGTGGCGCGACCGGCGGCAGCGCGGGCGTCTGGCCCTCGCGCCCGCGCGCGGGACGCGGACTCATGACGCCACCTCCACGACGGCGGGCACCTGCGCGAGCAGGCGATCGAGATACTCCGCGCCGATCAAGCGCTGCATCAGCGCGCGCTGCAGCACCACGCGAAAGCGCGCGTCGCCAATCTCCTCCAGGACCGCGAAGAGTCGCGCGATGCAGCCCTTCCACGTATGTGGGCGCTGATGCACGAGCTCCGTGACGTACGCTTCGCCGATGGGTCCCAATTCGACGAGGCGTTCGCGCATGAAGTACAAGCGTTTGCGCTCGCCATACACAGCCGCGAGTTGCTGCGCACGTTGCCCCGTCAGATAACTCACCGTCCCGAGCACGGGAAAGCGCGGATGCAGCGCTTCGTGCTTCCCACCCGCACACACGATGCGCACGCGCGTCGGGTAGAGGTGCAGCGTCGCCGGCAGGCCGCACGCCCTCGCGGGCATCGCATAGCGGACGCCCTGATACGCGACCATGGCGGTGGGACCGACCGTCACCGGCACGTGCAGCCCATACTCCTCCGGCGCGATGGCGAGCGCGTGCAAGCGCGCCTGTTCGGTGGCGAGCCGCGCCACGGGCGGGACCCCCGTTGCGCGGGACGGGCGCACGGTGTTCGCATACACGAGCCACTCGGCGAGTTGCTGGGGCAGATCGGTGTCGAGATCCTGAAAGCGCCGCGCACTGAAGAAGGCGCGCTTCACAAAGCCGACCAGGTTTTCGACGCTCCCCTTTTGCTCGGGCGCGTACGGCGTGCACAGCTCGATGCCACAGCCGTAATCGAGCATGGCTTGCGCGAGCGTCGCGTTCCACACCGGGCGCCCGGCGTCGCGCCGCAGCACCACGGTTTTCGGATTGTCAAACACGACGCGCAGTGGTACGCCGCCGCTCGCCGCGAAGCTCGCCAGGAGCGCCCGCACCAGCGCCTCGACGCGCTCATCCGGGACAATCACGACGTGCAGGAAGCGCGACCACTTCAAGCGATACGCCGCGAAGTGGATCCGGCGACGCACGCGCGCGGTGGGGGTATCCGACGTCAGTCGCACATCGGCGACCCCGAAATCAAACTGCGCGAATTCCCCCGCGACCCCCTCGAACCGGACCATGACGTCGATCGGCAGCGTCGGCCGCACCGTGCCGAGCAGCCGATAGATCGTCGAGAGTCCGAGCGGCGTCTTCGCCTCCAGGAGGCGGCGTTGGACTTCGCCGGGCGGGATCTCCGGTTCCGCCTCGAGCCACGCCCGCACCTGCTCGTGGACGGCGTTCGGCAGGCCGGGACGGCCGATGCCACGCGCCGCGCGCGCCGCCGCATCATCCACCGTGGCGACCGGTGGCTCGAGGGCGATCCGCTGCACGGTGCGCCGCGACATCCCCAGCTGGTGGGCAATCTGTCGGGGCGTCTGCCCCGCGTGAAGCAACGCCTGCACGGCGTGTCGATCTAACATGCTGAGCATCTCCTGCGCCTCCCCATGATACGGGTCCGATCCATCGGGAACGGCGCTAACGTGAAGCAGTATGGCTCAGCCTGCGACAGAATTTAGAGAAAAACGGTGCCAGAATTTAGAGAACGCACAGCGATCGTTCAATCGCTCGCAGCAGCTCGCATTGGATGACTAGAACGATCTACATGTCTACTCAAGATAGGAGGCGTTGTGTTTTCATTTCTGTCTGTCATGGCCACCATCGTCGCTGCGCATTCGTCGCCGTCATCGCCCCCTATCGGGCCGGACGGCTCCGAGCTGCTTCGTTCGTGTGGCGCAGCCGTGCGCCTTGCGGATGGAGCAAAATTGCAAGCCGAGGATGACGCGCGCGCGGTTTGGTGCATCGGTTATGTGAGCGGCATGCTCGATGCGCTGGCGGTGATGAATTGGAAGGGTGGATCGGCCCGAGTATGCTTACCTGCCAACGGGCTTGAGAACAACCAAGCGATCCGAATCATCGTCAAATATTTGCGAGAGCACCCTGAACAGCTTCACGAGAGCGGACGAGTATCGGTAGTCGCTGCGATCGGAGGCGCATTTCTATGCAAATAATGGACGGATTCCGTGGGCCAGTCGTTTAGCCGGGTGTTGCTGCTAACAACCGCACGCAGTTTCGGAGGCGTTCACTCCGTGAACGCGCGCTGTTGATATCGATTCTGGCAGACCGCCATCACGTCAGACCGGAATCACAACGAAGGTCCCTTCGCTATGTCAGAAGACCCCGCGGTCAAAAAGGGCAGCCGAGAGTGGCTCGATTCGCCGCCGCAGCAAGCGATGACGGTTGCGGAATGGCAGCGCAGGCTGGAGCTCACGTTTTATGATCATGGCGCTAGTCTAGGCTAGCTAGCTAGCTAACCTTGCGTTGCTGCAGCCAAACGCTGCGAGCATCGGTGTGGCGACCGCGGCGCGTTCGCGATAGCATCAAGGGCGGAGCGAACGCCCCGCTTGCCTCCGTGCGGGCGTTTGCTTCGGAACGCGCGCGTTAGACCGCGCGCCGGAACTGCGTAGTC
>JANOPS010000320.1:0-12052 GCA_031421995.1 Gemmatimonadaceae bacterium
CTTCCGTGCACGAATCACCGTTCGGTGAACGCGCTCGCGCGATCCCGGGCTGAGAAGCCGAGCAAACGCACCTCAAGCCTCAAACCCCAGGCCTGAGTCGCCCAAGCCTCACCCCTCATCCCCTCAAGCTGGCGCTCAACCCTGAAGCCCCAAAGCTCACAGCCCACGCCTGTACGTACCCTCACCCCTCCCTTCGCCCTCAGCGTCATGAGGGGTGAGCCCTGTTCCAGCCTGAGGCCTCAGGCTGGAGCAGCTCTCAGGTACCTCCGCACCTCCACGCACTGCCCCCGCAGTCGCTCTACATACTCGTCGCCACCCGAAAGCGTTTCGATCGCCACCCCGCCGCGTGTCAGCGAGCTGTGCACCATGCGGCCGCCGGAGAGCGCCATCCCCACGTGCGTAATGCGACGGTCCTCGCGATCCGAAAAGAACAACAGATCGCCAAGCGCGTGCGCTGCATCCGCCGCATGGGACACCCGCTCTCCCTCAAGCGCCTGCTGCCAGGCGTCGCGTGGCAGCGCTTCGCCGTGCCACCCGAAGATCCGTTGCACGAAGCCAGAGCAGTCGCATCCCCACGGCGTCACGCCGCCCCAGAGATAGCTCGCCCCGTCAAACAGCGATGTGGCGCTCCCCGCAATGGCCAACGCGGACCGAGGAAACCGCGCGGCGCGGGATGCCGGAGTCACGGCGTCCCCGTCAACCATCTCCACGTTGGGTGCGAACCGCGCACCGAACGGAAGTACCCGCGTTGATGCGTCCGGCAATCGCACGCGGCAGCCCATCGACCAGCGCCATGTCGACTCGCTGCCATCAGACGGGGACACATACCCTCGATGTGTCCATCCCTCATAGCCGTCTGGTCCGCGCACCGAGAGCCAATCGCCGCGGCGCTCCAGCACAGTGACCGTCTCTCCGGCCAGCAATTGAGACGTCAGGCCGGATGCGATCCGCGGCTCGCCGACCATCGGCGCTACTGCGCTTCGTACCGTCATCACGACATCCTTCACCGCATCCAGCGCGTGTTCACCAGTCATCGGATTCCCTTGAAGTCGGAACTGCCGCTCGACCTCGGAAAATAGCGCGACGTTACGCGATGCGGTGTACGGCCGTGATGTCGTCGAAGGTCACAACGCAGCCACCGTCTGGATGCGGAGCGATGCGGAATTCGAAGTGGCTATCGGCACGCTCGTTGCTGACCACATGACGCAAAGGCATATGGTCAGCCAGGGCCTTCTGGATGAGCGCAGTGAGCCCCGCCGAATGCGATGCCGCCGCACCCACCAGCGAAGGGCTGAACAGGCAGCCGAGCAATTCAGGGATCGTCATCCCGCACAAGTCTGCGGCCCGCGCATTGCACCGCTTGATGCGGAGCGCCTCGTCGAGCACCACCATGCCGCTGGCGATCGCGTCGAAGGCGAGCTTCCACTCCCGTGTTGCGCGTTCGACTTCCTCGAACAGTCTGGCGTTCACGATCGCCACCGCAACGTGATCGGCCAGTCGCTGCAACACGCGCTCATCGTAGTCCGTGAACGAAGAATCGCGATTGATCACGCAGAGGGCACCAATGGTGCCACGCGCGGTCATCAGCGGCGCGATCATCGTGCGTTGGATCTGCGCCAAACGCGTGATGGCTCTCGAAGCATTTGGGTCACGCTGATAGTCGTTCGAGACCACCAGCTCGTTCGCCGATACCGCTTTTCCCAACAGACTCGAGGCCACGGGCACGTGGACGCCAGCCAGCACATCAGCGGCCCCGACCGCGGCCACCACATGCATGTAGTCGTCCGTACGAAGCGCGATGCAGGCCCCTTCCACGCCCAACAGGGACACCGAGTGCCGAAGGATCAGCCGAAGCACTTCCCCCAATCGCAACGACTCGCCAACCGCGCGGGCGACGTCGGCCAAGGCCTCGGTCTGTCGGCGCTCTCGCTCACTTTCGGCGTACCGCCGCGCGTTCGCAATCGCCGTCGCGGCCTGCGAGCACATCGTGGCCAACACCTCTTCATCTTCCGCGCTGAACACTTCTGCGGCAACGGCGTGCACGGCCAGCACACCGATCAGATGAATGCCGCTCAACAGCGGTACGGCGAGCATGGAGGCCGCCGGCCCGGAATCTCCGACGATGTCTGCGTTCGACAGCGGAGGCGCAAGCCCCGCCTTTTCTCGCGCACGATCTGCCTCGCGATCCCCCACACGCACCGGTCGCCCTGAACGGGCCACTTCGCCGATGATCCCATCACCCAGGCGAACGGGATCACGTGGGCGCTCGGCACCGCGCATCATGCGGAACGAGGTCGTGAGCAGGTCCTTGTCCAAATCAGGCAGACCGACCAGCACGCCTTCTGCCCGTGTCGCACGCATTGCCTGACGTGCCAGCTCTCGGATGATCTCATGCTCATCGAGTGAGCGTGCCATCGCCGCACCGGCTTCCTGCAACCGCTGGAGTCGCTCGGCGCGTCGTTGCGCGAGGCCCTGTAAGGCATCGTACGCAAGGCGCGACGCGAGCTGACGCACAATGCTCGCGACGTCGCGTGAAAGGTCAGCCGTTGGTCGCTGGCCGTCGTGCGGGGCGGCAAGCGTCACGACGCCGAGCAGTTCTTGCCGCGCGCCGCGCAACAGGCCGATCAGGAGATCGGTCGGGAGCCAGCGACTATCGAGCGCCGGGCGGGTGGGCTCCACGGCAAAGAACTCCCGCGCGACCCACGCATCACTCCCGTCAAGAAAGTAGAGCTCTTCGACGCGGAATCGCTCAAGGTGGGTCATCCGACGACGCCACACGGCGGCCGGTTGTGGCTCCATCGCATTGCGCGTCATGGTGTCATTGGCCGAACCCACCACCACCGAGAGCGTCACGTTGAACGACGCGTCCCGCAGGGTGATGTTGACGCCGTGAAATCCGATCGCGTGCAGCGACTCTGCCGCTGCACGGACACGAGCCGACGACGAATCGGCCCGGTCAAGGGCGTCCATCGCGTCGGCAAAGACCTGACGGACGGCTGTAGACGGAGTAGTGAGCGTATTCGGCATGCTGTCACGGGGGACGATCGGCGGGCCATCGGGGAAACACTGACAGTCGCTCCAGTGACGTCGGTGATGCGGGAGCCTGCGGGTCGCTAAAAGGTCCACACTCGGAAGAAATCGATGCCGACCTGCGGCGGGGTCTGCTGAAAGGTTCGTGAGATCCCCAGCCGACCACAGGCTTGCGCGCTTGACGCGGGTTCGAGACCCAGCGAGAGCGACAGACCTCGATCAAAGCGACGCTCCACTTTGACGCCCAACCCCTGAGCGAAGAGTGAGAGCGGGTCGGCACCAGAGGTCTGGGAAGAGAGCCCGCAGAAGCCGGTGGAGAAGGCAAAGTAGGTATTGCGCGCCAACTGACCGCCAACGCCGACGCGCGTAGAAGCGAGGATGCCACCGATACCGAGCCCGGTATTGGCGCCGAGAGTGGCGGGATCGGTAGACCCCAGTGCCGTCGGCTCGACCTGCACGACATCAAACCGGCCGCCCGCAAGTTTGCTGGACAGATAGGAACCCGCATAACGGAGCGCCAACGTTGCGCCCTGCTCGGCGCGCGCGTCGCGCAGCAAGGCATACGCGGGCTCGCCTGTCACGAGGTAGCTGAGCATATCACTTTCTGGCAGCGGCGGATTGTCCGCGCTGGACAGCGCCAAGGTCGGACGATCGAGCGTCCCACCGATACTGACGCGAATGCGCACATCCTGGCGATTGGAATTCGCCCTCGTCTCACGGACCGTGTGTAGCGCCGTGATATCCAGCGCTGGCTGCAGGTCGGCATCACCGAAGAACCGCACGACGCCACGGTCGACCTCAAACCCCGGACGTGCGATGCCCAGGTTGAGCTGATACGTCCCGCGCTCCACCACCAGCGAGTCGGAGAGCGCAAGCTGCGCGCGCCGTTCATCGCGTCCAACCGACCGCGTCACCCGCAATCGTCCGCCAAGTTTCAGATTCGCTTCAGGCGATCGCAGCCACACGTCGTCGCCAATGCTGATGCGCACGTCATCTAGCACCAGGTTCTTCATCAGGGCGCCAGGCGCGTTCGGCAGCAGCCCGTTGAATCCAATGAACGTCGTGTCGATCACATCGAAATTGTCGGCAAGATCCAGTCCACGACGTGGGGCCAGCGCACGGATATAGACTTTTCCACGATCGACCCGCACCGCGCCGCGAACGCGGGCGGCGTCCTTGGTGCCGCTCAGCGACAAGGGCGTCGTGGTCGTGAGCACCAGTGACGCGGTACGCGGCTTGTCGATCACGACGAAGTTGTTAGCAGTCATGCGCAAGTCGAAACCGGGTGTCTTCGGGTCGACCAGACTGATCGTGCCACTAACGCCAAGCGAATCCGATGCGGCGCCGCTGCTCGCACGCACTCGTCTCACGAACACCGTATCGTCAGCCAAATCGATCTCCGCACTCGCCTTTTCCAGGCGAATACCAAGGTTGGCCAACGAGAGCGCCGCGCTGTCCAGTTGAACACGTCCACGCAGGCGGGGCCGGTCCCACGTGCCGGTGAGCTGCACGTCGGTGGACAAGCGCCCGCTGGCGCGCGTGACGTCGGGGAAGAGCGACGTGATGACTTCAAGGTCGGTGCGATTGCTCTGCACACGCCCGGTGAGCGCTTCATCACGCTTCCGGGCGCGACCCGCAACGAGTGCCAGATCCAGCGGCAACGAGGCCGTGGCGGCGAGCGCCGGGCGATTGTTCACCGCGAGGGCCGCCGCGATGCCCAAGCGCAGCGAGTCATAGTGCGCGGTCGCGGTGAGTGCGCCGATCCGAACGCGGCCGGAGATGGCGTCCCGCACAGCAAGCGTCGCATCGAACCGCGGTCGTTCGCGCGTGCCGGCGATCGACACCGTGCCCGACGCGAGGCCACCGACGAGCTCACTGGCCGGCGCAAGACGCCCGAAATCTGCCAGCGGTACGCGATCCACATCCAGTCGTGCCGTCACCACCCCTGAATCGCCCACCGTGCCACGAAGCGCGATGCGACCGCTATCCGTGTGGACAAGGACCAGTGAATCCAGTGTCCCCGTGCGCCCGGCGCCAAGTTGCACCACGGCAGGAGCGGCCAGCTGGAAGCCACGGCGTACAAGGGTCGCGCTGTCCACGCGTATCGTCATCGTATCAATGCGCACGGTGGTGACCGCGCTATCGCGAGACACACCGCCGGTCAGATCGATCCGCGACTCGTTCTGCGAGCGCATGTCCACCGCAAATCGTTCCGCCAGCCCGTTCTTGAGTGTCGACCGACCGACAGCCGACGCGATGTCAATGCCAGCAGCACGTACCGAATCCATCGTTGCCAGAAGCAGTCCGTTGCCGCCCCGCAGCACGTCCGTCACGGAAAGCGTCATATCCGCACGAGCCGATCGCGCGGTCCCAAACACCAGCCCGCTCGCATCTGCGCGCGCGTCAAGGGATAAGCCTCTGGAGTCCGAGGTGTCGATGGTACCAAACGCTCGTCCACGCAACTCGATGGTGCCGCGGAGGGTGTCCGTTTGATTGACAAATCGGGTGAGTGAGTCGCCGGATTGCAACCATGGCCGCAGTCCGCCGAGCGAGTCGATCATGGCGCTGAAGTGCAGGGTATCGTATCTCGACGCCACCAGTCCGAGCGCGCCACGCGCGGTGGCGCGCAGCGCTGAGCTTTCGAAGGTCAGCGTATCAATGCGTACAAGTCCAGAATCAAAGGTGGCACGCATGTCACCACCGAATACGCGTACGTCAGCGATACGCGAGAATTGATCGATCGTCGCACGAATCGGGCCACGCATGGAGGCGAGATCGGCACCGCGCATATCCACAGCGCCGACCATCGACAGCGTTGATGTCGGAAAACGCGAGTCGGCAAAGAGCGCCTGAAGATTCGCGCCGCGCGCGCGATACTGGCCCGTGGCGCTAAAGATGGGTTCAAAGCCGTCCGCCCGACCATCAAAAGCAATCTCGCCGCCCTCTCCCGCCAGCGTCATCTTCAGCGCAAAGTCTTCAGCCATGCCGCTCGCTTTGATGCTGCCTACCGCGGTGCCGCGCAGCGGCAGCCCCGGGTACGAGCGCGACATGGTGGTGTAGGACAACGGTGACGCCTGCATATCCACGTCAAACAGCACGCCGTCGGTCACCAGCGCGTACGTGCCGCTTCCGGTAAATCGCGACGGGATCCCTGGCCCGTCGACATGCTCCAGATCCGCGTTGCTGAACCGTGCGTCGTACCACAGCGAGTCCAGTCGCATGGAGCCACGCATGATCCCGTTCAATTCGGCGAACAGGGGGTTCACAAAACGGGGCGTGCGCAAGTCGAGCTGGTCGATGCGAAGATCCACTCCCTTGAGGATGGCTTCCGACGGCGTGTAGATGTCGACCAGTCCCGTCACGAAGCCTCGGCTCTGAGCGCCTTTCACATGGGCGTCGTCGAAGACGAAACTGCCTTCATCCAGTCGAAACTGCGTGACGGGGCCCCCGCGTGCGACGACACGTCCCGACAGATCCCCCTGCCAGTCATACGGGAAGGGCTCTCCGTTGAATTGACGCAGCAGATCCGTGTTCGCGGGTTTGAAGTCGAGCGCCACATCGGTAATGCGCAGCACTTCGGCACCGACCCCGAACGTCATGTTGCCCGTCACGCGCGAGCGCATCGATCGCGCATCCATATTGCGGAGCTGATACTCGATGACGCTCAGACGTTTGGGGTCGTTGCGAATCGTGAGCGATGTGCTGCCACCACCGGTCCGCGGGAGTGAGGCATCGATCCACGCCACATCCGCCATGGCCACCGTGTCGCCTTCGATACGGATGTCGTACCGAATCGGCAATCCACCGCCCCACACCAGCTTGGCGTTCCCGCGCCCGTGCGAGTTGGCCAAGTTGAAATCCGCATCGTCCATCCAGAGGCTGTCGCCGAGCTGGCGCACCGTACCGCGCATATTGCGAAACCAGAACGGCGGATAGACCCACACCACATCCAGCTTCCGAATGGCGACTTGGACACCAACCGAGTCGGGATCTTTCACACGTACGCGCCCGAGCGACAGGTTGCCGCGGACAAATCGCCAGACGCGGGAAAACCGTTCCCCCTCTGGACGCACTTCGCCATCGAGGCGCGTCAGATTGTAGGTCAATGCGCTGTCGCGTTTGGCACCCTTCAGGGTATCGGACAACGTCCACGGCTGACGCACGACCAGCGTCGCCTCGTGCAGCGACGTCGTATCGATGACGACGTAGTCGCCAAACGCACCGCGCCGCTTCGCCCCACGGGCACCGCCGCGGCTGAATGCCCGCTTCCAGTTCCAGTCGTCCGCGCCGTAGTCCACCATCGTGATCACCGGCCGATCAACGTCGAGCGACTTGATCACGATGCGGCGATCCAGCAGGTCGCGCGGATCGTAGGTCAGGCGAATGCGGCCCGTGTTCAGGAATGGCTTTCCATCGGGCTCAAGGATCTCCAGCGAATCGATCGTGATATCCGTGAACAAGGTGCCGCTCACGCGACCCACGTAGAGCCGTCCTGGCATGGCCGCGCGCAGTGCCGGAACCGCGACGCGCATGATCAGTGCGCGCCCGCGATCCGTTTGCGTGATCCCCGCGACGGTCGACACGGCCAGTGTGACGATGCCCAACAGCACCGTCGCCGTGGCGAGTACAATGGTCCGGCGACGCGGCGCCATCAGAAGGCCTGCCCAATCCAGATACTGGGATTGAATCGACCGAGGAAACCGCCATTGCGCAGCGGACGAAAACTCGACGGACAGGGGCCGGCGTCCTGGCGCAGGGGCGCTCCGGCAATGGCGGATGCGCGAAGGGTCAGCGTGTTTCCAGGACTGACACAGAAGAGTGGCGCCTCTCCCGCCTGCAGGGGTGCGTTGAAGTACGCGGCGCCCGCCGGAAGTTGATACGGGTTGTAGCCGAGATCGACGCGAATCGCACCGAACGGCGAGACGATACGCACACCAAACCCCGGCGTGACTTTGATTGACGGGCTCTCACTGTCCAGCGTCGCGGACGATCCTTGCGACCGCCGATTCCACAGCCGTCCGGCATCGGTAAACACCGCCAACTGAAGCAACCGCGGAAGCACGGGACTTGGCAGTTGCAGCTCAAGATTGCCGACAAAGAGGGTGTTGCCTCCAGTCGGGACAACACGCTCGGCAAAACTGTTGCTATCGGCGCGCAACAACCCACCGCTGGTGACTTGGCTGTACTTATCGCCGATGTTGACGATGTACACGGCGGGGCCAAGCTCATTCTGACGAAAGCCGCGCACCGTCGTCGGACCACCCGCGTACAGCCGCTCCTGTGGCGGAATAAACGCGTCCAGCGTTGGCGACACGCCGCCACCAAATACCAGTCCGCCTCGCACGTGCGCCGTGAGCGTTCGTCCACCGCCCAGTGATCGATACCACGTGGCATCGCCCGTACCACGATTGAACTGTTGTGTGCGATCTGAACCGACGAGCGTGGAGGCATGCCGCACGTTGGCACGGAGCGACGTACCGCGCGTGGGCCGCAGTGGGTTGTCCGACCGTTCGCGCACCACTCCGTACTCGATCGCCGCCAACCGTGTGTTTCGCTGCAGGAAATTGCGCGCGTCTGCATCGCACGCATTGAACACGGCACAGAAAAATGCCGGCTCCGCTTCGGTGCGACCAAGTTCTACCTGATACGAGACCGTGCTCGACAGACGCGTGGGCAGCGTGTTGGAAATCGACAAGGCGCCGCCAATCGGTGTGCGGCGCAGGAAGGCGCGATACTCCGATAGCGTGGAACTGAAAATCGTGAACGTCGGGATTCGTGATTGGCGCGCCCGGACCGGCTGGCGCACGGTCATCGCGGTGTAGTAGTTCAGGCTGCGACTGTACGGATCGGAGCGCGCCTGCCCTTGGCACAAAGAGGGTGCACCGTCGATGGGCGCGCCGATGCCGATCTTGCTCACACGACCAGTGAGCTCCAGTCGCTGCGCGTAGGGAAGGAAGTCGCGATCGGTCAGCGTTCCTTGCATGCGAAAACAGTCCAGCGTGGCCCATCCGAATCCCGCGCGAGCGGCCCAGCGGTCGCCCTCCAGCAGATTCACCACAAGGTTGACAATCGAATCCCCGGCAGGCTGCGCGGAGTCCGGCTGCAGGTCCACGCGCTGAAACGCGTCGGTCTGATACAGATTCCGTTGGGCATCAATGATGTTTCGTGCGGAGTACCACTCTCCGCTCTGCAACGCCATCGTCCGTCGAATCGTGGCATCCGAGACGCGGCGCGGCGCACCCGGCACCACATCCACGTTGAGCGCGATGCGACCGAGGCGGGCTCGCGTACCGGGCACCACGGTTACCTCGACGTCGGCGGTATGCGCTGTGGTGTTCGTGGTGTAGGCCAGCAGCGCTTCCGCCTGTGGCCAGCCGAGGTTTCTCAAGCGTCGCACCAACGTATCGCGACCGGCTTCCAGCGCCCCGCGATCAAACACGCCGCCAACGCGCAATGGAAAATCGAGCGTCGCTGTCTGCACGTCTGGATTGACATCCGCGCCGCGGAGGGCAAACGCGGTCAGTCGCATCGGCTCGCCCTCGACGATGGTGAAGGTGATATCAATCACGCCTTCACGCCGTGAGGACACGACCGTATCCACCCGCACATCGGGAAAGCCGCGGCGGCGGTACAAGGTGGTCAACCGCTGGAGATCACGCGCAAACTCGATGGGATCGAGACAGCGACGCTCCCCAAAAACCGGAAGACCGGCGAACGAAGACGGCAGCGTCGCCACATTGGCCGCCAGCGTCGTCGCGTCGAACTCGGCGTTGCCCGAAAAGCGAAGGGAGCGCACCTCGCGGTCCCCTCGGTCACAGGACAAATCTTGGGCGGCCGCGGAGAGCGGGCTGGCCAGAAGGCACGCGACGAGTACTCGAGCGACGGTCACCAGTCGGGAGTAGGGAGTAAGGGGAAAGGGAGTATCGTGCCGCAGCGTGTAATCTACGCAGGTGCACCGTCTCCAGACGCCCTACTCCGTCTGCCCAAATATCGCCAAGTTCGACGAATGCCCCGGGGCGATCTTTTTCTCCGGATAAATCCAATGCACGGCTTGATTCACCGCGATCGCGGCTTCGCCGAAGCCGCTGGCGATGAGCTTGAGTTTCCCGGGATACGTCGTGATGTCTCCCGCCGCGTAAATGCCCTCGCGTCCAGACTCCATCTGACTGTTCACGAGGATCTCGTCCTTCTCGATGTTCAAACCCCACTCCAGCAGCGCACCGAGATCGCTGACGTAGCCCAGCATGGGGAGAATGACGTCGGCGGCGACGTCGATCGTCTCCTTCGTCTTCACGTGCTTGAGTCGAACGCCGGCCAAGCGCTGGTCACCGGAAATCGCCTCAAGTTCGTGGAAGGTATGGATGGCGACACGACCGTCTCCGGACGCCGCCGCAGCATGCACCTCTGCCACCGTCGCCGCGTGCGCGCGAAACCGATCGCTGCGATGCACAAGGGTCACCGATTTGGCCTTGTCTCGCAGTTGTGCGCACCAATCGAATGCTGAATCGCCGCCGCCAACGATCACCACATGCTGATCACGATAGGTCTCCGGTGGTTGCACCAGTTCGTGCACCCCGCGACCGTACCACGCCTCCGCGAACGGTTGCGGAAGTCGCCGGGCCCGAAACGCGCCGATCCCCGCCGCAATCACCACCGCCCGCGTCGGGAATCGATCCGTTTCGGTCACCAACGTGAAATGGCCGTCTGTCTCCTCTAAACCGATCACACGCTGGCCGAGATACGACGGCAGCCCAGACTCCTGATGGAACTGTGACGCCTGTTCAGTGAGCGCGCGGACAAGGTCCTTGGCGAGCACCTTCGGATACCCGGCGACGTCGAAGATGTATTTCTCCGGGTACAGTGCCGTCAGCTGACCACCTAGCTCGGGCAAGGCATCCACGAGTCGCGCCGACGCGCCGCGCATGCCAGCGTAGAAGAGCGCAAACAACCCGGTCGGGCCGCCGCCGATGATCGTGAGGTCGGTAATGGGGTGAGTAGGCATGCTGGAAAATAAGAGAGAAGTACCCGATTCGCGGCACTTCGCGATAATTTGAGGAATGAAGATCTATACCCGTACTGGCGATGAAGGCGCGACGGCCCTGTTTGGCGGCGGCCGCGTAGAAAAAGACCACCCGCGCGTGGAAGCCTATGGCGACGTCGACGAATTGAATGCCGCCCTGGGCTTGGCGCGCTCGATCGACATGATGCCACGCATCGACGAAGTGCTGGTGCCCATCCAACGCGACCTCTTCGCAATCGGTGCCCTGCTGGCAACACCCGATCACGAGAAGATGAAAGAGCAACTCGTGAAAGCGCGCGTCGATGAGCAACGCATCGAGGAACTTGAACGTGCCATCGATGCCTGCGAGCAAGAACTCGAGCCGCTGCGCAGTTTCATTATTCCTGGCGGCACACCCAAGGCCGCCGCACTCCACGTGGCACGCACCGTGTGTCGTCGCGCCGAGCGTCGCGTGGTGCATCTGGCGCACGACATCGAGTTGCCGACGTTGGTGGTCATCTACCTGAATCGGCTCTCGGACTTGCTCTTCATGCTGGCCCGCGTCGCCAACAAACGCGCTGGCGCCGGCGAGGTGACGTGGTAGCACCGGACGTGCAACCACTGGCCGTGCCTCTGGAGTACCCAGTGTACTGCAAGGCCGGCACGTTGAACGATGCCGGTGCCCTGATCGCGCAACACGCCCCCGCGCATCGCTACGTCATCATCTCCGACGACACCGTCGCACCGTTGTACGCGCAGCGCCTGATGCAGCAGCTGCCCCCCGACGCGACGCACCTGTTCACCATTCCGGCTGGAGAACAGCACAAAACACGGGCGCAGTGGATTTCCTTGACCGATGCGATGGCGCAGCAGGGTGTCGGCCGCGACTCCACCGTGATCGCGCTCGGCGGCGGGGTCGTTGGGGATCTCGCCGGATTTGTCGCGGCGACATACATGCGCGGCCTTCCGGTGGTGCAGATCCCCACCACGCTGCTGGCCATGGTCGATGCGTCGGTGGGCGGC
>JANOPS010000321.1:0-3650 GCA_031421995.1 Gemmatimonadaceae bacterium
CGAATGGGGGAGCGTACGCATCGGGTGAAGATGCACACGATCGCCGAGTTGTTGGTCATCATTTTCGCTCGCGGCGTACCCGCACGTCGCGCGACACTGGATGGTAGGCTCGGCGAGGGCGCCGAGTCAACTCGGCGGTCGTGTGAATAAGCCGCTCGCCGACTGGCGCGCCATTGTCGCATCTGCTTCCCGGGCGCAGTTTACGGGATGCCGACAGTACCACACGCGCCAGTGAGACTACCGCGATGAGGAATATCGCCAAGTTTGCCTCTGCTCATCCGGAGCTGGTCGCGTGAGCGTGCTGGACCGCCTCACCGCGTCCCTCGCCGACCGCTACCGCATTGACCGCGAGCTCGGCGCTGGCGGTATGGCCACCGTCTACCTCGCGCACGATCTCAAGCACGAGCGCGACGTCGCCATCAAAGTGCTGCACCCCGACCTCGGCGCGGCACTCGGAGGCGAACGGTTCCTCAGCGAGATCCGCACCACGGCCAGGTTGCAACATCCGCATATCCTGCCGCTGCTCGACAGCGGCGCGGCCGACGGACTGTTGTTCTACGTCATGCCGTACGTGTCGGGCGAGACGCTGCGTGGTCGCTTGGAGCGCGAACGGCAGCTACCGCTCGACGATGCCATACAGATTGCCCGCGAAGTCGCCGACGCGTTGAGCGCGGCGCACGCGCTGGGCATCGTGCACCGCGACATCAAGCCGGATAACATTTTGCTGCAGTCCGGCCACGCGGTCGTGGCCGATTTCGGCATCGCGCTGGCGGTGCAGCAGGCCGGTGCGCAGCGCCTCACTCAGACGGGGCTTTCACTGGGAACGCCGCAGTACATGAGTCCCGAGCAGGCGATGGGTGAGCGCGCGGTGGACGCACGCACCGACATCTACGCGCTGGGCGCGGTGACGTACGAAATGCTCACCGGCGAACCACCGTTCACCGGCGCGACTGCGCAAGCGGTGGTGGCCAAGGTGATGACCGAGCGGCCGCAACGATTGTCGGCGGTGCGGGACACTGTCCCCGCGCACGTCGAGGCGGCGGTGAACAAAGCGCTGGCCAAGCTACCTGCCGACCGGTGGAGCAGTGCCGCCAACTTCGCTGGGGCGCTGGTGCAGACCGGCGCCACCGGTGCGGGCGCCGACGCGATGCGGGCACCGTACCAGGGCGGCGCGGCTGCAGGTGTGGTGCCGCGCGCCGCCTCCATGCGCTGGTTCGGATTTGGCGCGGCGGCCGCCTTCCTTCTGGCGCTCGGTGCCTGGGCTGCGTTCGGCCGCTCGGGTGATGCGGGCGACTCGCCGGCGTATCGTTTCACGATTCCTGCGCTCGCCGCCGGCGAACCTGTGGTCTCGCCCGACGGCCGATATCTTGTCTACACCACCGGGTCCGGGCTGCTGCTGCGCGCGCTCGACAAGGATAAAGAGACGAGCATGGATGGCACCGAGGGCGCGCGCGCGCCCTTCTGGTCTCCCGACAGCAAGTGGATCGCCTTCTTTTCCGCGGGCCAGCTGAAGAAAACGGCGCTATCCGGCGGGCTGCCGAAAACGCTGACCTCGGTGCCAAAGGGACGGGCCACCGGTAGCTGGTCGATCAAGGGGACCATGCTCATCGAGCTCACCGAAAGCCCCGAGAACGAAGGATGGTTCGTCCTCGCGTCCGGCGCGTCGTCGCTGAAAAAGTTCAAGGTGTTGGACCGCAACCGCGTCCGCACTCCGGAAAAGGCGTACCCTTCGTTTCTGCCCGACGGTGAGCACTTTCTGTTCACGCAGCCCGTCAACGACGTGGCCACGTTGATGGTGGGTTCGATTGATGGCGCGCCGGCGCAGCCGCTCGTGCCGTCCGACTCACGCGGCATCTATGCCTCCGGTTTCATTCTGTACGTCCGTCAGGGCGCGCTCTTCGCGCATCCATTCGACGCGGCCACGCGCACCACGTCCGGGGAGCCCATCGGCCTGCTGGACGACATCGAGTTCTTTGCGCCAATGGGGAGAGCGTCGTTCTCCGTGTCGCAAACCGGTCTCCTGATCGCGCGTCGTCGAGCGCCGCGCTCGCAGTTGCGATGGATCGATCGCGACGGCCGCCAGACCGACACGATTCTCGGGGCCGCGAGTTATCGGGGGATCGCACTCGCGAGAAACGACCGGCGGCTGGCGGTGCAGATCGAGGATCCGCGGCTCGGCACGTCTGACATCTGGATCGCCGACCTCGATCGAAATGTGGCAACCCGGCTGACCTCCTCGCCGCGCGCGGAGATGTGGCCGCGTCTCTCTCCCGATGGCACGCGCGTGGTCTTCGGTGCCGATTGGGAGGGTCCACCGAACCTATATATATCTGATATCGACGGCGGCGAGCCGCAGGTGCTGGTGCCGTTCGATCGCACGGAGCACATCGCCGGTGGCTGGACGCCCGATGGTAAGCAGGTGGTATACGCCAAGCGCAACGACACGTTTGGCATTGACATCTGGGCGGTGGACGTCGCCACGGGCGCCCGAGAACCCATCCTCGCGACATCATTTGAGGACGCGTCGCCTGTTGTGTCGCCAAACGGTCGCTGGCTCGCCTACAAGTCGAACGCGTCGGGGGGCGAGGAGTTGTACGTGCGCGAGTTTCCGAAGAGCACGTGGCAGATCCGCATCTCGCTCGACGGCGGCACCGATCCGGTGTGGGGCGCCAATGGGCAGGAGCTCTTTTACTATAGGCGCGACGGCGCCATCATGGCCGTGCCGATCACACCCGCCGCCGCCGATCGGCCCGCCGCCGGCGTACCCACGCGGCTGTTCGGTATCGATCCGCGCCGCTATCGCTCGTTCGACGTCGCGTCGGATGGCAAACGTTTCCTGATGAACCTGGTCGATCCGGACAGCTTGTCGCGCCCCGATGACGTGGTGATCAACTGGCCGCGGCTGCTTCGGCCGCGGTAGGCATCCTTGCGCGACGCGTGAAGGCGCGGCATGCTGAACTAGTTGTCAACCAGTCTATACAGGATAGAGCCCCATGGAATCGATCGCCGCATTTGACGCCAAGACGCGCTTGAGTGAGCTGCTCGAGCGCGCGGCGAAAGGAGAGACCTTCGAGATCACCAAGCACGGGCGCCCCGTGGGCAAACTGGGACCTCCGGATTCCGCGCGCGATCCGCGCGTGATCGCCGAGGCGGTCGCTCGACTCAAGACGTTTCGCCGGGCCCTCAAGGGCGTCGATCGCGACGAACTGCTGGCGCTTCGGCGCAGCGGGCATCGGTTCTGATGGCCATCGCGCCCGATATTTCGGCGGTACAGTAAGCAAATGTCAGAGATAGAGTACTTAGAGCACGAGGGCGTGCGGTTCGCGCTCGTGCACGGCGAGATGACTCGGTCGCAACATGTGCACGCGCAGGAAGTACTGAATCGCGGCCTCGCACCGCTGTCGCTTGCCGCACTCAGCGATCCGTATCCTGAGCGGTTCGAAACAGGTGGCTACGTTCTTGAACTGTTGCTGCCTGGACCGGCGCGCGCGGTGCTTGTTGACGAGGGAACTCCGTTTCATCGGTGGGGGTGGGCCCACAACGAGTTCGCCTGTCTTGCATTCGACATAGACGCGGGCGTACATGGCAATCCGAGTAGGGGCAACGACGTGCTGCTAGTGACCATCGATGGCCGCGCCTTTCAGGTGTCG
>JANOPS010000322.1:0-45995 GCA_031421995.1 Gemmatimonadaceae bacterium
CAAGCCACAGTACGACAGCGGCCATGTCGCCGGCTCACGGCTGGTGATGCTGAGTGACGTGTCGCAGCCACAGGTGCAAGGCGGGCTGACGCTCCAGATGGCGTCGCCCGAACAACTCACCGCGTGGGCCAAGAGCAACGGGATTAGTGATCAATCGCGCATCGTCGTCGTTCCACACGATGACGCCCTGCAATCGGCGACGCGCGTCTTCATCACCTTGGCCTACCTTGGCGCCTTTGAACGCACGTCGTTGCTGGACGGAAGCTTCAAAGCATGGAAGTCGGAAGGACGCACTGTATCAAAAGATGTCCCTGGCGCAGCACGCACGGTCGCGTTCACGCCAAAGATCCGCCAAGAGCTGATTGCGACACTGGCGCAGGTCGAGGCCATTTCGCAGGATTCGGGACGTACGGCCTTGGTCGATGCGCGACTGCCACGCTTCTACAATGGAGACGGCGGTGGCTACCCACGTCCGGGACATATTCCCACGGCCGTGAACATTCCGCTCAGCACCGTCAGTACCAACGGCTTCATAAAACCCGTGTCGGAACTCAAGACGCTGTTCGCGGCGGCTGGCGTGAATGGTGACAAGCCGATCGTGACGTACTGCCACATCGGACAACAAGCAACGGTGTTGTGGTTCGTCGCCACGATGCTTGGCTACGACGCCAAGATGTTTGACGGCTCGTTCCAGGAGTGGAGCGGAACCACGCGGTTGCCCGTTGTCGCCCCGCCGGTGCCCAAGAACTGACCCTGACGCCTGGGGGTCGCGTGTCGCGCATGGCGTCTTCCGTCAGACCGTCGCGCCAAACAACCGACCCACCAGCGCCGATGCCCCCATCGCCAAGGCGCCCCACAGCGTGACCCGCGCGGCCCCGCGCCAGACCGACGCACCGCCAACTTGTGCCGCCATGGCACCCAGCACGGCAAGCAGCAACAACGCGCTGCCGGTAACTGCGGCGGAAAGCTGCGAGCGCCGCACAAACATCGCGACCAGCACCGGAAGCACCGCACCGGCGGCGAACGAAAGCGCCGAGGCGAGGGCCGCCTGAATGGGCCGGGCGGCCGTCAACTCAGAGAGCCCGAGCTCTTCGCGCGCGTGCACCGCGAGCGCGTCTTTCTCCATGAGCTGATCGGCGACCTGCACGGCCAATGCGGGGGTCAGACCGCGCGCCTCGTAAATGCCGGCAAGCTCGTGTCGCTCTCCCTCCCAATCGGTCTCCAACTCCTTTCGCTCGCGGGCGAGGTCTGCCTGTTCCGTGTCCGATTGCGAACTCACCGACACGTACTCACCGGCGGCCATCGACATCGCGCCCGCCACCACTCCGGCGACGCCGGCAATCAGAATCGCTGATCGGTCAGTACCCGACGCCGCGACGCCAACGACCAAGCTCGCGGTCGAGATCAGTCCGTCGTTGGCGCCCAACACGGCGGCGCGAAGCCAGCCGATATGGGCACTGCGATGGCGTTCAGAGTGTCGCACGAGTCTCCGGAGTGGCATGAGGTAACAGCAAACGGGAATGGCAACGAGGCGAGGTCATCGTACATCCCCGCGGTCACGTTCGAGCGCAGGGTTCGCACCCAGTGGTGAGGAGGAAGTGTAGGCCTTCGCCGCACCGTGCGTATAGACCAACGCCCCACCTTCTGTCCTGCCGCATACCGAGCCCGCGTCCCGCCAGTCGGGGATTGGCCCACCCACCCCCATACGGTAACTTGCCAGCCTGTCGTGTATCCACTGAGCCTTGGAGCCGTCTCGTGTCATCTGCTGATGTATCAACTGCCGTGCCGCGCACGCCATTGATCGGTGTGGTTATGGGAAGCGCGAGCGACTACGAGACGCTCGCGCCGGCCTGTGAGATTCTCGCCGAACTGGACATTCCGTACGAGGCGCAGGTGGTGTCGGCCCATCGCACGCCCGACTGGCTGTTTGCCTACGCAGAGCAAGCGCAGGCGCGCGGCCTCCGCGCGATTATCGCTGGTGCTGGCGGCGCGGCGCACTTGCCAGGCATGCTCGCCGCCAAAACACTGGTGCCGGTGCTTGGTGTGCCAGTGAATGCGACGTCGCTGAACGGGCTGGACGCGCTTTTGAGCATTGTGCAAATGCCATCCGGTGTTCCAGTGGCCACGTTCGCGATCGGCAAACCGGGTGCCGGCAACGCGGCGCTGTTCGCGGCGCAGCTGCTCGCCGCGCAGGACGCCCACTTGCTGGACCGATTGACCACGCGCCGTGCGCAAAAGGCCGAGGAGGCACTCCAGCGGCCCCTGAATGCCCCGAACGCCATCGCCCAGACACCTCGCACGTGAGTCATCCTTCAGTGCCCAAACACGGGCCGATTCTTCCCGGCGCCACCATCGGCTTTCTTGGCGGCGGCCAGCTCGGTCGCATGACCGCCATGGCCGCACGTTCAATGGGCTACGACGTCCACGTGCTGGATCCGGAATCGTCCTGCGCGACGCGCCCCATTGCCTCGCGCGTCATTACCGCGTCGTTCGACGACGTGGCGGCCGCCGTCGATCTCGCGAAACACTGCGATGTGATCACGCTGGAGATTGAACAAGTTCACCCGGATGTCCTCGCCGCAGCGGCAGAGCATACGCCAGTCCGGCCCGGTCGCGATCCGGTGTACATCATCCAAGAGCGCATCCGTCAGAAACAGTGGCTGGAGCGTCAAGGTATTCCTCTGGGCGCGTTTCGGACCGCAGAGTCGGCCGAGGCGTTGGCTGACGCGGTGCGCGCATTCGGCCCGTCGATCGCGAAATCCACCCACGGCGGATACGACGGTCGCGGGCAAGTTCGTCTGAGTGCGCCTGAAGAAGCGACCGCTGCCTGGCACGCGCTCGGCCAACGCACCTGCTTGGTCGAACAACGCGTTGATATCGACTACGAAATCAGTGTGCTCGTGGCGAGAAGTCCGTCTGGACAGTGCGCGGTGTATCCCCCGTCCCGCAACCACCACACCAACGGGATCCTGACGTGGGCCGTGGCGCCAGCCGTCATTACGGACCACATGTGCACCACCGCCCAGGCCCTCGCGCAGTCGATCGCGGAGCGACTGGGGATTGTGGGCCTGCTGGCCGTCGAATGTTTCGTGACGCGCAGCGGCGATTTGCTGGTGAACGAGTTGGCGCCGCGGCCCCACAATACCTATCACCACACCGAACGAGGCTTCGCCACAAGCCAATTTGAACAGCTGGTACGGGCGATCTGCGACTTGCCACTTGGCCGCACCGACATCCTCGCGCCGTCGGCCATCGTCAATCTTCTTGGCGAGGTGTGGCTGCAGGACACCCCGCCCGATGTTCCTCACGCGTTGCAGGTCCCGGGCTCCCGCCTGCACTTGTACGGCAAAGCGGGCGCGCGCGCCGGCCGCAAAATGGGCCATTTGTCCGCGGTCGGCGACAGCGCGGAAGGCGCGTTGCATCGCGTACTCGAGAGCTACCGTCGCCTGTCGCCGCACACCACGGGGGCCTTTGACGTGCACGACCCCGTGCTCACCGTTCCTGCTCGCTAGCTATCGCGATCGCGATACGCGATCGGCCGCAACCACGCACCATTCACCAACCCACTGCCCCATGTTTCCACGCGATTTTTATGAGATCCTGCACATCGTTGGTATCGCCATGCTGTTCGTTGCCATTGGCGGTGTTGCCGTGCACGCCGCGAATGGTGGGACCAAAGCCACGAGCAGCACACGTGGTCTGATGGGATCGATGCACGGACTGGGCGCACTGCTGATATTGACCGGCGGTTTCGGCATGTTGGCACGCATGGGAATGGTGCGAGGGGCCTTCCCCGGTTGGCTGTGGGGCAAGATCATTATCTGGACGATCTTGAGCGCCATCGTGCTGCTCCCGTACCGCAATTCGTCGTTGGCACGCCCGTTTCTCTTGCTGCTGCCATTGCTCGCGGGCGGCGCTGTGTATCTCGCTCTCTACAAGCCGTTTTGAACGCCTTTCGTGTACGCTACACCCCCCGCCCCGATAGACTTCACCGTGGCACTTGACGTTTGGAGCCGATCTACCGATACTGACGAGTGCGCGGCGATTTTCCCGGTTTGACGGGCCGTGCACCAGTGCCATCGGCACTGAACTTCCGTCTAAGTCGTGGCCTGAACGGCCTGCGACGAGCAATCGGCGCGGGCCGTTCTCCGTTTTCGGCACGTGCGGGGTAGCGTCGAAGCGATCGCGTGAAAGCGATCACCTCGTGACGATACTCCGGAACCCGCAGCAAAAAAACTGATCCAAACGGCGTTGCTCCTTCGACGCCCGTGGTGATTTGCCGCCGATTGCCGCCACGCAAAACAACGAGCTAAACCGCGACTGCGCCCTCCGCAGGCAGCGTTGGCGGCACTCAACCCATTTTTGGAGAGTGCCACAGATGTCGATCCATGCGTCGGTCACCAACCCGAGCACCGCCCGCGCGTCTACCGCCACGCCGCGCGCAGAGACCATCGCCCTGCATGCCGGACAAGAGCGACCCGACTCCGCCACAGGCGCCCGGGCCGTACCCATCTACGCCACGAGCTCCTTCGTCTTCGAGAGCCCTGAACACGCGGCCGATCTGTTCGCGTTGCGCGCCTTCGGCAATATCTACTCTCGCCTGACCAACCCCACGGTCGACGTCTTCGAAAAGCGCATCGCAGCGCTTGAGGGCGGCACGGCCGCGGTGGCAGTGGCCAGTGGACAGGCCGCGCAAACGTTGGCGCTGCTCAACCTCGCTGAAGCCGGCGACAACATCGTGGCGTCGCAGTCGCTGTACGGCGGTACGGTCGCGCTGCTCACGCACACGCTTCCCCGCCTCGGTATCCGCACGCGATTCGTGGATATCCACGATCACCAGGCCATTGCCGCCGCGATCGATGACAACACACGCGCGATCTACGTCGAAACGGTCGGCAATCCCGCCCTTGACGTGCCGGACCTTGAAGCGCTTTCGCGCCTGGCGCACGAGTTCAACCTGCCGCTGGTCGTCGACAATACGTTTGCGCCCATCCTGACGCGTCCTATCGACCACGGTGCCGACATCGTCCTCCACAGCGCCACAAAATGGATCGGCGGGCACGGCACCGCGATTGGCGGCGTCATTGTGGATTCCGGACGTTTCGATTGGGGGGCAAGTTCGCGATTCCAGAAGTTCTTTGTGGACCCCGAGCCTGCGTATCATGGCCTGCGCTTCGCCAGCGCCTTCGGCAACGTCAACGGCGCGAACATCGCCTTTGCGGTACGGCTCCGTGTCCTGTTGCTGCGAGACATCGGGGCGTCACTGTCACCGTTTCATGCGTTCCTCTTTCTGCAGGGGTTGGAGACGTTGCCGTTGCGCATTCGCCAGCACAGCGCCAATGCACTCACGGTCGCCGACTTCCTGTCCACGCATCCGGCCGTTGCGTGGGTACGCTACCCCGGGCTTACGACGCACCCCACCGCGCGCAACGCGCAGCGCTACTTGCGCGACGGATTTGGCGGTGTGCTGACCTTCGGTGTGCATGGCGGTGAAGCGGCTGCCAAACAGTTTATCCGTGACACTACACTGTTCTCGCTCCTCGCCAACGTCGGCGATGCAAAGAGTCTGGTCATTCATCCATGGAGCACGACGCACGAACAGCTCAGTGACGTGGAACGCCGCAACGCCGGGGTCACCGCCGACCTGATTCGGTTGTCGATCGGTCTTGAGCATGTCGACGACCTGATCGCTGATCTTGATCAAGCGCTTGTGAAATCGGCGGCATTCTCTCCCTCGCGCAACGTGGCAGCACCCGCGTACGCGACGAGCGCCGCATGAGCACTGTGCATATCCGGTCACCGCACGCGAACACCGGCGGTGTCGTGCCTGCGATGCAACCGCATGCCACGCCGGCCTCGTGGCCCGTCCGTGATGAAATGCTCACCTTGGACAACATCACGCTCGAAAGCGGTGCGCACTTCGCACAGCTTCGCGTGCACATCCGGCTTGAGGGCCAGATCGCAGCGGCACGCGACAATGTGGTGCTGATCGTGCACGCGCTCACCGGTGACGTTCGCGCCACCACGTGGTGGCGTGGTGTCGTGGAGCTCGGCGGTGCCATTGACCCGACCCGGCATGCGGTCCTCACCGCCAATCTCCTTGGCGGATGCGACGGAACGGAAGGGCCGCGCGTGGGTGATGTGCCAGAGTTCCCGCCGTTTACGACGCGGGACCAGGCGATGGTGCTCGCGCGCGTGCTCGATGCACTCGACATTCACTCACCGCTCGTGATCTGCGGTGGCTCCCTGGGCGGACAAGTGACGCTGGAGTTTGCGGCCAGCTTCCCGGAGCGCATTCGATCAGCCGTGGTGCTGGCCGCGCCGGCAACGCAAACCGCGCAGGGGTTGGCGTGGAACGCGATCATGCGTCGGGCGATTGCGGTTGGCGGCGCGCACGAGGGTCTGGCCTTGGCGCGCATGGTGGGCATGCTCAGCTACCGCACGCCGGAAGGATTGGAACGCCGCTTTGGTCGCGCACGAACAGATCGCGGCGAGTTCGCCGTCAACGAATGGCTCGATGTACACGGCAAGAAGCTGGTCGCGCGCTTTGACGCGGCCAGTTATCTCGCGCTGCTGAATGCCATGGACACGCATGATGTCGGCCGCGGCCGCGGCGGGGTGGCGGCAGCGCTGCAGTCGCTGGGTTCCAAACTCATCGGCGTCGGTGTTGTGGGCGACCTCCTGTATCCGGCCGACTGCGTGCGCGAGTGGACACAGGCGGCCGCAGCGCACTACGTGGAATTGCCGTCTGTGCACGGCCACGATGCGTTCCTGCTGGAAACCGCGCGTGTTAGTGAAATTCTCCGTGACGCGGTGGCACAGGCACAGGCGCAGGTCATACCGCCGAGCACGACGCCCGCGCATAAACCCGCCGTCGGGCCGCGCCGCATCGCCGTGCTGCCACACGGGAACACGCGGGTGAGCGCCGCACCGCTTCGTGTGGCGCTCGCTGGGTGCGGACACGTGGGCGGCGGCGTGTTGTCGTTGCTTGGTGAGCGGTCTGCACCCAACACCCAAGTTCGCGTCGACCGGATTCTCGTTCGTGACGCGATCCGCGAGCGCCCGGCATTCTCGCAGGCGATCGCGTGTGGGATCACCACCGCACGTGCGCGCGTTACCGATGCCACGCACCTGTTCGACGAGCGCACGAACGTATTCGTGGAGCTGATTGGCGGCACCACCACCGCACGGTCACTCGTGGAGGCTGCACTCCGACGGGGGATTCGCGTCGTGACGGCGAACAAAGCACTGCTCGCCGAGTGCGGACCGCAACTCCAGGCGTTGGCCGACGCGAGCGGCACGCGGTTGGATTTCGAAGGAGCAGTCGGTGGGGCGATCCCGATCGTGCGGTGCATCCGCAATGGTGCTGCAGGCGTTGGAATCCATGGCGTGAGCGGCATCCTGAACGGCACCTCCAACTTTGTACTCGATCGGGCGAGTGCCGGTGCATCACTTTCCGAAGCGATCGTGGAAGCCCAGCAGCGTGGGCTGGCCGAGGCGGATCCCACGCGAGATCTCTCTGGTGAAGATGCGGAAGACAAACTCCGCGTGCTCGCCTGGCTCGCCTTCGGTGTTGAACCCGCGTCGCTGGTGGTCTCGCGTCGTGGCATCGACGAAACCACGGCCGCATGGGCGGCTCACGTTGCTGCGTCGGGTGACGCCGTGAAGGTATTGGCGCGATGCACCTACGACAAACACGGTCGCCTGACCGCACGTATCGAACCCACCCGCGTCTCTCGCGATGATCCATGGTCGCGGGTGCGTGACGCCAACAATCGTATCGTGATCGAAAGTGCCTCTGCCGGTTCGCTCGTGTTCGATGGCCCCGGCGCAGGGGGCCGGGCGACCGCGGGTGCGGTCCTGGGTGATCTCCTTGGCGTTCGCGAATAGCGTCGACAAATCGTTTTCGCGAATAGCGCTCGGCACCGTTGCAGATACCTGCACCCTGCAACGTGACCTATCGAGGAGCGCGAATACCTCGCGCCTGCAGCAGCATGCGCACGGAATCCACAGGGACCGGTACAACCCGCCCCGCGCGGCTCTGCACCGCGGTGGCCATCAACAGGGCGTTGTAGAGCGCTTCTTCGGTGGCCTCAGTGACTGCCTGGAACGTGGCAGACATCGCGTCGTTCCCCAATTCCTGCACCGACACCAGCACGGCTTCGGGGTTGCGTCGCACTGATGGCGCCGTTGAGAACGCAAGGACATAGTCGCCTGATCCATTCGACGCGCTCGACCCTGTTCGCGCCAACCCCATGACGGCGCGCGCTGCCAGGCGCTGCAGGTTGCGGGACAACAGCGGTGCATCCGTCGCAATGACAATCATGCACGACCCGTCGCCATGTTCTGCGCCAGCATCACCGGGTCCTGCGCCACGGCCGCCACGCCGCGCGCCCTCGACGTCGCGCTGAAACGCGTAACGCCCCAACAACTGCCCGATGGGAACACCGGCCATTTGCAACACGCCACCGTAGTTGCCTTGCACCAGCACGCCCACTGTGTATCCGCCAAGCGAGGCAGGCAACACACGCGACGACGTCCCAATGCCGCCCTTCCACCCAAACATCACGGTGCCATGTCCAGCACCAACGCTGCCCTCCACGACGGCACCGGTGTCGGCGACGTCGAGCGCTCGCATCACCGCCGCACCAATGCCCGGACGCAGCCTGGTGGCGTTCAGTGCGCCGTCGTTGGTTTCTCCCACCACCGGATTAATCGACCGTACGGCAGCATTCTCTGGGCGCCGCAGCACCCACTGCGCCAGCGCCTCACCGGCCTGCCAAATGCACAAGGTGCACGTAAGGATCACCGGAGTCTCCAACTCGCCAAGTTCGCGCAGCTGCGTGACGCCAAGCAGCTTGCCAAATCCGTTGCCGACATGAAGCGCGGCCGGCACGCGATCGCGGAACAGATCACCGCCGTGTGGCATGATCGCGGTGACGCCAGTACGGAGCGAATCACCATCGCTCACCGTCACCTGCCCTACACGCACGCCCGCCACGTCGGTGATGGCGTTGCGTTGGCCAGGTGAGAACACGCCTGGCGCGAGACCAAGGGCGCGGGCGCGCGAGGGCTGCGCGAGCAAGGCCTGGGGAGAGGCGTTCGGAAGCGCGACCACCAGGAGCGCGAGAACCAGCAGTCTGTTCGGCATCCGGCTAACGTATCGCTTCTCGTCCTCGGGTGCAGCGGGCATATTCGAAGGATGGGACATCGACCATTGTACGGGCACGACGCCATACGCGAACGCCTCGCTGCCTCGTGGCACGCCGGAAGGTTGCCGGCCAGCCTGTTGCTGGTTGGTCGGCGGGGCGTGGGCAAGCAACGGCTGGCGCTGTGGCTTGGTCAGCTCCTGCTCTGCGAGCGGGCGGCATCGGAGCAGTTGTCTGATCCGTGCGGACGCTGTCAGCACTGTCGATACACAGATCGGGCCGTGCATCCCGACCTACACTGGTTCTTCCCCCGACCGAAGCTCAAGGACAGCGACCCGTCGGCGGATGACATCAAGGCCGACCTCGCAGAGACCATCGCGGAGCGCATGTCCGCTGACGGCTTGTGGGCCCCGTCGATAGGCTCCGAGGGTCTGTACATCTCCACGGTGCGCGCCCTGCTCCAGGAGGCGTCGGTGCGGCCGGCGATGGCATCGCGCACGGTGTTCGTGGTGGGGGATGCCGAACGCATGGTCTCGCAGGAGGGGCAAGACGCGGCTGCCAACGCCTTCCTCAAACTGCTTGAGGAGCCCTCCCCGCGGACGACACTCATTCTCACGAGCAGTGAACCCGGCGCCCTCCTTCCGACGATCCGTTCTCGGGTCGTCATGATCCGGGTGCCACCGCTGACGCGCTCAGCCATGCAGGCGTTCTTGACCGACGAGGCCGTCACGCGCCGCTTAAGCGTGCTGGCCAAGAAACACGACGTCGGCGCCGATGCGATCGCCCGGGCCGCCGGAGCGCCCGGTGAGCTCTTCACCGGGGAATCGACCGGCGCGTCGTTCGAGAACGCGAAGCGGCTGCTCGACGCGGCGCTGCTGCCGGCCACTCCGGTCGGCACCACGGAGCGAACGAAAGCGGCCGCCAAGCAGGGTGTCGCCGGTGCGCGCGGCGCGTTTACGGATACGCTCGACGCGCTCACGGTCCTTTTGCATCAGCGAACGCAGCAATGCGTCAGCGCCGGACGCTCGTCCGATGCGCGTCGCACGGCCAGCGCCATGATGTTCGTGGAAGACGCAAGGCAACGTGCACAGGGCAACGTCAGTCCGCAGCTGCTGACGGCCTCACTCCTGTCGTCTTTGCAACGAACGCTTCGCCGTTAGTGGCGACGTTCTGAGCACCCTTCATTCTTCAATCACAGCCGTTGAGGCGCACGTGAACGCAGGCAATTCCGCTGGTGATTCTTCAGCCGCAGTCCCTGAAAACGCCCTGTCCCACGTGGATTCTGAGGGGACTTTCCGCATGGTGGACGTCGGCGACAAGCCTTTTTCCGTGCGGTCCGCCGTCGCAAGCGGGCACATTCGAATGGCGCTGGAAACGCATAACGCCATACGAGACAACACGTTAAAAAAAGGTGATGTCATCCCAGTGGCACGACTGGCCGGAATTCAGGCAGCCAAACGGACGGCGGATCTTATCCCCCTGTGTCACACGCTGCCGTTGTCAGGCATTGAGGTGGTGGTTAACCTCGATGTATCACTGCCCGGCGTTCGGGTTGAAGGATTTGTGAAAACCACCGCCCAGACCGGGGTGGAGATGGAAGCACTGACCGCGGTCTCCGTGGCGTTGCTCACGGTGTACGACATGGCAAAGGCGGTCGACCGAACGATGGTGATCTCTGACATCGTGCTGCGCGAAAAACGCGGCGGCACTCGGGGGGACTTCATTGGTTCGTAGCGGCCCTTCGACTTTGGAGGCTATATGCAACACGCAGTCACGCAGGCGCAGCGCATGGTTGATACGCAGGAGCAGGAGCTTATCCCAGTAGCAGAAGCACGCTTGAGTCTGAATGCCAAGGCACGTCGTCGTCGTATGCAGCGCCGTCAGGCGAAGCGTCGTTTGACCCGTGTCGGTGCCGTTGCCGCTGTCGTCTTTGCTGGTGCGATAGCGCTCACGCCGGAGCGCAAAGCCGCCATGCGGCCCGCAACGATTACCGCGGACTCGCATAGCAAGCCGACGAACGTACGGCTCGCCAGCGCCAAGAACGGCGCGCTCGTCGCCGCGCTGAACACGCCGTCGGTGTTGTGGACTCCCGCCGGCAAGGTACTCACCCGGAAAGCGAAAGCACCGGCCTCCCTGCCCTTCGGCCTCGATCCTCGCGAGACAGAGCGCGGGGAGTCGCTGTCGCGTTGGCATCGCATCTATCTCTTTTCCACCCAGTACCGCATCAAGCCGGAACTGGCGCGGCGAATTTACGATGCCTCAATCACGGCCGGCCTCGAGCCGGAGTTGGGCTTCCGGCTCGTTCGCGTTGAAAGCGTGTTCAAGACGGACGCCGTGAGTCCGGCCGGAGCGATCGGCCTGACGCAGCTGATGGTGGGAACGGCTCGCGAGTTCGAGAAGGGGGTAACGCGTGTGCAGTTGCTCAATCCCGACGTCAATCTGCGGATCGGTTTCAAGTATCTTCGGTCCCTGATTCGCGAGTACAAAGACCTGAAGCTCGCGCTGCTGGTCTACAATCGTGGTCCGGTCGCGGTGAAGAACGCGATCAGCCTCGGGCTCGACCCGACGAACGGCTACGAGCACGTGATTATGCGGGGATACCGCGGGAAGGGCGTCCTAGAGTAGCCACTGTGGAGCTTCGCACGTGTGAACCGGCGGCGAGGGCGTTAACGCCTCGCCGCCGGTTTCTTTTTGCCCGCCTTCTTGGATGAGTTTTTAGATGAGCTCTTTGTGGCTTTCGCCTTTACTTTTAATGACTTAGACGCTTTCACCTTCGACGTTTTCGCAGCCTTCGCTTTGGCTGCGGTCGACGTCTTGGTCGTCGTCGACCTGGACGTCGCCGCGACCGCCTTGCCAGCCTTTCGCGGCGCCGGCGTCGACTTTGCCCGGCCGGAAGACCTGGAGACGGCCGCTCGCGTCGAAGACACCCGCAGGGTCTGTCCGGGCATCACGCGAGTTCCCCGCAGGCCGTTGAGGCTGCGCAACCGCGTCACTGTCATGCCGTATCGTTTGGCGATACTGCCGAGATTGTCCCCGCGGCGGACCACATGCACGTCGCTTTTAACCAACGCCACCGCCGACCCGCCCCCGTAGCGCTCAATGTCGGGATCGGGAATCTCGCGGGCGAAGGCAAAGACCGCGTTGTCGGGAATTCGAAGGGTCTGACCAGCGGTGAGTTTGCCCGCGCGCGTTGTCTTGAGCGTCGGATTGAACCACCGCAGCTGCTTGACCGGAATGCCCTCGCGCTCGGCGAACGCAGCAACCGACGTCCGCGATCCTGCCACCTCGAACGCTCGATAGCCCCTCCGCTCGGCGGCCGGAATCGTGCTCAGGTACGTGCTGGTGACCGCTGCGGTCCCCGTCGGAACATGGACCCAGATCGAGGCATCCGGCGGGGTCATGCCGCGGAGAATCGCCGGGTTGAGATCCTTCATGGTCGCGCTGCTCGACGACGTCGCGGCCGCTATCACGGCGAGACTGGTGCCCGGCTCGACCAGCACGGAGTCGTATGACAGCGGCGGCGTGGAATCCACGGTAATCCCGTACTTCTCAGGAGTTTTCGCCACGAACGCCGCCGCGATCAGCTGCGGCACATAGTTCTTCGTTTCGGCCCGCAAATAGCTCTGTTCGGCCAGGGCGAAGAAGCGATCCTCCCCCTCAGAGCCCTCCATTTCCCCGGCGAATCGCTCCAACCCACGGGCAACGCGTCCGGGGCCGCCGTTGTAGGCGGCAGCGGCGAGATAGAGCGATCCGCCGAACTGCTTTTGCAGTTCACGGAGGAAGCGAATCGCAGCATCCGTCGCGCGCACAGGATCCCGCCGCTCATCCAGCCACCAATCCACCCGCAATCCCACTCCGCGCGCCGTACCGCTCATGAACTGCCACATCCCGACGGCAGCGGCGCGAGAATACGCGTGGGGATCATAGCCGCTCTCAATCAATGCCAGATACGTCAGATCTTCTGGCATCCCACTGGCGCGGAGCTTGTCACGGATCATCGGCTCGTACCGGGAACCGCGTGACAATCGCGCGGCGAACCGTTCGCGTCCCCGCTCAGAGAAAAGTTTGACGTAGAAGGCGACGCGATCGTGCGTTTCATACGACCGTACATCGATGTCCCACAGCGGTTCGTCGCCCTCGGCGGTGACCGAGTCACGATGCAGCGCCGAGGAGTCGCCAAACACGCCAACTACCATGCGCGCCAGCTCATCATCAGTGGTGGTCGGCGCCTCGGGGCGTCGGGCCGCCGGACGCGACGCCGCGGGATCGCTCGGAGCGTGTGTGACACCGGGCGGCTCGTTCGATGGCCCGGGCGACGCGAGAGGCCCCGCCGCACCGCGCGTCGCATCAACCGGTGACGGCGACGGCGCGAGCATTTGCGTCAGGGGAGGTGAGCACGCGGCGACCGCGAGCAGACCGCTCAGCACCAGCGGAAGGGAGCGTCGAGGAGAAGTCACGCCAGAAGGTACGGGCGAAACGGGTCTCGCAACACCGGCGTGCGAAAATTCGTGGAGGGCGATGTCACCAAATCGCACGGATCGCCCCGAACACTTCCCGGCGGGACTGACTAGGTCACCGGCCCAACAGCGGTGAGGCAAGCCGGTTCACGGCATGCAGCGTCGCTCGGGCGGTCCCGGTCAGCGTGTCATCTTCCGCCATCGCGGCGCCCAGAATCCGCGTACTGCGACCATCATGATGGGCCAATGCGGCCACCACCACCAAGTTGCTGTCGAAGGCGCGGATGGCCTTCACGCCGATCAGATCGACACGCAGCAGGCCATCCGTGGCCTGCGCGATGGCGTCGAGCGTTGCGAGGGCGGCCAGCCGAAGATCGCCGCCTAGGCATGTGGTGCCCTCTTGGAGCCCGACGGTGCGCTGTCCGATCGCCGGACCCTCGCACTCTACGAGCGCCCGAGTGATCGCTCCCCGATCGTGCTCCACTCGGCACGACACCAGACGCAGACGAGCGGCTGGGTCGGCGGTCGCCAGCTCACCGTCGAAGGCATTCAGGGTGTTGGTGGCCAATGGGGCCATGACGGCACGGCGCGAGGGGTGGACGAACGTGTGGTCTTGTGTGGCTGACGAGTGCCGTACGGTTACGTCACTGGTCAACGCGTCGAACAACGGGCCGACGCGCTAAGCAGAACGACGCGCCGACGGGCGCGCACTACCAGCGCACGCCAACCGCCGCCGTGACAAGCGCGATGACCTGTCCGACGACCACGTCTCCAGGGTAGTGTACGCCAAGGACTACGCGCGACACCCCGACCGCGAGTGCGAGACCCAGAAGGATCGGCGCCCACGATGGGAACGCCCACGCATACACGGCCGCGACGCTCATGGCGGCGCAGGAGTGCCCGCTCGGGAAACTGAAGCGGTCGGGGACCACGATCATTGCGTCGAACGACAGGCGCGCAGTGGGCCGTTCACGGACGGCGAATCGCTTCACGCACTGGACGATCACATGTGAAACGGCCAGCACCAGCAGGGCGCGCCATGCCAACATCCAGGACACAGAGTCAAACGCGACGGACGCGAGGCAGATCGCAATCGTGGCGCGCGCGCCTCCGCAATGCGAAACAGCCGCCCACGCATCGCGCGTGCGCGGCGTACGATGCATGTTGATCGCGAGGCGCGTAAAGAGCGCGCGATCACGAGCATCTAACCGAGTCAGGAGAGGCAGGCTCATGGACACGAAGGTTCGCCCGTCCATGTGTCGGCGCCGTGACGCCGCGGCCACACGCAGGTAACGTCACGACGACGATTCACACATCGGTGATGCACCCGTGGTGCAGCAACGCGCTCGCGTCGCCGCGCGCGCGTCAGTCAGGAAGCGGCGTCGGCAACGCCAGCGTCCAGGGCGAAGCGCGTCAGCCCGGCGACGCTGTGAATGTCAAGCTTGCGCATTAAACTCTCGCGATGTGCTTCGACGGTGCGGCGACTGATACCCAAGTCACCGGCAATGGCCTTGTTGGTGAGGCCGCGCGCCACGCCGGCCAACACGTCTCGCTCGCGCGGCGTCAGGGCCTTGACCAGCGTGGCCGCCGTCGGCGCCGTCACCGCAGCGCTCGCGGTGAGTCGTTTGAGCACCGCAGCGCTGAAGAATGTGCCGCCCGCATGCACCGCGCGGATGGCCGCTCGGAGCTCGTCGCCAGCACTGTCCTTGAGGATGTACCCGTGCGTGCCAATGCGCATGCCTTCCCGTACATACTCTGCTTGATCGTGCATGCTCAACAACAGCACTTTGGCCGACGGCAGCAACTCACGAAGTCTTGCCGCCGCCTTGAGCCCGCTCTCTTCCGGCATCGTGATGTCCAACACGACCACATCGGGCCGGTGCAGCACGGCCAACTCGACGGCAGCACGACCATTCGCTGCCTCAGCCACGACCTCAAACCCTTCTTCTGCGTCCAAGACATACCGAATCCCTTCGCGGACGAGCGCATGATCGTCGGCGACCAAGACGCGGATCGCGGTCATACCAGCGCCTCCACGGCAAGCGGTAACCGGAGTGCGACTTCCGCGCCGCCGTCGACGTTGCGAAGCTCTACCGTTCCGCCGAACGCGTGCAAGCGCTCCCGCATGCCCGTCAGGCCCATTCGTCCATCGGTCGCCCGCACTTTGCCATCACGGCCGACCGCGAACCCCTGGCCATTGTCGCGCGTGATGACGCTGAGCCAGCCGTCATCTATCGTCAGGGCGACCTGCACGGCGGTGCCGCCCGCGTGCTGCGCGACATTCGAGAGTGCTTCCTGCAACGCGCGAAACAACGCGAGATCTGAGTCGGCCAGCAACGGTGGGATGGTGTCCGGTGCCGTCAGTGTGACGCGAAGCCCGCTGCGATCGGCGAAATCGGCCACCAGCGAACGCAGTGCCGGCACCAGCCCGAGATCGTCCAGCAACGAAGGGCGCAAATCGCTCGTGACTTGCCGAATGCTTGCAATGCCTTGGTCAACGAGGGCGAGCAGACGATCCAATCGGCTGGCGGACGTTGGCGCCAGGGCGCTGCGCAGCGCCTCCAACTGCATCTTCACGGCGGAGAATACTTGCGCCGTTTCGTCGTGTAGCTCGCGCGACAACCGTCGACGCTCGTCTTCGTGCTGGCGCACCATGCGCGCGGACAACCGCTCTAACGCAATCGTTCGGGCCGCGAGCTCGCGATCCAATTCAAACTGTTCGAGCGCGGCACCAACCTGCTGACCGAGCGCCAGGAGAAAATCGTCGTCCAGCGCCGTGAAGGGGTTGCGCACGTCGCCCGCCATCACGAGGGCACCGACCAATCGGTTGGCCGCGGTCACGGGAAGCGCGGCCACAAACGGAAACTCGCCATCCGCGGTCACCACCTGCGGCCGACGCGACACACGCATCCGCGCGAGCGCTTCGGCGACTGTTGCGCGCGGGACGCTGTCCTCCCATGCGGCGCAACTCCCGCTCCCACGGACAAATCGCCCGCTGGTCAGGTCGCCCTCGAACATGAACATCGCCGTGCCACGCACGCCGGGAAGCGTCAATGGTCGAGAGAGCAGCAGGTCCATGGGATCGACATCGGCGTCGCGACGCTGGAGGTCACCGGACAGCGTCGAGAGGGCCCGCACACCGCGGCCAAGGTCGTCGAGTACCAATAGCACCAATCCCGCACCGACCAACAACTCAAACAGGATATCGAGATAGTATCCCCACGGCGTCCACGCCCCTTGCGCGCGCAGAAACGGATAGTCGAGGTGATGCAGTCCCCATGCGAAAAAGGCGAGGGACAACAGGCGCGCGCCCGGCGAGGCCGCGATGCGGTGATGACGCAGGAACACATATCCGGTCCACATCGTGGCTCCACTCAGAAACACGACCGCCGGGAGCGCGGCCCACAAAAAGTGGTCCAGCTGGTAGATCGCGACGTACGACCAGAGTGGCGGGAAGAGTGCGAACAGCAGGTAATACGGCTTCGTGGCCGGCTGGCGCCAGAACACCATTGACGCCCAGAGCAGCACCAACGCCGTCCACCCGGTGGTGACTTGATGCCAGTACAACCAGATGCGCTCGGTCGTCAGCAGGAAACTCAGGATGCATAACAGACGCGCGACATACACCCCCCACGCCAAGGCAAACCACCCAAACCACGGCCGCCGATAGCGCACGTACAGATTGGCACTCAGCGCCGCCATGCCGGTCGTGATCGCCCCCTGCAAGAGTGTCGCTGCCAATTCCGAGGCCAACAACGGTTGCGGCGTTGCGGGAAGTGACGCTTGCAGCAGCGCGCCCAGCGTGAACGGGGTCATTCCGTCAGTGACGGCGCGGTGGTCATGCCCGTGACGCCCGCCTTCTCGGGCGGCGCCACGTGATATACGGTGCGCGACGGAAACGCGAAACTGGATTGATGGCGTTCCACGACGTGCATGAACTGCAGTAACATCGTGTGACGAATCATCAGGAATTCGACGTAGTCCTGTGTTTGGAACCAGGCCATGACGTTCAGCCGAATTGCTGAATCGGTGAACGCCACCACGTGGACGCGAAGTGCGTCGGTCCAGATGAGCGGATGGGTGCGCAACGTCGCTTCGAGATCATCCCGAATGCGCTGGACGGTGGCCGCCGGCGTGTCGTACGTGATGTCGATATCCGTGCGCAGCAGGATGCGATCGCGCTCGCCGAACGTCTCAATGCGCTCGTCAGCCAACCGTCCGTTGGGTATGCGCACCACGGTGCGTTCGTTCGTGCGAAAGCTGGTCGAGCGAAGCCCAATCCGTTCCACGCTGCCTTCCGTTGCTCCGGCACGCACCCAGTCGCCCACGCGGAACGCGCGATCCGCCGCCAGCGAGACGGAACCGAATAAATGCTCCACGGTCTTTTGCGCAGCGAGTGCGACGGCAATGCCGCCAATGCCGAGGCCCGCGAGCAACGTGCCCACCGGATAGCCAAACTGCGCCAACGCAACCAAGAGGGCGATGATGGCCAGGGTGATGCGAAGGAAGTTGCCAAGCAGCGGCACCAACGTGCGAGCCTGTGCACCCTGCCCCGCCTCCCACGCGGTGGTTTCCATGCGTCGCTGGGCGAGGCGAATCACGCGCAGCAGCCCCCAGAACATCGAGAGCAGCACCAACCCGCGCGTCGCGTTCCCCACGAACAGTGACAGTCGTGCGTTCAACTCCAGCAAGCCGAGCACCGGCGGGGCGGACAACGCCGCGATGCAGAGACGGAAGGGACCGCGAAGATGCTCAACCAGCAGGTTGTCCCAATCCGTTTCGGTGTGTGACGCCAGACGTGTGAGCAGGGTGCGCAGGCTTGCCCCCACCAGCCATGACAGGAGCACCAGCACTGGCAACAACACGGCGAGACCGATCCATTGCCAATAGAACACGCGCAACACCCCTTGTCGCATGAGCGCGGGTGGCAACCGGTCACGCAGCCACGGCGCACCGAGACTCTCGTACCAATCATCGATGAACGACACGGTGGCGCGCGAAAACACCCAGCGCGTGCTCCCGTCGATCGTCACCGGCACCAAACGGACCGGGTCTTCCCGCCCGGACGGCCCGACGATGAACGCGAGGCGGTCGCCGTCGCGATCTCCATCGGTGGTGTCACCCACCGCGAGCGGCGACACCTGGGACGGATCCAGGGCCACGCGCTGATCGAGCACGACTTTGAGACGACGCGCGAGCAACGGGCCCCGCTCCCGTTCGCTCGACGATAGCGCCAGATAGCCCGCCGCATTCGACCAGTCGTTGGCCTTCGCCAGCCGATCGAATTGGGCCATGGCGGCCCGCGGCGAGCCCTGCGACACGGGTCGCGACGTAGAGTCAGCGGCGTTCCGCGGCGTCAGTCCCTTGAGGATCTGGGCACTGAGGGACAACGGGAGCGCGCACACTGCGAAGACGCAGGGAGCCAACGCGCAGAACACACTCGATTGCAACACGCGGGAGAGAGCACGGAAGCGCATGGCAAGAAAGTAGCGCGTGGACCCCGCCGCTCCTACGGGCATGGCCTGTCGCCACGCCTGAAACGAGCCAGTGCCCCGACTGGGACTCGAACCCAGGACCTACGGCTTAAAAGGCCGCTGCTCTACCAACTGAGCTATCGGAGCGCGCCGTCGAAACCCCACCGCGCTCAGGCAATTTAGCAAGGTGTACAAAAAGTCGAAGGGGGCACGAAAGATTTCTTCCTGCGAGTGATATCGGTCCAGACTGACCGCTCCGGTACAGCATCGGTGGCAGACGACCCGTGGTCGACGATCCGGCGTGGGAGCTGCTCACGCGCACTGCAGCGCGAGATAGTCGCTGATCAGCCGGTCCCACACCGCATCCCATGTCTTGCTCAGAGCGAAGGTCAACGCCGCCTCGCGTTTCGCGTGCAGCGCCGCACGATCGTCCACCATCGCGATGAGCGCGTCGGCATAGCACTGCGGGTCCTGTGACGGCATCACCCAGCCGCGATCCGGCAGGACCTGCTCACGCGTCGGTCCCACATCCGCACCAATGACCGGAAGCCCCGAGGCCATCGCCTCCAACATCACATTGCCAAAGGTGTCGGTGACCGACGGAAAGAGAAACACATCGGCCGATGCGTAGGCGCGTGAGAGCGCCTCGCCGCGCAGCATGCCGGGAAGCCAACTCCCCGGTGGCGCCTGCTGCGCCACATAGGGTGCCAACGGACCATCGCCGATGGCGACGAAACGCACGCGACCTGGGCGGGCCGCATGGACACGCCGCATCGCTTCAACGCCCACACGCAGTCCCTTCTCGGCGGCCAATCGGCCGACGTACGCGACGACCAATGTCTCGTCATCGGCCCCGACGTGTTGTCGCAACGCGCAGGAACGAAAGCGCGGCGAAAAGTGCTGCGGATCCACGCCGCGCGACCAGAGGCCGACGTTCGAGAATCCACGCCGCTCGACGTCATGCGCGATAGCGTGTGTGGGACAGTACGTGTGCCGCGCCGCACTGTGGAACCAGCGAAGATACGACCACCCTGGGTGCTGGAGGAAGCCGAGATGATAGTGCGCAGCGTACGTGGCAAAGTTCGTATGATACGACGTGACCAATGGGGCTCGCACCGCGCGCGCTGCGCGGCGACCGGCAAGCCCAACGCCGAACTCGGTGGCAGCATGCACCAGCGTCGGCGCGAAGCTGCGCAGGTCGCTCAGCACCCGCGAGTAGGAGGGCCACGAGAGCTTCAGTTCCGGATACCCCCAGAACGGCCGACTCGGATAGCGACGCACCTGATCGGTGCACGCGGCGGCGGGTTCATCATCCGCCGTGTACACACGAACCACGCCGCCGCGCGCCTCGACCGCCGCGACAAGTTTCTCGAGCGTCCGCGCCACGCCATTCACCTGCGGCCAGAACGTATCGCTGAACAACGCTAACCGCAGTGATGAGGCATCGACCGGCGGCGTAGGGTGCATCACAACGCGTCGTAACGAATGGCGCGCCGTGTGCCGGCCCAGCGCGCCACGTCTCGAACCATCGACAGCGCGGCAATCGGATGCGACAGGTCCTGGGGATGCAGCGCGAGTCGGAGCAGCGGCGCATGGTACCACGCGCGCCAGCGCCAATCGGCGACGACGCGCGATCCAACGGCTCGCATGGTGCTGCGCGCGCTCCATCGCAGGGCTGGCGCCGCGACACGCCGGTGCACGGTGTGCATCCGCACGGACGACGCATCTTCGCTAAAGCGCAGCCCCGCGTCGCGCGCCGCCTCGTGGGTGGCCTCGCGCGCCAACCACGCGGGCGGAATGAATCCGGTCGGCGCGAGGTCCAGCCGCGTCAGCCGCGCAATCCCGCGGTCAATGCGCGCGCGCGCCGCGTCGTAGTCGAGCGTCAGGAACTCGCCCTCGCGCGCGGTACGCCCTGAGGCACGCACGGCGTCTCGCCACCCGCGCACGCTCCCCACTTCGTCATGACGCTCACCATGCAAAATGATCTCTGCCCCGTCGCGAGCCCGCGCACGCATCCAGGTCATGAAGCGCGTGTGCCGTTCAAGCGCCCACTCGCCGTGCCACTCCGGAACCACCAGCAGTGCCGGCATGATACCGACGCTCTGACAAATCGACCACAGCGCGTACACGGAGCGCTCGAACGCCGGCGTGACATCATGGATCGACACCAGCAGATCGGCGGAGTTAGACATTAGCGCGCCCGATGAGCCGCCACCACGCCCCCATACACGGCAAACAGCTGATCGAATACGGTCTCCCAAGAGTGCGCCGCCTTTGCGTAGTCGCGGCCTGCCCGTCCCAGAGATTCCAGGTCGCTCGCCAGCAGCGCAACGGCCTCCGCCACCAATGACTCAACATTTCCCGCCACAAACAGACGCCCCGCTCCGCTCGCCTTCACGAGATCTGCGACGCCACCGTCATCGGCGGATAAGACCGGTGTGCCGCTCGAGAGCGCTTCGAGCGCCGCGAGTCCGAACGTTTCGATGCGGCTCGGTGCCACGAACAGATCCAGCGACGCCATCAGGTCCGCGAGCACGTCGCGATGCGATTGAAACGGGATGAACACGGTTCGCGAGCCATACGGATGCGCACGCAGCTCCGCCTCCATAGGACCGGCGCCGATGAGGACCAGCCGCGCACCCGTTCGCCGTTCAATCTCGCGCCATCCGTCAAGGACCATTGTCAGTTCCTTTTCGCGGGCAAACCGCCCGACGAACCCCACGAGAGGGCCGAGAGGGAGCCCGAAGCGCGCGCGGGTGTCGGCCGCATGAGCGCGACGCAGCGGCCGGAAGCGCTTGACCTCAACACCAAGCGGCACGGAGGCGATGCGTGTAATGCCTTCAACGGCCAGTTCGCGCGCGGAATAGGCGGACGAGACAATGGTCACCTGAAAGAGCCGATCGAGCGTGCGCATATAGTGCCACGTCGCCTGCGAAATCGCTCGACGGGTGCGCCCGGCGCCTCGTTCGTTCCCCGAGAGCAAGCGCGGGACATTCGTGTGGTAAAAGCACACCAACGGGACCTGCATGGCCGCCGTCGCGTACCGCACAATCCACGGTACCACGAAGGGGCTGCCGATCTCGATGACGTCTGGCCGCTCGTGTTGCACGATGCGGGACACACTGCGTGTGGCCAGCATAAAGCGGTAGGGCCGCTGCCGCGGAATACGAGGCCCTTGCAACCGATACATCCGCACGCCGCGTTCATCTGATACCGCGTCGCGCTCGCCCGGTACCGTTACCACATGGCGCAGGTGCGACCGGGTTGCCACATACTGTGCCTTCTGCATGAGGTATGTCCGGATCCCACCGCTCGTGTCACCAAACCACTCGGTGATATCGAGGACGCCGAGTGAGGCATCACGACGCAGCGGAGCCGGCAGCGAGTCACGCCCAATCGACAACGACGCACGGGCGAGCGCCGGGTGCAACAGCGCATCGGCCACAGAAAGTGGATAAGCCATGTTGAAAACTGACGTGGCCGGCCCCGTTGGGGACCGGCCACGCTGTCACGAACGTGCGACAACCGTGCCACGGCACGGCGACATGACCTGAAGCGCTTAGCGCCCGGACAACACCGCGACGGTGGCTTCGCCAGCGGCCTCGATCACGAAGGTCACGCGCCGATTGAGCTCCGCGCCCGCGGCATCGCGCTGAGCACCTGGACGCACCTGACGCGTCTTACCGTACCCGATGGTCTTGAGCTGCTCGCCGCTCAGCCCCTTCGTCACCAGGAAATCGCGGACGGCGTCGGCGCGCTCACGCGACAAGCGCAGGTTGTATGCGGCGCTGCCTGCGGGATCGGCAAACCCTTCAATCGTGATGGTCGCACCGTTGTAGTGCTTCATCGCGACTTGTGCAAACCGCTCCAGTGCGGCCTGATCGGCGGCACGCACGGCGGCATCGTCAAATCCGAAATGCACTGGCATTGCGAACTTGATCTGACCCTCCACCGCCGAAATCCGCGCGCCGAACTCGGTCTTGAGACCCGCAAGGTCCGCACGCAGCGAGGCCAGGTCGGTCTTCACGCCATTGATGTCGGTGCGAAGCGCATCATCACCGGCGGTGCGGTCCGTGCGCTCCGTCGACAATGCCGTACGCTGCTCGTCCAGCCCACGTCGTACAAAGCCCTTCGTGGCGCACGCGCCCAATGTGCTCGCCGCCAGCACCGCTGTGATTGCGTACTTGATAACTCGCATACCGCCTCCTTGATGGGTGAGTGAGAGATCGACGTCGCAACAGCGCGCTATCACGCCAGCTGCTGCGTTACCGGTCTACACAAAGGAAGGTGGCCTACCGTTACAGGAGTGGAAGTGACCGTCATCACCAACGCACACGGCCACTGCGACCGCCATCACACAATTGCGGAGTGTGGGCAACGTCCCCTTACCGTCACCTTCACGTCCCCCGCGCCAGCGCGCTCACATGGCGGGTTTGGCGAGCCATTCCCCGCCGTCAATGACGAAGATCGCGCCCGTGATCCAGTCGCCCGCGGGCGACGCCAGGAACGCCACCATGTTGGCGATATCCTCTGGGCTGCCCCACCGTCCCAAGGGAATGCCTTTCGCCGCATACTCAGCCATGTGGCGTTCCGTCGCGGCGAACACGTCGGGGACGCCGCTGTCGGCCGGCGGCGTAAAGGCCTTGCGCACGCCCTCGGTAGGAATGGGTCCAGGGGCGATCGCGTTCACCCGAATGCGTTGCGGTGCCCATTCCATGGCCAGCGTCCGCGTCAGCGCATCCACGCCAGCCTTGGCGGCAGTTGCATGGGCCATCAGCGGCCACCCCCGATAGTGCAGCGTCATACTGGTGCTCACGATGCGCCCGCCTCCCTGCTTCGCCATGATCGGATACACGGCTTGCGAGCAATAGAACGTGCCGAACAGATCAATCTCGAGCACGCTGCGCCACGCGTTCGCCGAGAGCGTCGCGCTCGGCGCGTAGAAATTGCCAGCCGCGTTATTCACCAAGAGATCAATGCGACCATGCGTCTCAACAATCCCCTGAACCGTGGCTTGCACCCGTTCCTGGTCACGGACATCCAGCGACACGGTCGACACCTTCCCGCCGGCGGCCGAAATCTGCGCGAGCGCCGCGTCAAGGTGCGCCGGCTTGCGACTGGCGATCACCACATGCGCACCGAGCGCGGCCAAGAGCGAGGAGATGCCGAGGCCAATGCCCGTTCCGCCCCCGGTGACAAGTGCGACCTGACCGTCGAGGAGCCCCGGACGGAAAACCGATGTGTTTGCGAGTGTCATGGCAATCGTGTGTGAATCGTCGTGAACGGTTGGCGAGCGACGCGCGGCGGGGAACGGCTACAAGATGCCCTCCAACGCCATCTGCACCCCGAGACAATAGCTCCGGCGATGGTGCGGCGTGAGCCCGTGTTCCACGATGCCGGCACGGTGCACGAGGGTTCCGTATCCGACATTGCTATCCCAAGCGTACCCCGGGTACCTCGCGGCAAGGGATCGCATGAGGCGATCTCGTGTCACCTTGGCTACGATCGACGCGCACGCAATCGCATAGCACTTGCTGTCACCTTTCACGACAGCCGTGTGCGCAAGGCCCAGCGTCCGGAGCGGCTTGCCGTCGATCAGCAGGTGATGCGGCGCCTCTCCCAAGCGAGCCGGAACGCGGTTGATCGCGCGACGCATCGCCAGCACCGTGGCATGGTAGATGTTGATCCGATCAATTTCGCGTACCGAGGCGGCACCCAGCGAAATCGCCAACGCCTGTTCCCGGATGCGGACGGCGAGTCGTTCACGGGTCGGTGCATCCAGCTGCTTGGAGTCATTCACGCCGGCGATGGCCCGTTGGTTGGGCGGCATGACGATGGCACATGCGACGACGGGGCCCGCAAGCGGGCCCCGTCCAACCTCATCGATGCCTACCACCAGCGGTCCAAACTCCGCCCGCGCGCGGCGCTCGATCGTGCTCCAGCGCGCCACAACGTGCCTGCGGAAACGCTTCGCCTACGTGTCGAACTACTTGGCCGGCGCGTTCCGATTGACCTTGCGTTCCTTGATGCGAGCCGCCTTGCCCACCACGTCGCGCAGGTAGTACAGCTTCGCGCGGCGCACGACACCCCGGCGCACCACCTTGATATCGGCAATCATGGGGCTGTGTAGCGGGAAAATGCGCTCGACGCCCACGCCATTGGATATCTTGCGGACTGTGAACGTCTCGCTCACGCCACCACCCTTGCGCGCGATGCAGACGCCTTCAAACGCCTGCACACGCTCCTTATCACCTTCTTTGACGCGTACGTTGACGCGAACCGTGTCGCCCGGACGGAACGGGGCGATGTCCGTCTTCAACCACTCTTTCTGCGTTTCGATAAACGGGTGCATATGGTGCTCCGGGGGCGTTCAGAAGCCCGCTGTAAGTACATCCAATCCGACGCGTCGCTCGGCGTTCCGAAGACGGCATACGGTGCGAGAGGCCATGACGCGGGCACGGGAGCGAATTCCCCCGACCGAGACCGACGTGGCATCGCCGCTGAGGTGCGCTCGTTGGGACACCCGTACCGCGGCGCTCACCGGACCTCAGGACTCGCTTCCCCTGCCAACCTTCTGGCAGAGCTTTGAAAAATAGCAGACGATAAGCCCTTAATGCTAGGGCCTGGGAAGGTTGCCCCCCAGGGGGTCCTTTCCAGACACCGCGCACACTAAGATACGTCATGCGGCGACCGACTCGGCGTTCCGGCGATCGGCTTCGATCACCCTTCAGGATTCTCATGTGAGCATGTCGCTCTCCCCGGACTTTCCAACCGGGCAATCGCTCCAGTATCCCGCCACGGCTCGCGTCGACCACGTCGACGACTATCACGGGACCGCCGTGTCCGATCCCTTCCGATGGCTTGAAGATGACACGTCGCCCGAGACGGAGGCGTGGGTGGCCGCCCAGAATCGGGTGACCTTCGGGTTCTTGGACCGCATTCCGTATCGCGAACGCCTGAGGGCACGGCTCACCGAGCTCGTGAACTATCCTCGACTGTCCGCGCCCACCGCCAAGGGCCCTTGGCAGGTCTTCGCGCGGAACGATGGTCTACAGAACCAAGCGGTCTACTACCTGCAGCGTGAGGGCATGCCGCCGAAGGTCCTGCTCGACCCCAATACGATGTCGGCCGACGGGACCACGCGGGTCGCCAATCTCACGTTCGATCGCGAGGCAACCCGCATCGCCTACATGGTGAGCGGATCCGGCTCTGATTGGCAACAGATCCGCGTCAAGAATCTGGACACGCTCGAGGACCTTCCCGACCGCATCGACTGGGTCAAAGTGTCCGGCATTGCGTGGGCAGGCGAGGGCTTTTTTTACAGCCGGTATCCCGAGCCCGACGTCGCCGCCGCCGCGTATTCCTCGATGAACGAGGACCACCAAGTCTACTACCACGCCCTCGGCACCTCGCAGACCGACGACGTCCTTATTTACCGCGACACCGAGCGCCCACAGCGGTTCCATCAGGTCTCCACGACCGACGATGAACGCTTCGCGCTGCTCTACGTCAGCGACCGTGGCCAAGGGAGCGACGGGAATGCGCTGTACGCGAAGGACCTGAGGCAACCCGGCGCAGCGTTCCTGCCCGTGTGGACGCACTTCGACGATGACATGACGGTCCTCGACAACGTCGAGGACCAGTTGCTCGTGGTGACCAACCGCGCAGCACCCAATCGGCGCGTGGTGTTGATTGATCCGCTAAATCCCGCGGAGTCCAACTGGAAAACAGTCATTGCCGAGCGCCCTGAACCGCTGGATGGCGTCAGCGCGGCCGGCGATCGCATTTTCACGGCGTATCTGCATGACGTCACGACGCGCACGTTCGTGCACTGGCGCGACGGTCGCGTCGAGCGGGAAATCACGTTGCCGGGACTTGGTACCGCGGTTGGTTTCGACGGTGAGCGCAGCGCCACCGCTGTGTACTTCGTCTTTACCGCGTTCACCGCACCCTCCACGATCTACCGGTATGATATCGCGGCGGGGTCGTATACGCAGCATGGTGACGTGACTTTGCCCTTCGATCCGTCGCAATTCGAAGCGCGTCAGATCTTTGCCACCAGTGCGGATGGCACCCGCGTTCCGGCGTTTGTGGTCGCCAAGAAAGGGCTTGTGCTCGACGGCAACAATCCAACGCTGCTGTATGGGTACGGCGGGTTTAACGTCTCGCTCCCGCCGAGTTTCAGTGCTCTGCGCATCGCGTTCCTCGAACAGGGCGGCGTGTACGTGCAGGCCAACCTGCGTGGCGGTGGCGAGTACGGCGAGGCCTGGCATCAGGCGGGGATGAAGGAAAAGAAGCAGAACGTGTTCGATGACTTCGTGGCGGTCGCCGAGTGGTTGTTTGCGCACCAGTACACCCGTTCCGAGAAGCTGGCGATTCAAGGCGGATCGAATGGCGGCCTGTTGGTCGGGGCCATCATGACACAACGCCCGGCGTTGGCTCGCGTCGCGTTACCCGCCGTTGGCGTGCTCGATATGCTGCGCTTTCACAAGTTCACGATCGGGTGGAATTGGATCGCCGACTATGGCTCAAGTGACGACCCTAACGCATTCCCGTCGCTGTACGCGTATTCCCCGTTGCACAACCTGCGCGATGGCGTGACGTATCCCGCGACGTTGATTACCACCGGTGATCATGACGATCGTGTGGTGCCGGCGCACTCCTTCAAGTTTGCGGCGCGCCTGCAAGAAGCGCACGCCGGCGATGTGCCCGTCCTGATCCGCGTCGAAACGCAGTCTGGCCACGGAAGTTCGTCACTCACGAAGAGCATCAACGAAACGGCCGACGTGTACGCGTTTCTGTTTCACAATCTCGACGTCGCGCCGACCCTGCCGTCGTAGCCACGACATGCACTCGGCGATGCCCCGGCGAGCACTCGGTTACCGCCGTTGCCGGCCGGCGACCGGAATTCGCGCGATCACCACGGTCTCAGCGTCTGTATCCGCAGGGTTGGTCGAATCCCACCGGCGCGCCCATATGGTGCCGTCACTCGCCGTAGACAGTGAACCGAAGACCGGGAACGTCGTGGGCAGCGTGCGCGTCTTGACCTCTTCACTCATGCCGTTGACCTGGCTGATCGGCACCGTCAGCGAGTCGATGCGTCGCCCCAGTGCCCTCGCGCTATCGGCGCGTTCTCCCGGCGGTATCTTCGGGGCGGTCACGGCACGCGAAACGGTACGCAGCACGCGGCCGTTGGCGTCGGACTCCTGCAACTGATAGCTGTTCGCTGGCGAGCTAAGAATCGTTCCGCTTGCCGTCACCGTGAACACGGGCTGCGGATGAAAGGGGACCACATTCAGCCCTTTCACCATGCGACCACTGCCTTGGCTGATCATGACCGACGCGGTGATGCTGCGCGACGTGGGTTGCATGGGCACGTCCACCGAATCTCGCGGTGTTCCATCCAGCGAGTACCGCTTGTACGCAAAGTGCGCCATGCGATCGCGGCTGCCCCATTCCAAGGGAAAGTGCAACCGGTTTGACCGGTCGATAAATGTGGCCTGCTTCGACATCCACGGCGCGAACGTTGGGCCCGTGAACTGCCGATCGAACTTGGACAACAGCCCACTCTTGGAATCGCTGACGAACCGCTGTACAGTGCTCATGTTGCGGACATACAGGGCGCCGTCCGGTCCCACCACCGGGCCGGTCGGATACTCGAACTCGCCCGGCCCCTTCCCTTTTCTGCCAATGGTGCCGAGCCGCTTTCCGTTTGCGGAAAAAGCCGCGACGCGCGTCTCTTGCCCGTCGGACACGTAGACGTTGGAGGCGGCGTCGATTGCTAGGCCCGTCACGACCCCAAAGAGGAACGGCGTGGCGGAGGTCTCGGCGATCTGCGCTTGCCTGGTTTACAGCTCTTTGCTACGGCGCGCAGGTGAGTTGGTCGCCGACCAATTTCACCGCGGTCCGCTGTTCGCTCGTACTCGCCAGCCGCTTTGCCTCACGGAGAGGCCGGCATGCCGCCGCCTGCTGGTCCGACATGCCGTACGCCAGCGCCAAGGCCTGATACGCCCACGTGCTGTCAAAGGCGTTCCCCAAACGCGGCAGTAGGCGATTGAATTGCGGAATGAGCTTCAGCGCGACATCCGACTCCTCGCCATCGGGCGCATTGTTCAACGACTGACGCAGGCCATCCAACGTGCGCTTGGCCTCGGCCGCGTCGGCAGCATTTGCGTCAGGTGCCGGCGCGGTTGCTACCGGCGGTGCCACGCCGGGCCCACCAGGGTCCGCGGCGGACGTGCGCGCGTCGGTGGCGTTGCCGGCAGCTACCTTTGGCGCGCCATTCGCACCGGCGGCGGCCGGACCGCCCACCGGAAGTTTTCGTGTAGATGCGTTTGTGGGCGCGGCTCCCGAGGTCCCAATGCTTGCGCCCACTGGTGCCGCGTTCGGTGTAGCGTCCGAGGGCGCACTCCCTGCCCTGTCACGAGTAAACGCGAAGTACATCGCTCCCACTGACGTCACCAACGCGAACGCTGGACCAACCACTGCCCAGCGAATCGCCGATCGGCGCGGTTCGGGAATAGCCTCCTTGCTGGCCGACGTTCCCGCCCCCGGCGTGAAGGCCCTCGGAGCCGGAGCGGCCGCTGTGACGCGCGGCGTGGGTAACGACGCACTTGGCTTCGCCATCGCCGCCGTACTCTCGTTGGCCGCCGCGGTGATCGTTGTCGATGACATGGGCGTGCGCGACCGCAGTACCGGCACACTTAACCACGCTTCAACGGCTGAAACGACCGCGTCACCAAAGGCCAGCGCTGACGCCGTGCGCTCGTCCGGTTCACGCATAAGCGCGTGGTCAAACGCCGCCTGAAGCTCCGCAGGCCACTCGATGTCGGGCGCGGCATTGACGAGGGTTTTGGGATCTTGAATCAGGCGCGCCGTCAGCTTGCGTTCGGGCGTAGTCCCTTCAAAAGGCAATTGACCCGTAAACATCTCGAAGGCCACCAGCGCCAACGCATACACGTCGCTGCGTCCATCCAACTGCTCGCCCAGCACCTGCTCAGGACTCATGAACTCCGGCGTCCCAACCAACATGCCCGTTTGCGTGAGCTGCGTGCCACTGCCGTTGGTGACCTTGGCAATGCCGAAGTCCACCACCTTGCACCGATCCATGCCCTCTTCGGTCATCACCAGAATATTGTCTGGTTTGAGGTCGCGATGCACGATGCTGAGGCGATGCGCCGCGTCGAGACCCTCGGCCACTTGGTACACGATGTTGGCTGCCCGCACCGCGGACAAGCGTTGTTCGTCGGTCAGGATGTCGCGCAGGGTCTTCCCCGGCACGAATTCCATCGCCAGGTACACCAAGCCTTCCGGTGTCTCACCAAAGTCAAACACGCGCGCCACCCGATCGTGCTCGATGCGCGCCGCGTTCTCGGCCTCTCGATTAAACCGTGCAACAGCGCCCTGGTCTTTCACCATGTCGTGATGGAGGACCTTGATCGCCGCCTGTTGCGGCAACCGAACATGGCGCGCGAGATACACCTTCCCCATGCCACCTTCGCCCAGCAGCTTGCTGACCAGGTATCGTCCGGCGATCACGGCACCGATGAGGTCGCCTTCCGCTTCATCGAGCCGAAGCGAAGTCCCGTCCGTCGGGCAGAACACCATGGTATCCGGATAGGTCGTAGCGCAGCTGGTGCAGGTTTTGGGCATCGGGTGCGTGGTGTGGCAGCAAGGGTGAGACGACAACAAGCGGGCCTGTGCAGCGGCGCGAAGCGCCGTACCGGACTACAATATTCAACGAGTTACGCTCAAGCTATTGACGATGTGACCCGACCGGAACGACGTTTCTACAGGATCACAACGCATTTCTCTTTTCGAGGAAATCTCATGTCGCCGTTCCGCACTGCCACTCGCCTTCTGTCGCGCGGTTTCCCAGCGCTGCTTGCCTCGGCCGCACTGGCAGCGTCCGCTTCGTCCGTGGCTGCCCAAACCCCATCGGCAAACCAACGTCCGACGGTGGCTATTCTGTACTTCACCAACGGCGCACTGATTGACAACGCGTCCTACGCACCACTGAGCAAAGGGATGTCCGAGATGCTCATCACCGAGCTTTCCCAAAACAGCGCCGTCCGCGTGGTTGAACGCGATCGGCTGCAAAGCTTGATCGAAGAGCAAAATCTGCAGAACAGCGACCGCGTCGACAAGGAGACTGCCGTCAAGCTCGGCAAAACGCTGGGCGCGCGCCACATGCTGATGGGCACCTTCGTTATCGATCCGAAGAAGAACATGCGGATCGACGTCCGTGCGGTGAACACCGAGACCTCGGCCATCGAATATACCGAATCCGTCACGGGCAACGCCGACAATCTGCTCCAGCTCGTGATCCAACTCGGCGCCAAGGTCAACGCAGGCCTCAAGCTGCCGGCGATGAAGACGGCGAGCGCCTCCACGCCGGCCGCCAAAAGCCCCAATCAGTTCAAGGCGATCATGGCGATGAGCCAGGCGCTGGAAGCCGAAGACCGCAAGAACCCCGCGCAGGCGGCGACGTTGTACAAGCAGGCCATCGCGCTCAATCCGGACTTCGATCGGGCCAAGGTGCGGTTGGCAAGCATTGAGAAGTAGGGAATACTGAGCGCTTCCTACTGCAGGAGCCAGTATTTCTGCGGTAGCCGGTATTTCTACAGTCGCCGTTACTGCCCGTTAAAAAGCCGCGACGACCGACACGCAAGGCGTGGGTCGTCGCGGCTTTCTCGTGTCCGTGACTACAGTCGTGTGAACGTGTAAGTGATTACGGTCGTGTGAACGTCGTGGTGAACACGCGGAGGAAGCCGACGCCGCGGTAGGTGCAGATCGGGACGACCTCACCCGCCACGCTCTCGGCGCACGGTCCCGAGATGCCGCCGAATTGCGATCCCGCAGTCGCGAACCCGCGGAACACGCCGCTGGATCCGGTGGGAAGCGAGTACTTACAGGTGACAGGCGCGCCAAGTGCCGCCAGTTGGCACGGTGCTTGTGTCGGCACGGCAAGCGGTGCGAAGGTGATCGTGCCGGCACCGGTGCCGCTCACGCGCAGCTCCACGTCGATGGCCGTCCCGAAAATCGTCGTGACCTGAGTCGAGGTGTTGACCGTCAGTTCACAGCGATGCGCATTCACGCCGGTGCATGCCCCGCCCCACTCGTACAATGCGTTGCTCGCGGCGCCGGTGCCAATCAGCGCTACGGTTGTTCCGACGGGCACTTGGGCAGAACATCCAGTCAGATCGACTGGAATGCCTCGATCGATGCGGCAGTTGATGCGCGGCGTCGCCTCCGCACTCACGATCGTCCCGGAGCCGCCACCGATCTCACCGACACGCAGCGTGACGAGCGCGCTGGATGCGAAGGTCACCGTGACGCCGCGCGGCGCCGTCATGATCACGGTGCATGACGTCTGGCTTACGCAATCACCCGAGAAACCACCAAAGTCTGTTTGTGCTCCGGGCCGCACGGTGAGCGTCACGGATGTGCCCAGTGGGAAGTCGCGGTAGCACGCCACGCCCCCTGCCGCCCCGTTTGAACGCGCACACAGCTCGGTGCCGTTCGCCAAGATCGAACCCGTACCGCCACCCGAGTGCAGCACGGTAAGCAGTGCGGTCTGTTGATTGAATGTCGCGGTCACGGCGCGTGCTTGCGTCATCGTCAGATCACACGTCGTGCCTTGCCCCGAGCACGCGCCTGTCCAGGACGCGAACACCGAACCGGGATTGGCCTGTTGCGTCAATCGCACAACGGTACCGTATGGCACGGTCGACGCGCAGCTCCGTGGCGTCTCGCCTTGGTTCCGCACACAGGAGACGGTGCTGGCGGCGATGCGACCTCCACCGTCGCCCTCCAGCAGCAATGTCAAGGCGCGACCATCGAAGAACCCAGCACTGACCGATACGGTGCGTCCTGCGGGGGTCACCGTGCAGCTGCTTCCAGACGACGGCGCACAGTCCGCGCCCCAACCGCCGAATCGCTGTTCGACTCGTGTTTGCGTGACGCCATCTGCCTCGCTCGTCAGCAACACGGCCGTCCCCTCGGGGACGTTCGCGCTACACACGCCGGTGGTCGTCGCCCCATCAATGCGGCAATCGAGACCGAATGCACCTGTCACGCGACCGCGACCGTCGGTTCCCGCGCTCGTGATCGCCACGGCGCGCATGGCCGTGAATCGAGCACTCGCGGTTTGCGCCTGGGTCATCGTAATCGAACAACTCGGACCCACAGCGGCTGCCACACACGCGCCGCCCCAGGCCGAAAAGACCTGTCCGGCGTCGGCCGTTGAGGTCAGCGTGACGGGCGCGTCTGCGGCGAACGCAAAGGTACACGTCCCAGTGGTCGCGCTTCCTGCCACGCGACAGTCGATTCCCGCCGGCGTCGAGCGGACGATTCCGGTTCCACTTCCGGCGTTCGCACCGATCGTGAGCGACAGCGGCGCACGAGCCACGTCCACCGACACCGACGTCGCGATCGCGCCGAGCGTCGCCGTAATGCGGGCGGTCCCTGCGCCAATTGCGGTGATGCGCCCGTTCTGGTCGACCGACGCAATCGTTGGCGCGCTTGACGTGAAGCTCACCACGCGCCCCGCAACCACACTTCCGCGCGAATCACGAATGATCGGCGACACACTGGCAGACCCGCCGATGGTCAAGGCGATGGGCGCGGTACTGGCGAAGTCAACGCTCGTGATATCAAACAAGGCCACAGGCTCCGATACACTCGTCGTCGCCCCCGGCGCCAGACGCAACGGGCCCACCGTCTGCCGGTCCACGACTGCGTTGTTCACGGCCAGTGCGAGCTCAAGGACGACGGCACACGGCGTGCCCGCAGCGGCACCGTCGCGATTGGCGTCTGCCAAACACGAAGCCAGCTCCACTGGGATCGGCACGGCCTGCGATGCAGCCGATGTCAATTCAATGGTCTGCGACCCGATCACCGACTTCGTACCGTTAGCAAGCAGATACGACGACGTCACTCGCAAGCTGACGACGTCGTCTGCCGACCTGGTCGTTGAAGCGGACAGGGCGGCGGTGAACGCCACCCGGGCCGGCCGCACGTCAGACGGACCGTCGGGGGTTACCAGACGAGCAAGATCAGCGCATCCACCAGCAAGCCATGCCGCCGCAAGGAGCGCCGCCGTGCTCGAGGCGCGGCGACGGACGGCGACCCAACTGCGTCGAGGGAGAGGGCGTTTCATATCAGACACCGGGGAATGAGACCGCACGCCAGGGCCACCACAGAACGCGAGCGTACGCGCGACACACATCAAAATCTCGTGACGGCAACCAAGCCGCCACCGAACCCACCAAACGACTGCGAAGGCGTTCCAGCCGCGACACCGCGCTGCCGCAACACGCCAGATTGCGCGCGGAGATACGGCTGCACGGACAGCAAGCCTCGGCGTAGCTCAAGCCCTGCGCTCAGGCCACCGCTGGCAACGCCGGACGTGGGCAATCCCTCGTCTACACCTAAACCACCGTGCAAGCGCCCATCGACTCCGAGTACGATATCGCGCTGAGGGCCCGCCGCCACTGACGCCCGAATACCCGTATCGAGGTATTGCCCGCTCGATTGTGCGACCTTCGTTCCGTCGCGCGAGAACGGCGCGCGCCAGCGGTACGAGGCGTACGTCAAGAATTGGCGCAACCGTGGTACGGCGAACAGCATTTGCACGTCACCGCTGTACACCGGGCCCAGTCGCACCACCGTACGTCCCCTCGGAGCACTCGTGGTGACGCCGCTCGACACGGGCGTGCGCAGCTCGTCGCTAGCGAACACGTCTGTGGCAAGGGACACGGTGATTTGATGCTGCCCGACAAGACGATCCCCCGTCACCGAGGCGCGCATCACGCCTCCCGGTTGAAAGTCGGCGGATGGAGCGCCAGCGACCAGCGCCGCGACCGGCTGATACTGACCACGATGCTCGTACGAGCCTCCCATCGCCACAGCCCACGGACCAAGGCGACGCGCCACGACGAGTCCCATGGTGCCACTCGCGCCCGCGCCGACGGGCGTGCTGCCTAACCCGAGGCTTGGGGACGCCAAAATGCGCAGCACGCCGAATTCCGAATTCGTGAGAGACGTGCGACCCGTTGGAACGTTGACTCCCGCTGTGAGCACCAGCAATTCGGGAATCAGCGTTCCGGTCGCACGAATACGCGCGTCGCTGATGCCGCGCAATGTCGCCGACCGTGTGGCGCCAGCCTGTCCCGCATCTCGATAGGACACCGTGGCCGTCGCATAAAGCGCCGTGACATCCAATCTCCACGCCGAGCCAATGGACACTGCCGTAGAGAGCGGTGTTGAGATCTGCCGAAGACCAGTCACGCGCGCCGAGTCGACACCCGCAAAATTGTATTGCCGTAACCCGCCGTCACCGAAGCGGACTTCCTCGTAGGACATGCCGACGCCAACGCTGCGGCCACCGACCAAACGTTCCTGCGCGCGCGAGGTGGCCGGCGCGACGACGAGTGCGAACATCGCCACCGCGTGCCTCGCCACGGCGTGCCGCGTCATGGCGTGCCTCGTGCCGAACGCCGACGCGCACCGGCGCCACACGCGTTGACGAAACACACGGGCCGTGCACGTCATCGCATACGTCATCGCACACACGTGCCGCATGGCTAGGGCCGCGTTACAGTGATCACGACGGTCACGATCGTGCTCGGGAACGACGGATCACCGGGTCCAGCAAGCGGGCGAGATAACGACGTGATGACGTCGATCGGACGATTGACACGATCGACGGTGCCGGCAATCGGCGCATTGATCGATCGAATGCCCGGAGCAATCGATGGCCCCTCGGCCGACCGGCGGCCGTCGACGCGCGCGCCAGCGGCTCGCGTCCGTGCCTGACTGAACCCCGGGTCGACGACGAGCGCACGCTCGAATTCATCGACCGCCCGCCGATGATCTCCCCGTGCGTCCGCCTGAACACCGCGACCGTACGCCGTGAGCGCAGGAAGCGAGGTCGTCGGATAGGCATCAACCGCTGCGCGTTCGGCCGGTGTGAGCGTGACGCCGAGCGACTCAAACAGTCGCAGGGCCAGTCGTTTTTCTGCGGCCAACACGTCCGTGAGGGGAGCACTCGCATCTAGCGATACGTCCAACGCGCCCGTCTCTACATCAGCAACACGAACGCGGAGACGCAGTTCCCCTTTGAGCGTGTCCACCGATCCCAACACCAATCGTCGAGCACGAACCAGCTTGCCGACACGCGGCGCAGACGCCGAATCCACGCGTCCGGTGCGCGCAAGGTCCAGCTCCCGCAGCACATCGCTCAGCCGTGAACGTTCAACCAATGAAATGCGCGCACTGCGTGAGAGATCCGTGGTGAGCAGATCAGCGAGCGCGAATCCCAACGCGGAGAGCTCGTCGTCCTTGGCGAGGAGTTGAAAGGGCAGCACACCGATCGCTGAGGAGGTAGTAGGGCCTCCGGAGAGTTCGCGTGCCAGGGCGACCGAATCGGCCCCGCCGCGAATCGTCGCGCGGCCGATGGACGAGGTCGACGCACATGCCGCGAGGGCGACGGCGCAGACCGCACCAAGGAGCGCGGACGGCAAGAGCGCGGCGAATCGACGCGGGCGTGACGCCGTCGCATCTTGCATCAGACCAAGGATCACGGGAGCGGACAGAGGGGAACCTCACTTAGGCGCAAAAGGAGCCGATCACGCTCCGTAAAGGTGACCGGATTTGTGACTTACGTCAAGAAAAACGGGAAAAAGCTATTCACCCCCCGCTGCAGCGCCTTCGCGACACTTTGCAGCGTATGCGCAACAGTCAGCGGATGAAGATCGCTCACCAATGGCAGACTCGAGCGTTCGTTCGCACGAAGGATGCCGTCCTGTAGCGTTTTTTGTCGAGTTCACTCCTGGCGGGAAGAACGGAACGAAACCTGCACTGAAGGTGGTGCAGCATCATCACTGCTAGGAATCTTGGCGCCGTGTATGCTAAACTACGTAGTGGTTGCCCTTGGCGTCTCATCCCGTATCCCACATCTTCGTGCTCGCTCGCTTTGGACTCGTTTGCTCGCTGCTCGCCGCTGCCGCCCAACTGGCGTCCGCGCAGAGCGTGTGCACCGGCGACGGCAGCGGGGTGACCATTGAGGGTCGCCAAACGGGGCTTACCAGCTCGCTCCGCACGTACGACTTCAACGGGATCGCGTCGTCGTTCTTGGGCAATCCGTACGCCGCCAGTTCGGCCACCCAAGGGCTCACGTTCGAGAGCGCCCGTTTCGGCTCGCCGAGCGCCGACATTTACTCGAGTTTCCCGAACACCTTCGTTGACGGCGCCATTTACAACTACGGATTCGGTCAGCAGCCGAATCCCAGTTTCTCCGTCTTGTTCGACATTGGCACTCGCGGTGCGGCATTCAACTTCGCGGCCTCTGCCGGGCGCACGATACTGACGGCGTTCTCGCGCACCGCGCCGAACACCTTCGTCGAACGTGCCCGGATCGACGTGACGCTGCCCGCCGTGTCCAGCGCGAGCCGCGCATGCTGGTGGGGTTTTGATTTTGGTGAAGGCAATACGTTTGACAAATTGACCGTGGAAAGCAGGCCGGGCCCCAATAGCCCTCTGGCCTTTGGCATTGACAATCTGCAGGTGGCGCAGCCCAACATCGTTCCGGAGCCCGCCACGATTGGCCTGATGTTTTTTGGTCTTGCAGGGATCGTTGGCGCGTCGCTGACCCGCACTCGTAAACGCGACAGCTGAAGGGTTGCTGGACCGTGGCAGTGATCATCGCCACGCGGTCCACTCGCGTCGGCCTTACATAGCTCGGAAAGTCCCCCTCACCAATCAGCCTCCCGATTCCCTGCTTTCGCCAACCTAGGCGAAACCGAGGCGGATGGCCTGAAAACACTACGGGCGGTGCGCGTCACCTGCACGCGCCCGCCCGTAACCACTGCTGCCACCCCAACCTGCAGTGAGTCAGTCCAACCCCAACCCGCAGTGAATCAGTCCAACCCCCGCCCGCAGTCAATCAGTTCAGCCCGCAGTCCTCACGGCGGCGTCGGCGTCACGGTCGCGGTAATCGCGGTGCCCGTGTGCGCGGTATAGGCGTACACCAACACGACCCAGACGCCAGCGGCCGGGTTCGCCGCCACGCAATCTTCAACGACGTTCGCGCCGCCATTCTCTGACGCGCATACGGCCGTGGTGGTGTTGCCCGGGCGATAGGTGTAAAGGTCCGGATCGCCAGTACCTCCGCGGAGAATGACGTTCAAGCTGGTTGAGCCAGCGGGAACGTAGACCGCATACAAGGTTTGCTGATCAAGTACACCGCCAAACGTCAACGCCGTTCCGCTACGCAGGCCGTTCAGTGTTGCGAACGTACCGGTGACGGACCGCCCCTCGCTTGTCGCGGTGATGGTGACATTCGCGCCGGCCGTAAGCGCCGTGACTACGCCGGTTGCCGAAACAGTCGCCGTCGCCGGGTTTGAAGAGACATACGTGATCGTGCGGCCGGTCAACAGGCCACCAGCGGCATCTCGTAACGTCACGCCAACTGGAACACCAGCGTTCGTTGGCAAGAACCCGCTGCCGATCGTGAGCGTGATAGTGGCGACTGGCGCGAGTGGCAATACCGTGAAGGCGAACGTAGCGGTTCTGCCATCGGCGGTCGCGGTGATATTGGTCGTACCGCCAGCCACCGCGATCGTCGTCACCAGCCCGGTGTTCGACACCGTGGCGACGGTCGGATTCGACGAGGCCCATTCAATGGGCCGGAATAACGCACGGCCGTTGACTTCGAGAGCGGAGGCGGACAACTGGACGGTCTGCTGCGCGGGCAATCTGGACACACCGGTGATCTCGACCGACGCAACCACACCAGCCGCGTCGATCGTCGCGAAGCCTGAGGCGCCTCGCGTCGTGGCGGTAATGGCCGTGGCGCCGGATGCAATCGCGGTCACCAAGCCAGCTTGGCTGACGCGGGCCACCGTCGTATCCAACGACCGCCAGACAATGGCCTCGTTAGCAAGGTTGGCGCCCTTGGCATCTTTGGCTTGTGCCGCCAATTGCCTGGTCTGGCCAGCCACCACGGAACTCAGTCGCGGCGTGACTTCAACGGTCGCCGCCGTTTCTGGCACGCTGACCTCGTCGTCGCTGCACGCCGACAGACCAAAAGCGGCCGCGGCCAGCAACAGCGCGGCGCGGCGGAACCGGCCACCTACGTAGGAGGTGGATACCACTTGGGAGAGGAGAGTCTGATTCATGGCGATCTCTTGCGGGATGGAGTCGATCCGACAATGGAGGGGTCGATCAGTCAATACACGAGCAACGAAGCGCGATGCCGCCGAGAGGCGAAACCGTCGTCGTAACATGATGCGTCATCGGAACCCCTTTCGGGAAGGGATGAGGCGCACTTTTGTCGGCTTCTGTCCCTGAAGTTTGCGAGGGACCGCCAGAACCCGTACCGTTACCGGTCTTATGACCCTCCCCTTCCCTGAATACGACACGCTCGATGGACTCGCCCTCGCGGCACTGATGCGCGAGAAGAAGGTCTCAGCGTCCGACGTAGCGCACGCCGCGCTGGCGCGCATTGCGGCACGAAATCCCGCTTTGAACGCGGTGGTGCGCGTGCTTGAACAGCAGGCCCTCTCGCAGGCGGCTGCGCAGAGCAGCGGCGCTGGGGCCGACGCCCCCTTCGGTGGCGTCCCCATGCTGATCAAGGATCTCCAGGCCACCATTGCTGGCGTGCCGACCAGTCACGGGACGCGCGTGCTGCAGTCCGTCATCCCTGCGCTGGACAGCGAGTTGGTTGCCCGCTATCGGCGAGCCGGTGCGGTCTTCGTGGGCAAAGCGAATACGCCGGAGTTCGGCCTCACGCCGTTTACCGAGAGCGAGGCACTGGGCGTGGCGCGCAACCCGTGGGACACCACACGTACCACCGGCGGCTCAAGCGGTGGCTCCGGAGCCGCGGTGGCCGCGCGCATGGTACCGATCGCCCACGGCGGCGACGGCGGCGGTTCGCTCCGCATTCCTGCGTCGTGCAATGGCGTCTTTGGCCTCAAGCCCACGCGGGGCCGCATGCCAACCGGTCCACATCTCGGCGACATTTGGCGCGGCTTCGCCCAAGAGCATGTGATCACGCGCAGCGTGCGCGATTCGGCCGCCATGATGGATTGCTCGGCGGGCGAAGATCCAGGAACGCCCGTTGCCTGTCCCGCGCAAGCGCGCCCGTTCTTGGCAGAAGTCACGACCGAGCCCGGACGGCTTCGCATCGCGATGACCGCGACGCCGTTCTTCGGGAACCACGTCCACGCCGATTGCCGTGCCGCGTTGGCCGATACCGCAGCGTTGCTCGAATCGCTGGGGCATGACGTGGTCGAGGCCGCGCCGGCGATCGATGGCGCGGCACTCGCGCGTTCATTTCTCACGGTGGTGGCCGCCGAATGTCGGGCCGATATCGAATGGCTTGGCGAGCAGCTCAAGCGCGCGCCACGACGGGACGACGTGGAGGTCGCCACGTGGGCATTGGGGCTTCTCGGACGCCACTTCCGTGCCTCGGACTATGCCGTCGCGGTGCGCGCCCTGCAGTCGGCCGGACGCACCATCGGGCAATTCATGACGCAGTACGACGCGCTGATCACGCCAACGCTGGCCGACCCACCGTTTGTCATCGGCAGCATGCAGCCCACGTCCGTCGAACGCACCGCGCTCACGGTGCTTGGTGCGCTCGGCTTGGGTTCCGTGATTGGGTCGGGCCCTTTGCTCACCGACATGGTCGACAAAGCGTTCGGCTTCATTCCGTACACGCCGATCTTCAACGTGACCGGCCAGCCCGCGATGTCCGTGCCGCTCTATTGGAATGCGGCGGGGCTGCCGATCGGCACGCACGTGGTTGGACGATTCGGCGACGAAGCCACGCTGTTTCGCATCGCGGGCCAGTTGGAACGCGCCCGCCCGTGGGCCGGGCGGATGCCGCCTGGACTGGCGAGGGCGTAGGGCGATCGCGAGATGAAGCGGGCAAGCTGCGCCTTGCATTCGTTTCTTCTACTACATACATTTTAGGAAGAAAGGAGGATCTTTGGCGATCAACATCAAAAGCATGGCGACAGAGGAGCTGATTCGCGAGCTCGCCCACAGGGCCGGCGAGTCCATTACCGACGCCGTAGAAACCGCTGTCCGCGACCGGTTGGATAAGCTTCGAGCTGCGGAAACGTTCGAGCAGTATGCGTCGCCTATCCGCAGCGTGCAGCAGCGCATTCGCGAGCGACCTGTGATCGACAGTCGATCGGCGGACGACATTGTTGGATACGCCATGGACGGTTCGCCCTCGACTACCGTGCTGGGCGCGACGGCGCACCTTCCGGCGCCCGAGGCAGTCTTCCCCAAGGTGCACGAGTCCGCAAAGGCGAAGGCGACTCCTCGGCGAGTGCGATAGGCTCCTTTGGTCATCGACACCTCCGTGCTCGTCGCGGTAGCCACATCCGAACCGCTCGCCGAGCGCCTCTTGCGCGCGATGCACTCGGCGCCCGTTCGACGTGTATCTCTCGCGACGCTACTTGAGTGTTGCATCGTGCTTGTGGGGCGCTTCGGGGAGGCCGCTGATCGCGACCTTGATGCGCTGGTTCGACGCCTGCGCCTTGAGGTTATCGATGTTGATCACGACCAAGGCCGATTGGCGAGAGAAGCCGCTGTCCGATTTGGGCGAACGCGTCATCGTGCGGCGCTCAACTACGGCGACTGCTTTTCGTACGCCCTTGCCATGAGCACCAACGACTCCCTGTTGTTCGTTGGACAGGACTTTGCGCACACTGACGTACGCGTCGCCGACTACTGAGACGCCTGCTTCGAGCACCGACATCGAATAGGGCGCGTCAAAAGCACGTCGACGACACAAAACATCCGAGAGAACCCGTCGAGTCGTTGCGAGCCTACCGCGCGCGCGTCGCCCCGGTCAGCTTGCCGAGCGCACCCAAGGTCGTCTGCGCCGCGTTGAGCCCCAAGCGAAAGTCCGCGTCGCTATACGTCGCGTACAAATCGGTTGGCTGATGCCAGTGCGGACTCCACCCACTGCCTGTCTGCGTGCCTCGTTCGTTCTCGCGGAGGCTCACCGCGGCTACGATGTCCTGGAACGGACCCGAATCAGTGTTCGTCATGTGCGGCCCCACCTGCGCCGGGTAGTCGGTCGCATACTTCGCGTTCGCCGCATGCAACGCCCACGCGAGCGCTTGCGATTGCAACGTCATCTTCGAGTTCATCTGGAACTCGATATTCACATCGGCCTCGGGACGCTGCTCCTTGGCCAACGTGCCATCGGCTTTGGGCATGCCGTGATCAAACATCATCATGTCGTGCTGGATCATGCCCAGCCACTTGGGCTCGGGATACTTGCCTGACCCTTTTGGACTCTCGATCCCCTGCAGGGCCTGTCGCTGTTCGACGTACGCTCGCGCCCCGTTCAGGCCACTCTCCTCGTTGTTCCAGAGCACGAAGCGAATGGAACGTTCCGTTCGCACATCAGGCATGCTGAAGACCCGAGCGAGCTCCATCACCAGTGCGGTGCCCGACCCGTCGTCGTTCGCCGCTTCGCCCCATCCAATACCATCCATGTGCGCGCCCACGATGTACATTTCATCCGGACGTGTGCTGCCGATCTTGGTACACCAGACTTCCTGACGCATGCCGTTGGTACTCGGCTGCGCATTCAGCGCGCGCAGTCGCGGATCGGGCTGCGAGGTCGAATCGCTGTTCACCCCCGTGCGCGTGCGAATGCCGCGCGCGCGGCCGCCGCCCTGCGCCGTCTGCACGCGTGGGGCGGCACCGCCGCGACCAGCGCCCGCGGAACCCGCAGCGGCACCGGCAGCACTGGCGGCACCGGCGGCGGTCCCGGTGGTTGCGGCCGGCGTGACCGGGCGGGGAGCAAACTCCGGCGGGTTGTATTCGTACGTCAACCGCTCCGTGTTGGTGCAGCCGTAACTCTTGAGTTGTGCTTCAATCCAATCGAGCGCCGCACGATTGCGATCCGTACCCTGCCGACGATCGCCGAAGGCGGTCAGCCCTTTCACCGTCGCCTTGTATCGCTCCAACTCGAGGCGCGATGCAAGCACTGCCACCGGATCGGTTGAATCGATCACGATTGGGGTAGTGGGAAGCACTCGCGTCTGCGCGTCGAGTGTCCCCGAGCCCGTCGTCACCGCGGCGACGGTCAGCAGCGCGAGGAGCGAGTGGCGACCCGGCGTGGGAAGAGGCCACGGACGACGAAACAACAGCGTGGAAGAGCGCATGGGGCGAGGCGTGTGGGGGGATGACGCGGCGCGAGCGCAGCCGCTTCAAACCATTTTACGCTCGGGACCGTCCTATTGCTGACACCGTTTGCCGACACCCTCCGCTGACACCCTCCGCTGACACCGTTTGCTGACACCGTTTGCTGACACCGTTTTGCTGACAGCGTGTCGCGAGCGGGCGCGATCCACGCCGTGCGCGACGAAACCTCCAACCTCCTGAGAACTCTGCTTATGACCACCTCGTCACGCCTATCTACGGCGCGCACCGTCCTGACTGCGCTGGCGCTCTTGCCCGCAACCCTCCTCGCACAATCGAACAGTGCGGGCACGAGCGATCGTGAGTCGGTGAGTGGGTCCGACGTGGCGATCTACAACCCGGCCGGTCGCGTTCGCGTCGAGGCCGGGAGCGGACAGAACGTGACGGTCGATGTCACCCGCGGCGGGCGCGATGCGCGAGATCTCAGGGTCGTGGTCTCGGAGATCCGTGGCCGCAACACACTGCGTGTGCTGTACCCCGATGATCAAGACATCATCTATCGCGGCGAGAATTCGCGATACGGCAACAGTAGCTCGGAGCTATCCATTGACGGCGACGGCACGTGGGGCGGCCGCGACGGCAGCGGCTGGCGTGGGCGGCGCATGCGCATTCGCTCAAGCGGGCGCGGAACAGAAGCATGGGCCGACCTCGTGATCCGCGTCCCCGCCGGCAAAACGATCGGCGTCTATGTGGCCGTTGGTGAGCTCACGTCAACACGCGTAGATGGAGACGTGCGGCTCGACGTCGCCTCGGCAAGTGTCAGTGCGGTTGGCCACCGCGGCACTCTTACGATTGATGCGGGCGCAGGCGGCGTGGCGGTGCGCGACGCCCGCGTGACCCGGTTGTCGATCGACGTTGGCTCTGGAGGGGTGGATCTGGAGAACGTGCAGGCCGAGTCGTGTGTCGTTGATACCGGCTCGGGGGGCGTCCGCGGCAACGATGCGCAGTGTGGGACGTTGCGCGTCGATGTGGGGTCCGGCAGTGTGCGCCTCTCGGGGATCGCCTCGAGCAACACCACCGTGGACGCCGGAAGCGGCGGCGTATCGCTCGACTTCACTTCGTCGTTGCGATCGCTGACGGTCGACGCCGGATCGGGCACGGTATCGGTGGGGCTTCCTGCAAACTTCGGCGCTGACGTGGACATCGAAACGGGCAGCGGCGGCATCACCACCGATTTCCCCGTGCGCACGACGCGTCTGGAACGCAATCACCTGCGCGGGACGATCGGCGACGGCGCCGGACGCGTGCGCATCGAGGCGGGGTCGGGAGGCGTTCAGCTCCGCAAATCCGAATCGAGGTTTCAGCGGTGAGCTTGCTCTGGCCTTAGGTGAGGGCTGAGGGAGGTGGAGAAGGAGGAGTGAGGCACGGTGAGGCACACATACAGGCGTGGGCTGTGAGCTGTGCGGTTTGAGGCGTGAGCGCCCGCTTGAGGGTTGGGGGGTGAGGTTTGGGCGACTCAGGTGTGAGGTGTGAGGTGCAACGGGGGGTGAACGAGGCGTTCGGCGTTCCGTGCGCGACGCACCGCTCCGTCAACGCGGCTCCGTGCATGCGCTGACGCGAAGGCTCGAGAGGGATGAACACGGAACAGTAGAGGAGGCAGAAACCGAACAAGGCCGCCCCTCAAGCCTCAAACCCCAAGCCTGAGTCGCCCATGCCTCACCCCTCAACCCTCAAGCGGGCGCTCAAGCCTGAAACCGCAAAGCTCACAGCTCACGCCTGCATGTACCCTCACCCCTCCCTCCCTTGAGTCCCGAGTCCCGAGGCCCGAGGCCCGAGGCCCCGGCCCCTCTCCCCTCGCCGTGATCAGCGGGAGAGCCGCGCCAGCAGCGACAACGCGCGATTCTCCCCACGAACAGCTCCGAAGCGAATGTCGTGCACGACGTACCGCTCACGCTCTCTCGTCACGAGAATCGTGTCCGTCCAGCGCACCGCCGGTCGCACGCGGTCAGACGCGCACTCCACTGGCACCGCCACGTGTGCACCCACGAGAACCCCAGGCATCACGCGAAACGTCGACGGCCCTTCGAACAGACTCGAGAACAGGTCGCCGCGAAGCACGCGGGAGGCGCTATCCGATGCGGGAATCGTTCCCCCGCGTCGCAGCGTGTCGGCGTACGCCAAACGACGGGCGAGTGTATCAGCGATAAACGGACGTAGCGCCGCGAGTTCGGATCCTGACGGCGCTCCTTGCGTGCCGATCGCATCACGCATCGTGTAAAACTGCACGGCGACGCGCTCCGGCGACATCGTTGCTGACTTCGAGCACGACGCTGTGCCGACGAGTCCTACGAGTCCTACGAGGAGCGCGTATCGCTCCCGGCATTGCACACGCGCAAGCGCACGCCGAACCCCGCCCCGCATGTTCGACCTACGAGGCACGTGTCGACACCCTCGACGGAGCAAAACGATCGCCCTGCGGCAGCGCCGCGCGCAGCATCCACAGACTCAACGCGGCTTGTCCGGCGGCGGCGACAACCGAGAGATACCAGATGTGCCGGATCTCGAAGCCTGCCCGCGACGAGAGCCACAGTGCTGGGAGCCCGTACGACAGCAGACGGACCGCACTACTGATCATCGACGGCACGGTATTCCCCAGCGCCTGGAACATGCCGGAGCACGTGAACACCACGCCGGTCGCCACAAAGTTGAACGAGATGATACGCAGAAAGTCCGCCCCCACC
>JANOPS010000323.1:0-2295 GCA_031421995.1 Gemmatimonadaceae bacterium
TCGTCTGATGTGACATGGATTACCACAAATGACTTCCTCGCCTGCCAATCGGTCGATCACCCCGCTCAAGCCCGGTGACCGCATCGTCGTCATCGGTGCTGGCCCTGCCGGGCTGACCGCCGCCTACATGCTCAGCAAGCAGGGCTACGCCGTCACCGTGCTGGAGGCCGACGACATTGTCGGTGGGATTTCGCGCACGGCGCAGTACAAAGGGTACCGCTTCGATATCGGCGGTCATCGCTTCTTTACCAAGATCAAGCCGGTACAAGATCTCTGGGAAGAACTGTTGGCGGACGAGTTTATTTCAGTGCCGAGGATGTCGCGCATTCACTACAGCGGGAAATACTTCGACTACCCGCTCAAGCCGTGGAATGCGCTGAGTGGACTCGGTCTGGTGAATGCCGTTCGGATTGTCTGGAGCTACCTTGAGGCACGTCTCTATCCGACGCCGGTCGAAGAGAATTTCGAGCAGTGGGTGACCAACCGGTTTGGCCGTCGGCTGTTTGAGATTTTCTTCAAGACGTATACCGAGAAGGTCTGGGGCATCCCTTGCACGGAGATCCGCGCCGAGTGGGCCGCGCAGCGCATTCAAGGCCTCTCACTGGCTCGAGCCATCCTGTCGGCAACCTCCCTCAACAAGCGCTCAGACAAGATCAAGAGCCTGATTGACGAGTTCCGCTATCCGCGACTTGGTCCAGGACAGATGTGGGAAGTGTGCAGCGACAAGGTTCGGGAGATGGGGAATACCGTGCTGATGGAGCACTACGCGACACGCGTCGAAACATGCCAGGACAGCAATGGTGTGCGACACGTCACCGGTGTGCGCGCGACCTCTGCCGAAGGCGAGACGTTTCACGCCGCTGAGCACGTCATCAGCACGATGCCCGTTCGCTCACTGATTCGAGCCCTGTCTCCGCCACCCGACGCGAGTGTCACGAACGCCGCCGAGGGATTGCGGTATCGGGATTTCCTTGTGGTCGCACTCATTCTCGAAGGCGAGAATTTGTTCCCCGACAATTGGGTTTACGTGCACACGCCCGGCGTCAAAGTTGGACGCGTCCAGAATTTCAACAACTGGAGCGCCGCGATGATCCCCGAAGCGAACCGCACATGCCTTGGACTTGAGTATTTCTGCTTCAAGGGTGATGGTCTCTGGGAGAGTACGGACGAAGCGCTGATCGCGCTCGCCGCCAAGGAGCTCGAGGAACTTGGTTTAGCCAAGAGCGCGTCGGTGCGTGACGGAACCGTCATTCGCATGCCGAAGGCGTATCCGATCTACGACGCCGCGTATCGCGGACATTTGGATGCGGTGCGAGATTGTATTGATCCGATTCCCAACTTCCACACGGTTGGGCGCAACGGGATGCACAAGTACAACAACCAAGACCATTCCATGCTCACGGCGATGATGGCCATCTGGAATATGCAGGGCGCCTCGCACGATATCTGGGAGGTCAACACCGACTTTGAGTATCACGAAGAGCAGCGGCTCGAGCCCGACGCCGTGAAGACGTCTGGTGGATAATGCGCGCGATCCTTACGTGGCACTCCATCGATGCGTCCGGTTCGCCAATTTCTGTTGCGCCGGAGGCATTTCGACAGCAAGTGGACTGGCTTCGCAGCGGTCGCGTGCGGGTGGTCAGCGTGGATGAACTGCTGACAATGCCACGTGACGTCGATGCCGTGGCCCTCACGTTTGATGATGGATTTGCGAACTTCGCAACCGAGGCAGCGCCGCTCCTTTTGCGAGATGACTTCCCGGTCACCGTATTCGTCGTCACCGATCGCGTTGGCATGGACAACCGCTGGCGCGGACAGGATGAGGGCATGCCCGTGCTTCCCCTGATGGACTGGGATACGCTCGGACGGTTGCAACAGCAGCGGGTCACCATCGGCGCGCACACGCGAACCCATCCACGGCTGACGAGCGCGGGGACCGACGTCATGGCCGAACTGCGAGGAGCGGACGATTCCCTCGAACGTGAGCTGGGCGCGCGTCCGGCAGGCTTTGCCTATCCCTACGGTGCCTGCGATGCGCGCGTCACGAGCGCCGTCGCGCAGACATATCGGTGGGCGTGCACCACGGCATTTCGACCGCTCTCCGATGCTGACGATCCCCATCTGCTGCCCCGGCTTGATGCGTGGTACTTCCGTGATCATCGCAGGTTCGATTCGTGGGGGTCTGCGCGATTCCGGGCTTGGGCGTGGGCCCGCCAAAATGGGCGCACAATTCGGAATGCCCTGACGACATCCTTGGAGCCTGCATGACTCCGACACACAGCGCGTGGTCTTCGC
>JANOPS010000324.1:0-2871 GCA_031421995.1 Gemmatimonadaceae bacterium
CGAGGCTTCTGAGCTGACCACGTTGGTGGCCAAAGTCGAAGCGGTGGGGCCGGCTGGATTTGTCACAGACCTCGCGCTGTTGGAGAATCGGTTTCAGTTTGCGCGCCACCTGCGGTCACTGTAAGTCACCATCCACTCCACTCCACTCCACTCGATGTCGACAACACTGATACACCTCGCAACCGAACTCGCTGATGGTCGTGTGCGAGTGGTCGATCTCTCGATCCCGTTGGGAACGGACACACCGGTGATCGACCTGCCGCCGATGTTCGCACCATCGCCCGGTCTGAGCATGCAGCAAATCTCCCGATACGATGACGCCGGTCCAGGGTGGTATTGGAACACCATCACGCTTGGCGAGCATACCGGGACGCACTTTGACGCGCCCGTGCATTGGGTCACTGGAAGGGACTTGCCCGCGAATAGCACCGATACCATCCCCGCCGGGCGCTTCGTTGGTCCCGCCTGCGTCATTGACGTGTCGAGAGAGTGCGCGGCCCATCCGGATTTCTTGTTCACGCCCGAGCATCTTGCGTCGTGGGAACAGACACATGGTCGAATTCCCAAGGGCGCGTGGGTGCTGCTCCGTACCGATTGGAGCAAGCGCTCAGGCGCTGCGTTCCTGAACGTGGACGCTGACGGCTCGCACACGCCCGGATTTCACCAGGACACGTCGCAGTTTCTCGCGTACGAGCGGGATATCGTTGGCGTTGGTGTCGAGACCATTGGGACTGACGCGGGACAAGCTGGCCGTTTCACGCCGCCGTTCCCCAACCACACCATCATGCACGGGGCTGGGAAGTTCGGGCTCGCCTCACTCTGCAACCTGGACCAGTTGCCGGCGGTTGGCAGTGTGGTGATTGCGGCACCGCTCAAGCTGGTGAACGGAAGCGGGAGTCCGCTCCGCGTGCTTGCCCTCGTTGGATCGTGACCACCGACCACGCGTGACCGTCAACATGACCGATCGCATGTGGATCGCCCACGTCCCGTATCCTGAATCGACGGGGCGCCTGCGCGTGCTCTACGATCGGGTGAAGGGCCCCGAAGACCGCGTGGACAACATCATGTTGGCGCACAGTTTGCGCCCGCATTCGATGGAAGGACATATGGCGCTGTACAAAAGCGTCCTGCATCACTCCGGGAATTCGCTGCCCAAGTGGTTGCTCGAGACGCTTGGTGTTTATGTCAGTATGCTCAACGTGTGCCGCTACTGCGTGGAGCACCACGTTGAAGGGTTGCGACGGTTGTTGGCGGACGACGCCAGGGCGAGCGCGATTCGCAACGCGCTCGAAGACCACGCCGCGTTCGGCGAGACGTTTGACGCGAAGGAGGCGGCTGCCCTGGAGTACGCGCGGATGCTGACGCTGGCGGTAAGCGACTCCGCTGCGCTCGCTGCGGTGGTTGCCACGCTCCGGGCCAGTGGTGTTGACGATGGGCAGATCCTTGAGATCAATCAGGTGGTGGCGTACTTCAACTACGCCAACCGCACCGTCCTAGGGCTCGGCATCACTGTGCGTGGTGATGTGTTGGGGCTCTCACCGCAAAACGCCGAGAGTCCGGATGACTGGTCGCATCGTTAGGGTATGGGTGTCGGTCGTCGCTCTGGCAACGGCGTCAGCAGTCACGCTGGCAGCCCCGCTCGCGACGGCAGAGGCGCAGCGCGGCGAGCGCCTTACTGGTTGGACTCATCCGGTCTTTCCGGTCGCTGAGTACGTCGATCGCCGCACCGCTGCACTGGCGGCACTCGGCGACAACGATGTCCTCGTGATTCCAAGCGCCGAGGGGACGAGCGGCGGTGACACGTTTCGTCAGCTCGATGATTTCGAGTATTTCGCGGGATTGGAGGTCGCGCGTTCGGTGCTGGCGGTCGATGGACGAACACGTCGATCGACGTTGTTTGTGCCGCGTGCAGACGCGCGATTCGAGAATCCCGGACGACCGAATGACTTTCCGGGACGCGCACTCTTGGCGGATCCATCGGTACGCGCGCTGAGCGGTGTCGATACGGTCGTCCTCGACGAGGCGCTCACCGATTTTCTGCGGAACGCTTCGACTCGCGGGGCGCGCGTCCTGATCAACGCTGGCCGACCTGGAGTCTTGGGTGGCCTGCCGCCGAGTTCGTTCGCGGTCCCCTCCCCGGGTGATCTGCTGGTCGCGCAGCTGCAGCGGGAGCATCCGACGCTTCGGTTGGCCAACGCCTATTCGATGATCGCCGGCTTGCGCATGCGCAAGTCGCCGCGCGAGATCGCGACTATGCGAGAGGCGGCGCGAGCCACCGCGATTGCCATTGCGCGTGGTGCATCGCGTGTGGGGCCTGGTGTGGATGAACGTACACTCACGGGTGCATTCTCGGCCGACTGCCAGGCGCTTGGCGCTCAACGTGATGCGTTCAGTCCAATCATAAAATCGGGAGCCAACTCCCTGTGGCCGTGGCGAATTCTGGGGGCACACTACGATCGTCGCAATCGCATGCTTGAGGGTGGCGAGCTGGTGATTTTCGATGTGGGCTGTGAACGCGATCACTATGTGAGCGATGTGGGGCGCACCTTTCCGGTGAGCGGCCAGTTTTCTCCGCGACAGCGTGAATTGGTGGAGATGGTGCGCGCGATCTCGGACGCCGTGATCGCGGCAGCCAGACCGGGAGCTACGTTGGCCGGGTTGCAGGCTGTGGCGCACGCGGCAATTCCCGCGGCGGCGAGACCTTACATGCAAGCGCCGCTGTACTTCGGTCATCACATCGGGCTGGCCGCAGGAGACCCGTCGTTGAGCGACGCCACACTGTCGCCCGGAATGATTTTCACGATCGAGCCATGGTACTACAATCATGACGACGGCGTGGCGGTGTTCATTGAGGATGAAATTCTGATCACA
>JANOPS010000325.1:0-2069 GCA_031421995.1 Gemmatimonadaceae bacterium
CGCTGCTGATCAAGGCGCCGTGGCGCGCGCGGTCGCGGTGATTCCCGCGGCAGCGTACTCTCCACTCACGCCGCTGGTTCCCAGTTGGGCAAATTGAGATGGCGCACCAGTTCGGCGAAACGAGGATCCGTGCGCAACGTGGCATACAGCGGCCAGGTGCGCGCGAGCATGACGAAGAAGGGGTCCCGGTCCTCGACGGCGCGGCCGACGAGCGCGATGCCCTCATCCAGGAGATCGGCGTCGGCGGCCGCCATGCACAGCATCGACGGCTGCACGTACGTCGTCGCACTCCGCTCTGCGAGTTCGTGATACAGGGCCCGCGCCTGCTCCGGCTTACCCCACGCGGCATAGGTGGAGACCAGATGGGCCACCGCCCACGCATGGCGCCGTGACATCGCGAGCGCTTTGTCGCCGACACCGACGGCCTCCTCATACCGGCCGGCGCAGGTGAGCGCGGCTAAGAGGCACACATGGGCGAGGAAGGACGCCGGATCGAGCTCGACGCCCCGCCGGGCCTGGCGCACGGCGGCCTCGTAGCGTCCCGCCGAGATGCTGGAATAGCCGAGGACGACGTTTGCGTACCCGGAGAGCGGATCGAGCTCGTGCAGGCGCTCGAGCTCCACGTCCGCTTCGTCGTCACGCCCCGCCAACCACTGCAGAAAGAACAGGCCGTACCACGCCCGCGCCTGCGGGTAGTTCGGATTCAGCTCGAGCGCCCGCTTGAACCCGCGCTCTGCGAGCGCATCGTCGCGCTCATACAGCATCGTGGCGCACGCCAGCGCGCAGTGCGCCTCGGCGAGGTCGGGGTCGAGCGTGAGAGCCCGGCGTGCCGCCTCCAGCGCCTGTGGCATGGCGACGCGCGCCTCGACCAAGCCACCATACGAAGACGTCGTGTTTCCGTCGGCGAGCCCCGCCCATGCCTGCGCGTAGTCGGGGTCCAGCACGACTGCCTCCTTGAAGCACTCGAGCGCGTCGATGATACTCCGCCCGCGCCGGTACAGCAACGCGCGTCCCTTCAGGTACAACGCGTAGGCGGCCATGTTCGTCGTGGGCGGCTTACCCGCGGCTGCGCCGCGCCCCACCGCGAGGGAGAGCCGCAACCGTTCGGCGATCGTGGCGGCGATCTCGTCCTGCACCGCGAACACATCCTCGATCACCCGTTCGTAGCGTTCTGACCACAGCTGATAGCCGTCGGTCGCATCGATCAACTGCACCGTGATCCGTAGCCGACTTCCCGCGCGCCGCAGCGTCCCCTCGAGGATCGTAGCCACGCCAAGCTTCGCGCCCACTGAGCGCAGGTCCTCGTTCTTTCCCTTGAACGAAAAACTCGAACTCCGTCCGGCGACGCGCAGCCCGGGGATCTGCGCCAGCGCATTCAAGATTTCCTCGGTCACGCCGTCGGCGAAGAACTCGTCCTCAGGGTCCCGGCTCAGGCTCGTGAACGGCAGCACCGCGAGCGACTTCTCCGGTGCGGCCGGTGACTCCTTCTTGCTCTCGGCCACAGCGAGGGCGCTGGCAAACAGCGCCGCGGTTTCGAAGCGGTCGATCGGCGTGCGCGCAAGCACCTGCTGCAGCGCGCGCGCCACCGGACGGGGAATACCGTCGCGCAACGCGGTGACATCGGCTGGCGTCTGCACGAATCGCTTGGCAATCACCGCTTGCACGTTCGGTCCGGTAAAGGGCGGCTCGCCAACGAGCATCTCATACAGCACGCAGCCCAGCGAGTACAGGTCGCTTCGGCCATCCACCTCCTCGCCCACGGCCTGCTCGGGGCTCATGTACGCCGGCGTGCCAACGCTCATCCCCGCCTGCGTGAGCGTATTCCCCTGCGCCTCGTTCACCGCCTTGCCGATGCCGAAGTCGGCCACGAGCGCGTGGCCATCCTGCAGCATGATGTTCTCCGGCTTGATGTCGCGGTGCACGACGTCATGACGGTGCGCGTGGTCGAGGGCGCCGGCCACTTCCATCGCAATGCGCACCGCGTCGATCACAGGAAGCGGCCCCACCGCATTCATGCGGTCGCGCAACGTCTGGCCCTGCACGTTGGGCATCACGTAGTACAGCGCGCC
>JANOPS010000326.1:0-4446 GCA_031421995.1 Gemmatimonadaceae bacterium
ATCGCGTCGGTCCATGGCGGAAACCTTACCGCGAACGCGCGGACTTGGAGAGGGGTGACGCCAATCTGTTGCCGTGCCGAGACACGCCGCCCAGAATTGAGGGTGATCTTCTCTCATTCTGAGCCATGACGTCAGGCGAAACACCCAATCATGCCAGTACCACGCCCGCGAGCGACAAGCCCGACCTGGGTCCGACCGTGCCATTTCCTCCGCCACTCCTGTTTGTTGGCGGGTTTGCGCTTGGCGTGGTGGCCTCCCGCGTCTGGCCGCTCGCGTTCCCGTGGTCGATGAGCGGCGCGAGCGTGGCGGTCGGGCTGTTGCTGGTGGCGATCGGCGTCGCACTGGCGATCACTGGCGTCTTCACCTTTCGCCGCGCCAAGGTGGCGGTGTACCCCAATCGACCGGCGCGGAATTTGGTCACCCACGGCATCTACCAGTACACGCGCAATCCCATGTACGTCGGCATGACCACCGCGTATCTAGGTGGCGTGGTGATGACCGGCATTGTGTGGGGCTTGGTCATGCTGCCCTTGGTTCTGCTCGCGTTGTATGCCGTGGTGATTCGGCGGGAAGAGCGACATCTCACGGAGAAATTTCCGGATGAATATCGCGCCTACTGCCAGCAGGTACGGCGGTGGCTCTGACGTCGCGCAACGATGGTGGGCAACGCGTGCGTGGGTTGGCGTTATCGCCATAACGCCGAACGCGCCATCGCGAAGGGCTTGTCTTGCGGACGTCGTAAGTTCGGTCCACTTGCCCGTCGTCTGTATTGTGGTGCAAGTTGCGAACGCGGATTCTCCGCGCGCGCAGCCAGAATCCAGATTCCCCGGCATCGCACACCCTCGGTGAACGGATCCTTCCACGTGTTTTTGCGTTGCATTTTGACCTTTTTTGCCGAGGTTTGTTCTTGATTTCTTGCTCTGTGGCGCGTGCGGCTCGCTTGGCGAGCCTGGTGGTATTCTCGTTCGCCGTGGCATGCGGCGGTGGCAAAACGACCGGCGTCACGCCGCCTACTGGAACCCCGACGGTGACGGTGTCCACTGCGGCGTCGGCGGTAACCGCCTCCTCGACCGCGCCGGGGACGGTTGGGATCTCGATCGCGCGCGCCGGTGGGTTTGTGGGTGCTGTGACGTTGAGCGCCGAGAACCTGCCGGCCGGTGTGACCGCCGCGTTCGGCGCGGCAACGCTGGCGTCGTCGGTAACGTCGTCGACGCTGACGCTCACCGTTGGGGCGACGGCCGTCGCGGGAGTCACGCCGCTCACGATCCGCGCGAGTGGCAGCGGGGTGACGTCGAGCACCGTCGTGGTGCAGCTCACCGTCGTTGTGCCATCCATCAATCTCACCGCCGCGTCCGCGACGATCACGTCGCCGCAGGGCGCATCGGCCAACGTGGCGCTCACGCTCGAGCGACTCGGCGGCTTTACCGCCGCGGTCAACGTGGTGGTGGAGGGATTGCCCGCCAACGTCGCGGCCAGTTTCGCTCCGGCAGCATTTGCGACGGGTGTCACGGCAAGCACCCTCACGATCGCGGTCGCCGCGAGCGCCGCGGCGGGCACCACGGCCATCACCGTGCGCGCGACGGGCGCCGGCGTGGCAGATCGCACCGTGGTGCTGCAACTAACGGTGCAGAACGCGCCGCTGATTCCTCTCAGCCTGACGTTCTGCGACCTGTCGCGCATTCCGGTGTTCTTTGCCGTGCGCGACGGAACCAGCGGGGCGTGGCGTGCCGTCGCGCCCACCGGAAACACGTACTCGTGGACCTTTGCCGGCAACATCGGATCGTTTGTGCTGGTCTGGCAAAGCCCACTCAACCGGTTGTTCACCGTGTTCGAGACGTACATGTCTATGTACAGCGGGACATCCGCCGAGATCGCTCAGGGCGTGGCGTCGGAGTGTTTCCTTCAACCCGTGCGCGGCAAGTCGCTCACCGGCACCATCGCACCTGCCGTCGGCGCCTTGGAACTGGCCTTCGTCTCGGCGGGCTGGGGCAACGCCTTGCTCAATCCGGGTGGGGCGGCGTTTTCGCTCCCTGACGTGGCACCCGGCGGCATCGACCTCATCGCGACGCGGTTTGCCTTTAACGCCGGCGCTAACGGCTATCAGCCGTCGCAATTCATCCTGCGCCGCGGGGTCAATCTGACAAGTGGTGCGCCAATTCCCTTGCTCGACTTCAACGGCAGCGAAGCGTTCGCACCTGCCACGGCCACGATCAGCATCGGCAACCTGAATGGTGAGCGCGCGGCGGTGCGTTCGGCCTTCAATCCGGTCAACAGCGCGCAACTGGTCATCGACAACGGCATCCTGACGACGTCGACGACCCACACGCACTTCGGTGTGCCCGACGCTCGCATGCTGACGGGCGAGTTGCAGGAGGTGATGGTGACGGCCTTCGACGCGTCGAACACGACCTACCGACAGGTGGTGCGATTTGCGCGCGCCCCGATCAGCCAGACGCTGGTGCTGGGTGCGCCGCCGGCGTCACCCGCCGTGACGGTCACCAACGGTGCGGTCTCCCGCCCCCGCGTTCGCGGCACACTGCAGTCCGACTACAACAAGTCGGTGAACGTACTGTTCACCCAATCGGTCGCCCGCAAGCAGGCGTGGCTGCAGGTATCGCCGGGTTTCCTCAATGCCGCGTCGACTTATGATCTCGAGGTACCCGATCTCTCGGCGGTCCCTGGATTCAACGCCGCCTGGGGGCTCACGGTAGGCTCTCCCACCGCCTACAACCTCTACATGTCCAACGCATTGGCACCATTTGCCAACGGGTTTCCCGGCACGTTCTCTCTGGACGGCGCGACGTTCCTGTTTTCGCAGCGCTCCGGCAACGTGCCGTGACGGTCGCGCGTGGCTATTGCTGCATATCCAACACGAGAGCGTCGCGGTGACCTGCCGCCGGACGCCACAGTATGCCACGCTCAGTGCCGTCCGGTAGCTACGCCATGCGAATATCGCGCCCATTGCCAGCAGGTACGGGAATGGCTCTGACGTCGCGCATCGGTGGTGGGCAACGCGTGCGTCGGTTGGCGCTGTCTGCTGTGCTCTGGTGCGCGGCGGGCGGCGCATCCGCCACCGTGGGCCGCGCGCAGCAACCACCGACCGTGACTCCGCGCGCCGGCCTGATCGTCACGCGATCGATGCGCCTTACGCCTGGTACCTATGCGTTGCCGGCCTCGCGGTCACTCGAAAGCGCGATCATCACCGTACGCGGCGACAATATCACGCTCGACATGCGCGGCGTGACGCTGATTGGCACGGCCCGTAGCCGCGATCCCGACCAAGCCCAGGGTGTTGCGATACGGATTGACGGCGGTCGCAACGTGCGTATTGTTGGGGCCGTGGCGCGCGGATACCACGTCGCACTGATGGCACGCCGCACGCAGCGGCTGGTGCTCGACAGCAATGACTTCTCGCACAACTGGAAGCCGCGCCTGTTCAGCCTTGTGGAGCATGAAAGCCTTGCTGACTGGTTGTCGTATCACAAGAACGACAAAGACGAATGGCTGCGCTTTGGAGCAGGGATCTACCTGGCGGACGTCCGAGGGGGATCGATCACAGGGAATCGCATCGAGCAAGGCATGAACGGCCTCATGCTGGTGCGCAGCGACTCGCTCGATATCCGCGACAACACGTTCTCGTACAACTCCGGCCTCGGCATCGGCATGTATCGGGCGAGCGCCAATACCATTGTCAACAATCGCCTCGACTACAATGTGCGCGGGTATAGTCACGGCTTTTATCGCCGAGGACAGGATTCGGCCGGCATCCTGATGTTTGAGCAGTGCCTTCGCAACGTGGTGGCGTTCAACTCCGTTACGCACGGTGGCGACGGGTTGTTCATCTGGGCGGGCCAGACCACGATGGATACCGGTGTTGGCGGCGTGAACGACAACATGTTCTTCGCCAATGACTTCAGCTTCGCGCCCACCAACGGGATGGAAGCGACCTTCAGTCGCAACCAGTTCATCGGCAACAGGATCGAGGGCAGCGATCATGGGTTGTGGGGCGGGTACAGCTACAGTTCCCGCATCGTGGGCAACTGTTTCATTCGCAATCGCATCGGCATTGCCATCGAACATGGCCAGGACAATCAGATTCTACACAATCGTTTCGATGGCGCGAAGGGTGATAGTATCGGCGTCAGCCTGTGGGCCAATCCGATCGAGCCGAGCGACTGGGGGTATCCCAAGCATCGCGATACGAAGAGTCGCGACTATCAGATCGCCGACAACGCGTTCGTGGGGGTCAACCAGCCCTTCAGTATTCGTCAGACAACGTCGGTCGACACCAGTGGGAATGCCGGCGCGACAGCAGACCGCCGTTGCGACGCGCTGGCGCGTGCACGCGCATCAGGTGTGGTCTTGCCAGCCATCGACAACGCACCCGGTACATGGCCACGACACGCTGCGGCCGATCTCGACCGGTCCGCGATCATCGTCGATGAA
>JANOPS010000327.1:0-2643 GCA_031421995.1 Gemmatimonadaceae bacterium
TGCATTGGCGCGTCGCGTCAGCATTGATCTGATCGGATTGCTCCCCACGCTGGCACAAGTCGATGACGCGTGCGCGACTGGCGCGACCGGGGGATATGAGCGTCTGGTGGACACGCTGCTCGCGTCGCCGAGATTCGGCGAGCGGTGGGCGACGATGTGGCTGGATGTCGCGCGTTATGCCGACTCGAAGGGTTTTGAAACGGATCCCAGTCGGCCCATGTGGCCGTACCGCGACTATGTCATCAACGCGTTCAATCGCGACATGCCGTTCGACCAGTTTACCATCGAGCAGCTGGCCGGAGATTTGTTGCCCAATGCGACGCCAGCGCAACGCATTGCCACGGCGTTTCATCGCAACACGATGACGAACAATGAAGGCGGTACCGACGACGAAGAGTATCGTGTGGCGGCCGTGATCGATCGCGTGAACACGACGTGGGTGGCGTGGCAAGGCACGTCGATTGGGTGCGCACAATGTCACGGCCATCCGTATGATCCCATTCGCAACAACGAGTTCTACCGCGCCTTCGCGCTCTTCAACAACAGTGAAGATTGGGACCAGTTTGACGAATATCCCGTGCTGCCGCGCTTCGCAGACTCCGTACAGTCCCGCGGCGGCGCGCTGTTTGACTCGCTGGAAGCGCTGCGTGCAGAACTCGACAGCGTAGCGCGTACGCCGGAGCTCGAGCTGGCGCGCCGTGAGTGGGAAGGTCAGCTCAGTGTGCCTGCGGTTGCCGGCAAAGTCAACGGCACGTCGCTCAACGAGGTGCGGCGCATTATTCGTACGTCGGAAGCGTCGCGCGACGTGGGGCAGCGCGCGCAATTGCGTCTGATCTTCAGCGAAGTCGCTGATCATCCTGAGCTCAAGCGGCGACGCGAGCATCGAGGGAAACTGTCGGCGGCGTTCAGCAAGCTGAAGCCGACGCTGCTCCCGGTCATGCGCGACCTGCCGACCGATCGCCGTCGCACTACGCACATGTTCGAACGTGGCAATTTCCTGGTGCCAACCGACGTGGTACATCCCGGCGATCCGCGCGCCATTGCCCCCCCGCTCTCACCAGCTGCGCAGAATCGACTGGGCCTGGCCAAGGCATTGGTGAGTCCCGAGAACCCGCTCACCGCACGCGTGACGGTCAATCGGTTTTGGGAGCAGCTCTTCGGCGTGGGATTGGTGCAAACGAGCGAGGACTTTGGCACACAGGGCACGCCTCCGTCGCACCCGGAGTTGCTCGACTGGTTGGCGTTGCGCTTGAGCGGCGCGCATGCGTGGCGTGTGAAGCCCCTGTTGCGCGAGCTCGTGTTGTCATCGACCTACCGACAGAGCTCCGCGGCGTCGCCGGCGCTGCACGAGCGTGATCCGGCCAATCGATTGTTGGCGCGCGGCCCGCGGTTTCGCATGACCGCCGAGCAGGTGCGCGATGTGGCGCTGGATGCTTCGGGGCTGCTGAGCGCGAAGATGTTTGGGCCGAGTGTGATGCCACCGCAGCCGGATGGCGTGTGGCAGCGGCCGTACAGTGGCGAGAAGTGGGTCATCGATACGGGCGACAATCGGTATCGGCGCGCGTTGTACACGTTGTGGAAGCGTACGGCGCCGTATCCGTCACTGATCACGTTTGACAGTCCCAGTCACGAGTTTTCGGTGGCGCGGCGGGTGCGCACGAACACGCCGTTGCAGGCGCTCGTGACGCTCAACGACCCCGTGTACACGGAAGCGGCCCAGGGGTTGGCCAGGCGCATGATGCCAGGTGCGGTGTTGGCGCTCGACAGTGCGCAGGTTGATGGGGCGCTGGTGATGGGCCATCGCTTGGCATTGCAGCAGGTGCCGTCGGCCGCCACACTGTCGGCGCTCCGCACTGTGTTCCGCACGTCGCGCCAGTACTATGCGGCGCATCCTGAAGAAGCCGTGCTGGCGAGCGGACTGAAAACACCCGACGCGTCACTGGCCGCGCTGACGGTTGTTGCGAGCACCATCCTCAATTTTGACGCGTTCATCACCAAGCAGTAGTCCATCGCTTACCCGAGCCGCATCATGTCCAGCCACACCGACGCGCAGCAACGTCTCTTGCAGCAACGCCTGTTGCAGCAGATCACCCGCCGCCACTTCCTGGAAGTCGGTGCCACCGGCATCGGTGCCGCAGCGCTGGCGTCGTTGTTAGGGTGCGATACCTCGGCCAAGTCGCCACTGCTCGGCGTGGCGCGCAACAGCAGCGACCCGATGTCGCCATTGGTCCCGCATTTTCCGGCCAAAGCCAAACGCGTGATCTTCCTGCACATGGCCGGTGCTCCGTCGCAACTGGAACTGTTTGACTACAAGCCCGTGTTGGCCAAGCTCGACGGCCAGTTGTGTCCCGAGTCGCTGTTGGAAGGGAAGCGGTTTGCGTTCATCAAGGGCATTCCCAAGATGCTGGGGCCGCAGGCGGAGTTTCTGCAGCATGGTGAATCGCGGGCGTGGGTGTCGGATCGCATGCCGCACTTGGCGCAGGTGGTCGATGAGATTGCATTCCTCAAGGCGATGCATACGGACCAATTCAATCACGCGCCGGCGCAGTTGCTCGTGCATACCGGTGGTGCACAACTCGGTAGGCCTAGTATTGGGTCGTGGGTCACCTACGGACTGGGCACCGAGAATCAGAATCTGCCGGG
>JANOPS010000328.1:0-12682 GCA_031421995.1 Gemmatimonadaceae bacterium
GGAGTGTCAGCGGAGTGTCAGCGAACGTTCACCGGTACGTGGTGATTCGATCGAGTTCGTGCCGATGCGACGGAAACCCGTCATCTGCAGGATGGCCAATCGCGACCAATGCCGCAATCTGTGCATGCTCGGGGATGCCAAGCAGTGGCTTCACCAGTTCGGGCTTGAAGCCTAGCATCGGTGAGGTGGCAAGTCTCTGGGCGCGGGCCAGCAGCAGGAGGTAGCCCAACGCGATGTTGGCCTGGCTGTTGGCCCACACGGCGCGCTGCTCGACGCCCCAGTCGCCCCATGTTTTCGCGAGCCGCGCGATGGTCGTGCTCTGCACTTCGGGGGAGAGGTTGGGGTGCACGATCTCGCCGAGGTTGGCGAGCACGTCTTCCATATCAGAGTAGAGCACCAGGACGACGGGGGCCTTCCCGACCTGCTGCTGATTGAAGGACGCCGCCATCAGTTCGGTTTTGAGGGCCGTGTCGCGGACGGCGATAAAGCGCCACGGCTGCGCGTTGTTCGCCGAGGGCGCCCGGCGCGTGGCGTCGAGGAGCGCGGTGAGCTCGTCGTCAGTAACAGGCTGGTCGGTGTAGAGGCGGACGGAGTGGCGGGCCTGCGCGGCTTGTGCGGCGGAGAGGTGCGCCGGGGCCGGGTCGTTCTCTGTAGACGGCTGAGTGCTTGGGGCGGCGTTCATGAACGGGGTTGGTGCAGCCGGTACTTGGCGACTTGGGGGAGCGCGTCGGTGGTATGATAGCATCAAGCGGCGCGGCTGGAGCTTTGTTCCGATCGTGCGTTTTGGAGAAACACCGCGTGTACTACAACATATAATCACAGTAAAGCAACAGTAACAAGACAGTATACACGCATATTGCGCTGAAAACGCAAACGTGTATGCATCGGTGCTCCCCCTCGCGCGTGTGCATTTACCGGTCGTGTCGCGATATCCGCTTCTCCAAACAATCAGTGGCCGCCTTCGCTACCGATTGGCCGAGGTCTCGCGTAGATTGCCCGTTCGCCTACGGCTACGCTGTGGCGCTAGGCGCCGTCGCCAAGTGGTAAGGCAGGAGACTGCAAATCTCCCACCGTCGGTTCGATTCCGACCGGCGCCTCTGAACAGCAGTAGGGGGAGTTATTGAGGGCACTTCTGAGGCCGGCATTCTGCCGTTTGTAACCGTGTCTCCGCCACGATGAGATTGATTCAGCTCGCTTGCTGTGTAGCCCTTTCGGGCTGCTGCGCAGGTATCGCTTTCGCGCAACTGAAGCCGCCTGAGCGCGCGACGCGTATCGGCATCGGCGTGTCAGCCGGTCGGTCATGGCTCTCGTCGATGACGGATGCCCCGAACGCCCGCACCAGCCCCAGCTCGTCTGATGCGATAGAGCTGCGAGTCGACCATGATCTGCGTCCGCGTCTCGCCCTGCGTGTGGCAATCGGTCTCTCCGCGCGCGATGCCGACGCGAGCCGCCTCTATATCCTTCCAACCGCGATTCGTCTCCGCACTCGTGATCTGATTGGCGGGGTCGCGTGGACCGCTTGGCGGAGGGGCCGCCTCCGAACGCGGCTTACGACCGAGGTTGCGCTGAGTGTCATCGACTCGATGGACGTCCTCTCGCTGGACAAGCGCTTCATCGAGGGTTCGATCCCCTCACGCGCGGCAGAGTCCTCGGTGATTCTTGGCACCGAACTCTTGATCGACACGCGATACCCGATTGCCTTCGCGCTCATGTACCGTCATGGGCTAACCGTTGTCAGCGAGCCAAATACCTTTCGCGCACGGTCGTTTGACGCGCGCATAAACGTCTACCCGTTTGCCCGCTAGCGAACCGCACGAACGCCGCGCTCGCGAAGGACTCGCTGCTGCAAACGGAGGTGTTGCCGCCCTCTTGAGACTGACGTGAACTTGGCGTACCTGGCCGAGATCAGGGCACTCTGCATTATGAGACTCGCCCGAGGCGTGTCGATCAGCAATTCGGCGACCGGGCGCCTCCCAGCCCCGACGGCGCGCTCGACGTCGCTCGGCCACTGATCTCGCCCGACGCCGATGTCGGCTGCACACTCGGCAGCTGACTGTCGAAGCGCACGACCTGCCGAACGCGCGCGTTGCCAAGGCGCGCCGGTTCGTACAGCAGCTCGGCGAGCGTCGCTTCGACGGCGTCTCCGTAGGACTGACTGGTGGCGGAGACGCGGCGCACCGTCGCGAGCTCAGGCTTGCCGGCGGTGTCCACGACGAACTCAAATGTCGCGCGATAGCAGGACGCTGCGACCCCGGGCGACGCGGTGAACTGCGGCCCTGCACCATTCTTGCGGACTCGGGCTTTTCGCTCCACGTGACACGCGCGGTACACCGGTGACGGACTCGTTGAATCAACCGGTGTGTCGGCGCAGGGAGGCTCCTTGCCCTGCGCCTGCAGCGAGCCTGCGGTGCACACCAGCAGCATGAACAGGCACAGACGTTTCATTGACCAGTCTCCCGAGTGGGTGAGCGCGACGATCGCCTATCAACAAGTGGGCGTCAATCCATGCAAAAGGTAGCTCGGTAGCGCCGCGTAAGACTACCGCACCAGTGTCGTCACACGCGGATGTCTGGCCGACCGCAGCACTGGGCGGTAGCGTTACCGTCTTGGAGCGTCCGCCGACGTGGAGACTCGTGATTCATGCGCGGCATTTACCAATCTGACAAACCCATGCGCCGATCACCAGCTTGCCGCGTCCTCGCTGCCGTCACGATACGCGCCGTCGTGGCCAGTGCCGCAATCGCTGTGCACAGCGCGTTGCCCAGTGTGTTGGCGGCCCAATCGCCGCCAAAGCGTTCGTTGGCCATTGAAGACTTCTACCGACTGAAGACGGTCGGTGCATCCGAAATCTCACCCGACGGGAAATGGGTATCGTTCACCGTCAGTACGCGCGTTGAGGAGACGAACGGCACGACGACAGCGGTGTGGCTGGCGCCGACCAGCGGCGCGACGCCACCGCGGTTGGTGAGCATGCTGGGCGTGCCGTCGTGGAACGCCGACGGGACTCTGCAATTCACGGCCGGCGGGCGAACGATGCGCGTGAATCCGTTGGCGCCTGACCGCGTTGACACCGTGTCTGCCCCGGCCACGCCAGACGTGGTCACGGCGCGTGCGTTCATGAGTCCGGACGGAAAGTGGATTGCCAGCGTGCGCGATACGCCCCCGCCCAAGCGCGAACGCGTCTTTGCCTCGGACTTCGAAAAGCGGCACGAGGATCGCTTCAAGGGTGTGCAGTTCGACTGGCTGGATTTTCATCGCGACGGCGCGCCATTCCCCACACCAAACGTTCGCGATCCCAACGTCAGTCCACCACAGGAAGTATTCCTGTCGCCAGCCGCAGGTGGTGACGCGCGTGGTGACGCGCGTGCACTCACTGCACTCGGCCTGCGACCCACGGGCCTGCAATGGCGACGTGATGGCGCCGCACTGCTATTCAGTGCCGACTCTACGTATCGCAACGAGCGCATCTATGGGCGCACCGACGCCTGGACGGTTTCCACCAGCGGACAGCTGCGACGCCTCACGACCAACAACGACTACGACTACAACGGCGCGCTCTATTCCCCCGACGGACGTTGGGTGCTGTGCACGCGACAGTTGACCACCGACGTCGTGATCGCGCGAAAGCTTGATCATGGAGGCGCCACGGATCTGGTCGTCATCCCCGCCGATGGCGGCGCAGAACGCGTGCTCACCAGCGATTGGGACTATCTGCCAGCCAATGCGGTGTGGAGCGCAGACAGCAAGTCGATCTACTTCACGGGCGGCGTTGGCGGTACGCAGCATCTATTTCGTGTTTCGCCAGACGGCGGCGCGGTGAAAGCGGTCACGACTGGTCAGCGTCGACTGAGTGGATTCAGCTTCGATCGTGCGTTTACGCGCATGACATATCTTGTCGGCACGTTTCAGGCGCCCTCGGACATCTGGAGCGCCGACATTGACGGGTCTCGTGAAGTGCAGCTCACGCAGGTGCACGCACCAATGCTGAATGAGCTGTCGCTCGCCGCGCCGGAGCGACTGCAATTCACGAGCGCGGACGGCACACCAATCGAAGGGTGGCTCACGATCCCCGCTGGATATTCGAGCGCACGCGGGCCGTGTCCGTTGGTGGTGAGCAATCATGGCGGCCCCCACAGCGCCATCGAATACAACTTCAACTTCAAGAACCAGTATCTGGCCGCGAACGGGTACGTCGTGCTGGAAGTGAACTTCCGGAGTTCGACCAACTATGGCGAGAAGTTTCTCTGGGGTACGTGGGGCGCATGGGGCACGCGTGACGGGCAAGATGTGATGGCCGGCATTGACCACGTGCTTGGCCGCTATGCGGTTGACCGTCGCCGAGTGGCCACGATTGGCCATTCGTACGGCGGCTTCATGAGCAATTGGCTGATCACGCAGTATCCCGATCGTTTCGCGGCGGCGATTCCCGGCGCGGGTATTGTGAATTGGGTCAGCGACTACGGCAATGCGGATATTCCGCGCACGAAAGAGACCGAGTTTTTCGGCACGCCGTGGGACCCGAAGGCCCGCGAGATCATGATCAGGCAGTCGCCCCTCACGTATGCGGATCGCGTGAAGGCGCCCACGCTCTTCATCAACGGCGAGATTGATCAGCGCGTGCCGTACTCCGAAGCGCAACAGATGTATGTGGCGCTCAAGAAGAACGGCGTGCCGACCAAGATGATCCAGTATGCCGACCAGCCGCACGCGATCGGCGGCTCGTGGAATCAGGTGCATCGGATTCTGAACGAGACGCAGTGGCTGGATGTATGGCTCAAGCCCGTGTCGCGCGCGCCGACGCCATAGGATCAAGGGCCAGTCGGCGTAGGCCCCTTCCCTTTCCTGGTCCGTTCCCGTCGACCGTCGGACTTCCCGGAGTCGTCCCCGTCCGGCCAGTAGCTCTCTTCGTTATTGCCGTGCCCGAGCGACGCACTTTTTGAGCGGCCGGCTCGCGCCTCGCGGCCGTCGTCAGACAGTTCTTCGATTGCGCGTGACGGCCCGGGGCCGTCCGTTGCGCCGCGTCGCTTTCCGTACGGATTGGAGTCCGAACCCACGTCGCGGCGATCAAGATCGCGCTCCTCCGTTGCCCTTGGACTCTCGTTCTTTTTTCGAGCGTCGCGCCCGGTTATCGATCGGTCGTGACCCATGCGGTCACGTTCATCAGGTCCGGCTTTCATGGGACTCCCCTCGCTATCGGTAACGTACTCCGTTGTGGCTCCACTGCGGCAGGCGCCACGCGAGCCTTGAGGGTGCCGAAATCGTTCGATGGTGAACATCGCTCAAAAGGACAGTCTTGGTGAACCGCGTGAGTGAGTGCGGAGGTCGCGCACTGTGGCTGGTCTGCCAAAGTCCCTCTTTCGGGTCATTGTCGCTCGAACGCGGCGGGGCGATGCTCATGTACGACTGCGCCGTCTTCCTAGCCAATGCATTTCCCTGTCACCGGGCCCTACTTATGTCCAGTTTCTTTCCCGCCAGCTGGTTTGGCGAAGTCGCTCCAGCAGTGTCTGTCAACGGCGGTTTGCCGACTTCGTCGTATGGTAGCACGATGTCGGACAGCGCAGCCGACGGCGCTGTTGAAGCACCCGATGAAGTGCCATACAAGACGTCTGAGGAAGCTCCTGCCGAATCGCCGGAAGAGTTCGATGGAGCCACCGAAGATGCGCTCGACAACGATGAGACGGGTGACGAGCGTGATCTTTTCGATCTCCGCGAGGTGAGCGGGCTTGACGCGGTGCCGGTCAAAGCCCGCGATCGGTAGCACAAGCCGCCGCCGCGCACGCCGGCGCCCAAAGGGTAGGTCTTGTTATACATAGAACTACGATGTATAGTAGTGCTAGGTACCTTGGCCCTCCCTGAGCGCAGCATCGGTCACCTTACATGGACATCAACAAAGAGCTGATGGCGGCGTCCTCCACGCCCATCGTGCTGGCGATCTTGACTGAGGACGACAGCTACGGCTACGCGATTTTGCAGCGGGTGCGTGAATTGTCGGGGGGACACATCGAGTGGACCGATGGCATGCTTTATCCGGTCCTGCATCGCCTTGAGCGCTTGGGCCACGTGACGTCGCGATGGGAAGTCGTGGACAGCGGACGTCGACGGAAGTACTACCGCATCACCGCAGAGGGGCGGGAACAGTTGGCCGAGGATCAGCAGCAGTGGCTGGCCGTCGATGCGACGCTGCGCGGTGTCTGGCGTTCGCTCACCAACGCGGCGCGCGGCATTGTGTTGCCCGCGCCGCTGCCCCAGGGGACTTGATCATGGCGAACGCGGAACGGTCGACCGCGATCGAAGCGCAAATCGATCTGTGGCGTGGCTACCTGAGGCGACGTCAAGGAATTCAGCCGGTCGATGTGGCGGAATTGGAAGACCATTTACGCGAGCAGGTCGACACGCTGGTCGCGGCAGGGCTGTCAACTGACGAAGCCTTTCTCGTTGCCGTGAAGCGCATGGGTGAACTCGATGCCTTGTCGCGGGAATTTGCGCGAGAGCATTCTGAACGACTGTGGAAGCAACTTGTGGTGATCCCGTTGGACGGAGGAGAGGCGCAACGCTCGGCGCGCACGGACGCGATGGTCGCCATTGCCTGTGCCGCGGCCGCGGCGCTCGCCGTCAAGGTCCCGGCGCTCTTCGGCAAACCGATGGAGGACGCGCACGAGAGCTTCTACATCCGGAACGTGAGCTTCTTTGTGTTGCCGCTCTTAACCGGCTACTTCGCGTGGAAGCGACATCTCGAATCGCGCGTGCTGCTGTGGCTTGGTGCGGTTTTCGCGGTGGCGATGCTAGTCGCGAACGTGTACCGCTTCTCTCCGCAGAGCGATGTGGAGATGCTGACCGCGCTGCACATCCCGATCGCGCTGTGGCTGGCTGTTGGCGCGGCGTATGCCGGCAGTCGTCGCAACGAATCCGGAGTTCGCATGGACTTCATTCGCTTCTCCGGTGAACTGTTCATCTACTACGTCCTGATCGCGCTCGGTGGCGGCGTCTTCACGGCGTTCCTGCTGATGATGTTCGAGACCATCGGGATCAACGCGGAGTGGTTTGCGCAGCGGTGGCTGATCCCGTGCGGTGCTGCGGGAGCGGTGGTGATCGCGTCATGGCTGGTGGAGGCCAAGCAAAGTGTGATTGAAAATATGGCGCCGGTACTGACGCGATTGTTTACGCCGCTTTTCACCGTGCTGCTCGTCTGCTTTCTTGGCGCGCTGGTGTGGACCGGCCGCGGACTTGATATCAAGCGCGAGATGCTGATTGGTTTCGATCTGTTGCTCGTTGTCGTTCTGGCGCTCCTGCTGTATTCGGTGTCGGCGCGTGACCCGCGTGCAGCCCCGGGCCCGTTCGACGTCATGACGGTCGTGTTATTGGTCAGTGCGCTGACCGCGGACGCGGTGGCGCTGTGGGCCATCGGTGCGCGTATCACGGAGTTTGGCTTCACACCGAATCGCACGGCGGCGCTGGGAATGAACGTCATCCTTTTGGTCAGTCTGGCGTGGTCGGCCGTTCTTTACATACGGTTCTTGCGTGGCCAACAGCCCTTTACGGCGCTCGAACGGTGGCAGACGAGATATCTCCCGGTGTACTCCGTATGGGCTGCGGCAGTCGCGGTGGGGTTCCCGCTCGCATTCCGGAGCCTTCGCTAGCGCGGGCGGCTCGCGGAACGGCGCGTATACTTTACGACGCATCTCGTCTCTCCATCGGGCCGCCGCGTCGGCGGGGCCGTCCACTCACCTCGGAGTTGTGGTGATTCCTCGCCTCAGCAATCGGTCGGCCGTGTTCGTCGCCGCCGTTGTCAGTCTTGCACAGTCCGTGAGTACTTCCGGAGCTCCAGCACAATCATCATCGCGCAGCATCCCACCGCGCACGGTGAAGGTGACCGTGACGGAAGGGACATCAATGGCGGTGACGGCGTCGCCAGACGGACGGACGCTCGCTATGGACTTGCAGGGCGGCATCTGGACACTGCCCGCGTCCGGCGGCACCGCGACGCGCATCACCGACGAATACCACGACGCCCGACAACCGGTGTGGTCGCCAGACGGTTCGCGGATTGCCTTCCAAGGATATCGCGATGGCGGCTACGACATCTGGGCGGTCGCGCCAGACGGCACGGGCCTGCGCCAGCTCACGTGGGGGCCGTACGACGATCGCGAACCAGTCTGGTCGCACGACGGCAAGCGGCTCGCGTTCTCCTCGGATCGTGGCGACGCTGGCAACTACAACATCTGGATGCTCGAGATCGCATCGGGAGCATTGCGACAGGTCACCAGAGGTCCGGCCAACGAATACATGCCCACGTGGGCTCCGGACAATCGCGAGATCGCCTACATCAGCAGCACCGAGCAGGGGGTGTTCGCTTCCACGCTTGACGGGGTCAACGAGCGCAAAGTCGTGGTGGCACCGACCGGCCGTATAGATGCGCCATCGTGGGGGCCAAGTGGCGCGCTTGTCTACCACGTCTTGGGAGCCGCCACGAGTCAGTTGGCCATCAACGGCCAGCCGCTGACCGGCGACGAAAATGCCTTTCCCTTTCGCGCCTCGTGGGTTGCCGACAGTGCGTTCGTGTACGTGTCCGACGGCAAGATCCGAAAGCGGTCACTTCGCGGTGGCAGCGTGCAGACAATTCCGTTCTCGGCTACGCTCACGGTCACTCCCGCCGCGTACACCAAGCGCACGCGCGACTTCGATTCGCGCGCGCCACGAAAGGCGCTGGGCATTGTGCGGCCAACACTTTCGCCCGACGCATCGCGCGTGGTCTTCGCCGCACTCGGCGACATCTACGTGATGGCGATCGGTGGCAAACCGGTGAACATCTCGTCGGATGTGGCGTTCGACACAGATCCCTCCTGGTCACCCGACGGGACGCAGATTGTGTGGGCCTCTGATCGTGCGGGCCAGTTGATGGATCTGTGGATCTACTCGATGGCGTCCCGCACATCCCGCCGACTGACGACGCTTGCAACGTCGGCGTTGGGCCCCGCGTGGTCGCCGGACGGCAAGCGCATCGCGTTTCTCGATGTGGATGGCATTTGGGGACGGGCCACGCCGTCGGTGGTGGATGTTGCATCGGGTGCCGTATCAAAGACCCATGCGCCACTCTTTGCGCCCGGCAATCCCACGTGGTCGTCAGATGGCACACGCATTGCCCTCGCTGCACTCATACCGTATTCGACGCGGTTTCGTGAGGGCACAAACCAAATGCTGACGTTCGCATCGACGGAGCAGACCGCAGCGGGTCGCGCGGGATCGTCCGCGCCGATCGCCACCAGCGGCAGAATCCAAGGGGATTCGATGATCACGGTGGTCAAGCACTTGTCGATCGACTCACGGGTCGGTGCCGGGCCGGTGTGGTCTCCAGACGGAACGCGCCTCGCGGTGATTTACGAGGGGCTGCTCAACCTCGTCCCGGTAACGACGGACGGTATGCCACTCGGTCCGCCGCGTCGCATGTCCAGCGAGATGGCGCATTCGCCAAGCTGGTCAGCTGACGGCAAGCACGTGTTGTATCAGTCCATGGACAAGCTGCGACTGTTGAACGTGGAGAACGGCGTCGCACGCGACGTCGCGATCGACTTGTCGTACACACCGAAGATTCTGTCGGAGCGCGTGGTGGTGCACGCGGGCACGTTGGTGGATGGCAAGCGCAGTGTCGCGCGCACCAACATGGATATCGTCGTCGTCGGCAATCGGATAGCCGCTGTGGTGCCGCACAGCGCCGCCACCCATGCATCGGGTCGGGTGGTTGATGCAACGGGCCTGACGGTGATGCCGGGACTGATCGAGTATCACTCGCATTTGCAGAAGGACTTCGGCAGCGCGAGCGGACGCGCGTATCTCGCCTTTGGCATCACCACCGTGCGCAGTCCTGGCGGCTCACCGTACGAGTCGGTGGAGTATCGTGAGTCGGCGGATGCCGCCGTCCGGCCGGGCCCGCGCGTGTATTCCACCGGGTATCTGCTGGAGTGGAATCGCGTGTATTACAACATGGCCGTCGCGATTTCGTCCAATGCGCATCTTGAGCTGGAGCTGCAGCGGGCAAAAGCACTGCAGCACGACCTCATCAAGAGCTATGTGCGCATGCCGGACGTACAGCAGAAACGGATCATCGAGTTCGCGCACGCGGCGGGCATTCCGGTTTCATCCCACGAAGTATTTCCGTCAACGCTGTCCGGCATCGACGCGGTTGAGCACCTCGGTGCGACCTCGCGTCGCGGGTATTCGCCGAAGCAGGGGCCGCTGCAGCGCACGTATAGCGACGTCATTCAGTTGATTGCCGCGTCGGGCATGTCGATCACGCCGACAGTCGCACTATCGGGCGCCTCGCTGCGCAGACTTGGCGATCTCGATCCGCCATTCCGGCGCGACGCGCGGTTTGCGCTCTACCCCGAATGGCTCACGTTGCCGTTCTCCATGTCAGCGCAGGGGGCTCCGCCGACGCCGGTGCCCGGCGGTCCACCAACGACCGATTCAAACGCCGCCTATGCCATGATCATGGACCTCCTGAAAGTCGGCACGACAATTCTGGCGGGCACGGACACGCCGCTCGCGGCCAACTTGCACGGAGAGCTCCTGACGTTCGTTGCAGCCGGGATGACGCCTTTCCAGGCGCTGCAAACGGCGACCGTGAATCCCGCGCGCATTCTTGGGCTGGACGCCGGCAGCATCGAAGTCGGAAGGCTGGCCGACCTGATCATGGTCCAGGGCAATCCGCTGGCCGATATCACCGCGACCAAGAACGTGAAGCAGGTCATGGCGAACGGGCGCCTGTGGAGCGTGGCGGACTTGCTGAAATAGCACGTTGAAGGAGGGTCGGGCGTGTGGTACCGTTCCCGCATGCCCACTCTCCTTGCACCGCGTTGTTTCGCGTTTGCCGCACTCTGCGCGTTCGTCGCCACCCAGGCCGTGTCTGCTCAGCCGGCGGCCAATGCGCGCCTTCGTCGGGCGAAGGCCGCTGCGGAGCGAATTCGCGCGGCCGATATTCTGCGTGACGTGAGTTATCTGGCCTCCGATGCGAACATGGGGCGTCGCACTCCGTTCCCCGATCTTGCGTCCCCCGGCTACGACTCCGCGGCGCACTACGTCGCGAAGTTTCTGCGTACGATGCGCGTCAAGCCGATGGGCGACAGCGGCACGTATTTCCAGCACTACGTAGTCACGCGCAGCACGCTCGATACCACCAAGGCTACCGGCGCGATTGGCGCGCAGCGGCTCGCGTGGGGTGAAGATTTTCTGATCAATAGCTATCTCGTGCCTGGCGTGCGCGAGGCGAACGTGATCTATGTCGGCAACGGCATTCGCTTGTTGAAGCGCAACGTTGATCCGTACGCGGGCTTCGACATCAAGGGCAAATGGCTGCTGGTGAGTGGTGCCCCGCCGCAAACGGGACGCGGTGCGGTGCGTGCCGGCATGCCAGCGGGCAAGGTGGGCGTTGACTACACCACGATCACGGAAGTCGCGCGCTTCGGTGGTGCGCTGGGCATTATCACCGTGGCCAACGATTCTGTTCGTGCTACGTGGTCGCGTCGTGCCGTGACGGGCCAGGATCTCAATCCCTCGGTGGGCGTGGCGTACGCGCAGTATCAGGTGCCGAGTATCTCGATCTCCACCGCCACGTTGTCGAAGCTGCTGGCTGGGACGTCGCTCTCACCGGAAGCGGTACTGTCGCGCGATACCACGATCGCGCGACCGTCGGTGGACCTGGGCGCGAGCAATCGGTTGCGCATCGACTTCACTGCGACCACGATCGAAGCGCGGCCGTACAACGTGGTGGGTCTGTTGGAAGGGTCAGACCCTGTATTGAAGAACGAGTGGGTGTCGCTCGCCGCACATCTGGATGGTGCCGTACCCGCCAACGGGAGTGTGCCTGGCAACGCGCTACCCGATCAGTTCAATGCAGCCGATGACAACGCGAGTGGCAGCGCTGGCAACATGGCGGTCGTGCGCGCGCTGCTCGCTGCGCCGCGGCCGAAGCGGTCTATCCTGCTGATTTGGGACTCGGGCGAAGAAGTGGGCCTTTGGGGCACGCGCGCGATCGCGTACGGCGCGTGGTCGGAGAGGCTCGTGCTGCACGTGAGTAACGACATGATCGGGCGCAGTCGTCCGAATAACAGCCCGAAAGAACAAACGCTGTCATCGACTGATTCCATTTACGTCACGGGCCCGTTGTTGCTGAGCACGCGCATTGAAGCGGCGCTGCAACGTGCGTCGACGGCGTTTCCGTTTATCACGTTGGACCGTCGTTACGAGGACGTGAGTGCGGCGTACTACTACCCGCGCACCGACGCCGGTCCGTATCTGGAGCGTGGTATTCCCATCATGCAGTTCTTCAACGGCGAGCACGCCGACTATCATCGGCCAAGCGATGATGTGGCGAAGCTCGACATTCAGAAGATCACCAACGTGTCCAAGCTGAGCTTTGGTGCGCTATGGTTGGCGGCCGATGATGCGGGCAGGTTGGCGTGGGATGGGATTGTGCCGGAGACGTTGTGGTGGGTGAGGCCGCGGCGGTAGGCGACTGTCCCACGGGACATTGCTGTATCAATGAGTTGTATCAGCGCGCCGCGCTGGCTCGCGCGGCCACGCCGAACGCGAGAAAGTACCGTCGGAGCCCGACTGCTGATTCGATCGGCGTGTCCGCATCAAAGAACAGTCGGCAAAAATCTTCGCGGGCACGCAGCACCTCCCTGCG
>JANOPS010000329.1:0-1572 GCA_031421995.1 Gemmatimonadaceae bacterium
GCGAGGCGAGGCGACGACCTCGCTCGAGGCTATTCCTTAGACACCACTGTGTCGTAGAGTCCGCGACGAGGCCGTGGACATGCGTGCCGCCCCGGCCTGCAGCGCGGCCCAATCCTTCGGCGGATCGCGCCTCCACCGATCGAGCGATACGGGCGTGCACCGAGGATTGGTACGTTTCTCCGACCGCGCACGTGACCGCGCACGTGACCGCGCACGGGACCGCTGCGCGCGAGCAATCGCGGGATCCCCCCGGACTGGATGGACTGATGGACCACGCTAGCGCACTCTTTGAGCTCTTTATCCTCGCCATGCCAGTGGCATGCATCGCATGGACGGTCACGCACGAGGAAGTTTTTCGAGAGCCACGTCAGTGGTGCGAAGCGCGCAGTCGTACCTGCCGCATGCTCGTGCAGCGCAAGTTTTTCTATCTATTTACCTGTGAGTACTGCTTTAGTCATTACGTCGGCGGCGCATTCGTCCTGCTCAGCCGTTTCACGTTGCTCTTTGACGACTGGCGTGGTTATGTCATCGCGTGGTTCGCCGTCGTGTGGGTCGCGAACGTGTATATGTCGGCGTTCGGTCGACTCCGTCTCGACATCAAACGCGAAAGCGTGGATATCGCCGCCACGCAAGCATCGACGCAGGCCGTCACGACCGCGCACGTGAGCCCCCTTACCGCGCCGAGTTCGCAGACATCCTGAGTCTTCCGACGCGATGGCGCGGCGTTGTGGCGTCGCGCTAGACGTCACTCACGGATCGGTCACGTGCAGCCAGATTGGGAGCGCGATCTTTCGCCTTTTTCAGGACACGCTGAAACGCGCGCAGCGACTCCGGCAGGCGACGGCTTCGTACTTCAGTACCTGCGGCACCGAGACGCTCACCTTGAAGTCACCTGCGGCAAGGCGCTCCAGCAGCGCGAACTCCGGCCGCTGTTGCCGACTCCACTCTACCCAGAGGGCTGACCCATGACCGCCGCCGTCATCGCGATTCTTGTCCACAAGGAGGAGGAACTCATCGAGTCTTTCAGGAAACACGGAGCGCTGTCGAGCGACGGGGCCATGACGACGAGTGCGCTCTCGATTTCGGAAGACGTGACGTTCCGTCGCCTGCGCGACCGCGCCGTGATACGGGAGGCTGCGCCCGACAGGTTCTACCTGGACGAGGAGACCGTCGCCGCGCGTCGGCGAACGACGCGGCGCCAGCTCACAATCGTGCTGATCATGGCGGCGATCGTCGCGATCACGATGCTGGCGCTGACACGTCGCGGCGCCACGACGTTGCCCACGGCATCGAGAGCAGCAAGACCCTTCGGACTCGTGGCCACATGGGTCGGCAGCCGTTAGAAGGGGGAAGGTAGAAGCGTGCATGAATCGAGCCTCGAGCAGAGCCCCGCAGTGCGGGACGGGAGAAACACGCTGGGCAACGCCCCGCCGCGGTCTGCTCGTTGAACGGAGGGGCTAGTCCTCGTCCTCGATCCAAAATAGCGCGGCGCGGCCATCGCCGAGACACACGACACCGGAATCCAGGGTGGCGTCCGATATAGGATTGTAGCTGCTCAGCTCTGCCTGGGCG
>JANOPS010000330.1:0-24144 GCA_031421995.1 Gemmatimonadaceae bacterium
ATGAAGCGCGTGTCGTCGCGGCGCTGGGCAACGGTGGGCCGAGCCGCTGCGGTGATGCTGGTGGTGGGCCTGGGCGGTGTCGCGTGGGCAGCGCCGGGATCGCCCGTCCCTCGGTTGATGACACGGCTCACGTCGTGGATATCGCGTGTTTCCCGTGATCCGATGGCACCCACGGTTTCGCCAACCCCAGTGGCGGCGACGCCCGCTCACAATGCGTCTTTCGGTGTTGCCGTCGCACCAGGCCGTCGACTGCTTATTGGGTTTGGCACCACGCAGCGCGACGGCGGCGCGCGCGTCACCTTGGAGGATGTGGCGGAGGTATCCGTGCGCGCGCTGGCTGGCGGGGCTGCCTTTACGTCAACCGATGATGAATTGCGTATAGACAATCGCGGTTCAACGGCCGCGTTCGAGATTGTGATCCCGCACGCGGCAGCGCATGTGGAGATTCGGGTCGCGGGTCGTCGCGTTTTTCTCAAAGAGGGCGATCGTATCGTCGCACCACATGCCGTGTTGACGGGAACCGTGTACCAGATCCCGCTCACTGCTCCGGGAGCGGGGCGACGCTGACGGCGAACGGGTGGCGCGCACGCAACGGGCCGTGCGCGCCGGTGTCAGTGCCCGCCTCAGTCGTCGCGTCGTTGGAGCGCGGTGCGCGCAACGTACCATCCCACCGCCCACCCCTGCAGCAGTCCAACGTCGGTGGCATGACGGAAGTGATAGCCCACGTACACGCGCGAATCGGCGTTTTCGCGGGCGGCCTGCGCGACACTGCCAAAGTGTCGCGTCGCGCCGGGGAGTGAAGTACTCGTCGTCGAGAAGGGTCCAATACGTCCGCGCACGACGGATTCAATGATCGCGGCGGCGGACCCGCCGGCAGTCGCGTGGGCGCTTGGATACTCGGGGATCGGCGGCGTGGGAAAAACCAACACCTGCCAGCCCGCTGTCGTCGCTGTCGCGTCGTTGCCGTCGGTCGTCGCGAGTTCGACGGCCGACACCGGACGCCAGAAGCGATAGTGATACTTGGACTCAAGGCTCGTGGTATAGGCGTCGAATTGCCCCAGTTGCAACAAGGCGAACAGGCGCGCCGTTTCGTGCGCGCTGAGGTTCTCTTGATCAGCGATCGTTCTCGCGATGCGATTCCAGGCGGCGGGCGAACTCTCCACCCAGAACTTCGCGATCTCGGTTTGCGTGGTGCTTCGCGCCGCGCATCCATCGCAGCCGAGGCGTTGCACCTCGTCATAGTCACGGGTGTACGCGCGCGTGCGTACGGCATCGCTGTTGTTGATCGCCAGATACGGTCGTGGTGCGCGGAATTGTGACGCGCTGCGAATCACGAAAGGCGTCACGCTGCTGGCCCACGCGGACCCGTCAACGAATCCGCCCGTTCCGAAGAAGTCGAATCCCGGCGTGTTGAACGGGAAGGTGAAGCGGTAGTCTCCAGCGCCGGAGAGCGGTACGAAGGGCGCAACACCGCCGCCGGCCGTTCCGTCCGACGCGCGTCTCGCGAGGATGGCCGCAGCGGCGCGGCGCCCGACGGCAACGCCCGCCGCGCGGCCGTTGACCGACGCCAGCGGGAGCATCGCGTTCGTGTACCACGCGTCGACCGCCGCCGTCGCCCCTGGCGATGCCCCGACGATGGCATCGCGCGCAGCGGTCAGGACCGCCACGGTTGCGTCAGCCTCGCGGACCAGCGGCCCAGCATCCGCGTAGCGGTCGTAGCGGGGAGCGACCGCATTGAGGGCATCGTGCATCGCGACGTTGGCGATCGCATAGAGACGCGCCTCCACAAATGGCGCGAGGGGCACCCCTGGTGGCACAAGCGCCGGCGCGGCGGCGATCGCCTGTGCGTTGCCCGCCCTGACAGCGGCCGTCACGCTGACCAACTCGTTCCCGGCAGACGTTCGATGCAGGCCCGCCGTCAGTGCCAACGGTGCGGTGGGTGAAAAACTCGTCCCGGTCGAATCGCTGCACGCGGCCACCGCGCACACGAGAAGCCCGGAAACAACGTGATGGGGACTACGCCACGCGTGTCGACGCATGTGAACCTCTTGGCAAGGGGCGATGGGCAGGACCAACCTCTTCGAGCGGTCCATGCTACCGCACCGGTGTCTGCTAGCTGTCTACAGCGCGCGTCGCCCAGCTCACAGCAGAGGGGCCTCGGGCAATGCGGCAAACCAGCGCGCCAGTCCCGGGCGTTCCGCACAGGCCTGCATCTTCCACGTGCGGGCCCGTCGGATGTCGCCCAATTGCGCCAGGCACGACACCAAGCGCAACACGGGCGGCGCGAACAGATCGTTCACCGTCACCGGCGCCCGTTCGATGAGCCGCGACTCCAGTGCCGTGGCCTGCTCGTGCAGCAGGTGCCGCAAGACACGCGCATAGCCCTCGGGACCGTCGGCGGTCAGCGCTTCGGCGAATGCGCTCACCATCGTTGCGCCGGCAGCCCGTGAGCGTTCTGCAAGCGCCTCCTCAAAGCGACCTTGCGCCTCAAGCAATCGAATCAACCGGTCGCGACTCGCCGCGTGTTTCTGATCGATCGAGAGGGTGCGGCGCAGCGTACCTTCGGCGCCATCCACATCGCCAACCGCCAGCCGTGCGGCGGCGAGTGAACTCAGCATGAGCGGGATGTCTGGCTCCAGTCGGACCGCCGACTCCATGGCGTGCAGGGCATCCGCATGCCGTGTGGCAAGCCCAAGCCAAATACCGTAGTAGCGATGCCCCTCCGCGTAGCTCGGCTCATTGACAATCGCCATGGCGAACGCCTGCCCTGCAGCATCAAACTGGTCCGTGAGGTAGAGTGCCTCCACACCGAAGTGCACGTGCGGCACCGCCAACGTTGGGTCCAGCGCGAGCGCCGCTTTGCTCAGCGCAATGGTTTGGGCAAACGTGTCGCGAAAGGGCGTGAGCACGCCGCGGCGGGCCGCAACCGCGTAGTAGTTGGACAAGCCCGCCACCGCTGGTGCGTAGTCGGCATCGAGAGCAATCGCGCGTTCGAAGCAGTCCTTGGCTTGCTGCAGATCCTCCAGCGAGCCGCCATGCGCGCTGCGCATGAAGAGATAGTGCCCTCGAATGTAGAGCGCGTAGGTATCCTGATCGTGAAGCGTTCCCACGCGCGGAGGCCCTAGGCTGTTCACTGGGATCGCGGCGGGTCGTGGGCGCGCGGTAGTGTTTGCGTTGGCGTGCAGCCCACGCAACCGTTCGGCCTCCCCCGACAGCCAACGGTCGAACGCCGGCGCCCTCATGACATGGAACCCCTGGAACGGTTCGGGGAGCGACGCATCGCTGCTCTCGAAACTGCCACGCTCAAGAAGCAGCGCGTCGCAATCCAGATACGCGGGATCCACGCCCACCAGCCCTTCACCAATCGAGATAATGACTTCGGGACCGAGCAGGCGACGGATGCCATGCAGCGCATTGCGCAGCGCCTGCCGCCCGCGTGCCTGGTCATGTTCCGGCCACAGCAGCGCCACCAGTGAATCGCGAGCATGCAGGCCGCGAGGACGCGCAAGCGCGAGGTAGCTGAGCAGCGCCAAGTGGCGCGGCTGAGACAACTTGCTCGATTGCGGCGATTCGCCGTCGGCGCGGACGGTCACCGGCCCTATCACCTGGAGACAGTGGGTTACGCGGGCTGGCACGAGCACGTGCTCCTTGAGTAGCGACCGTGGGTGGATCGGTGTGTGCACACCGGGCGATGGGAATGCTATGGCACCGATCGGATTTTCGCAGCCCGCGAGAATTGGTCAACAGTAGACAGGTAGTTGACGGGTGGTCGGTAGGGTATGCCTGCGGCACTGGCCGCCCTGATGAAACCCTGATGTCCCACCGTGAGGGATCACGACCATGTTGCGATACCGCCGCCCGACCTGCGTACCCCTCACCTGTTCCGTTGTACTCGCAAGCGCGCTCGCGTTCGGTGCCTGCGCAAGCGGCGAGTCTCCCGTCGAAGCCGTGGAAGAAACGATACCCATGTGCGCATCGACGTCCAGCGCGCAGTCCCGCGTGGACGTTCCTGTCACGGCCGTGGCCGAGTACCGACGTCGCGGCTACTACGCCACGCGACTGAGTGTATCAACGCAGGGAGCTGCTCCCGGAGACTCGCTGCGCTTTCGACGCATCGGCGACGCCTTGGCCGTTGCCCGGGCTGGCCGACTGGCGCGCGGCGAGCAGTTAGTCGCGACGTGTCCGATCGTGATTGAGGTCGGCCCCGGCGTCTATCGCGGCGATGTGGTCGACAATGCCGACGCGACGGTGGAGCGATTCCCGCTGGTGATTGACGTGCCCTCGATCACCCTCAAGGGCGCCTTCGCGATGCAACGCGATAGTCGTGGGCGAGCTCTGGGAACGAGCAGCAGTACGACCGCGGTCACGACGCTGCAACCGGTGCGTCCACTGCAGATCAGCGGGGGCGGATCCGCGCAAACGGGAGTGTCGCCACCGCTCGTTCTCGTCCACGCGTCACCAGACGCCTCTGCAGGACATGGTGCGACCATCGAAGGTTTCGTCTTTCAGTCGGGGCATGTAGGGGTAGATACCCTCACCGGTGGCCAGGGCATCTTTGCGATGCGCGTGGAGAATCTCACCGTTCGTGGCAACAAGTTCGAAGCCCGGTTGAGCGAAGCGATCGATCTGCGCGCGAGCAGTGGAACCGTGGTCGGCAATCACCTGGGCGGCAGCTCAGGCACCTGCGACATCTGCGTCGCCGGGCCCGGCGTCTATCGCGTCGCCGACAACCGCCTGCTGGCCGGTGGTATTCCCGGGATTCTCCTGGTTCCCGCATTGAATCTGCCGATGTCAAGTGTCGTGGTCCCGTTTGTGCTGCCGGCCAGTGTTGCACTGATCGCGGTGGTCGAGAACAACGAAGTGCGCGACCATCTGCGGAAACCGGTTGGCGTTGGTATTCGTGTTGGTGCGATTGGCAATGGCGCGCCAAACGTGGCCGGTATATCCCGTGTGGAGATTCGCGACAACACGCTGCTGAACAACAACTTCGGCGTGATTGTCGAAGCCGCGTTTCCCGTAGCCAACTCGCTGCTGCGTGGTGACGTCGACGTCACTTTATTGCGCAACCTGGTCCAGCAAAGCTGTCAGCGCGACTTGTTGGTGTCGTTGTCTCGACACACCACCGGGCTGGGGCTGGCCAACGCACCGTACGCCCGCGGGTCCACCTTTCGTCTCACGCTTGACAACGCGGCGCAGTGGGATGATGCATGGTTCAGTCATCCGGTAGGGTTCGGGAATACGCTCGTCGTGAACGATCAGGGTGTCGCGAACGGGACGCGAGCCGCGTATGATGCGGCTCGGACGTGTGCGCCGTTGCCGTAGATACGGTCCCGGTGACTTGCGCGGAGCACTGCAGATCTGTCGCGCCCGCGTCAACACGTCATGGTGCGGGACGACAGGCATGATCGACTTTCCGAGGGTACGACGCATTAGATTGCACAGGTGATCACGCATACTCGCGCTCCCAGAACGACTCGTCCGATCGACACGCACTGCCCGTGAAGCACGATCCACGTCCGTTGCGCTTTGCGAACTCCGCGACGCGACGCTGGGTGATGGTTGGGACGGGGATCAGCGCCGCCGGCTATGCGCTGCTGTTTGGTATCACGGTCGTCGCGGCCGGCTGGGATGGCATACAGTTCCGAATGCCGCTGCTCTTCGTGGCGATTGGCTGTGTGATCGGCTTCGTGCTGGCCGCGCAGAACCGCGCCCACGCGGGCGGTAGCGTTGCGCTCGGCGCGGTGTGGATTCAGGTCCACTACTCGCTGTACACGTTGAGTGAGTTCCCGTCGCCATCGCTCCTCGCCTCACCAGCGCTGCTCGTTTCCGCGGCGCTGCTCTTGTCGCCGCGTGCCTCGCGCCTGTTTGGTATCGCCACCGTGGCGATGCCGTGGCTCGTGGCCGTCTTTGGCGCGATCGGGCGAGACCACGGGATGACGGCGTCCATGATCTTCTGGCTGTGCACGCATTCCGTCGTGATGCTGGTCATCTGGTTCGTTCTCACCATGGGATTGTCTGCACTGGATCGCGCCTACCTGGACGTCGTCGGCAAGGAGCGTGCGCTGGCGGAAACGATCGAGACGGCTCCCGATGGCATTCTGGTCATTGATGCAGACGCCCTGGTGCTGGTCGCCAATCCTGCGGCGGACCAGCTACTCGGAGGCCGCAGCGTTGAATGGATAGGCCGTCCTGTCGCTGATGTACTCAACACGGCATGCAGCTCCGGCACGGCCCACGCGCCGCTTATCCTCGCGCTCCGCCACGGCGATGGGCCGCACACATGTGCGTTCGAGCGACGCGATGGCGGTCGCTCCGACGTTGAGGTGAGCAGTCGATCGATGGACGGTGGCCGGCGTCAGCTCGTGCTGCGCGACGTGTCGGAGCGCGTCAAGTCGGACCAAGCACACCGGGACATGACCTTGCAACTCGCCCATGCGCAGCGCCTCGAGGCCATTGGCGGACTCGCCGGAGGCATCGCGCACGACTTCAACAACATCCTCACGGTGATTGGCGCGTCTGCCGACCTGCTGCGCACTGAGCTGACCGATGAGCGGTACACCTCGCTCCTAGATGAAGTGCTGGCGGCGCAGGACCGCGGGGCCACGCTCACGCGGCAACTGCTGGCATTTGCTCGACGGGAGGTGGTACAGCCACGCGTCATCGATCTCTCCGCGCACGTGTTGTCATTGCGCGCGCTGTTGCAGCGCGTGGCCGGCGAACGCACGCGCATCTCCTGCGATGTGGCGCCCGACTGTCGGATTTGCGTCGATGTTGGACAACTGGAACTGGCCCTCGTCAATCTCGTCAACAACGCGCGGGACGCGATGCCTGACGGGGGCACGTGCACAGTGTCGGTTGCACGTCTGCAGGACGACCATGGTGTGCGCACGGTGCAACTGCGGGTACGCGACACGGGTTTCGGGATGGATACCGCGACGCGAGCGCGTGCGTTCGAGCCGTTCTTCACCACCAAACCGCGAGGCCGGGGGACCGGGCTCGGGCTGGCGTCCGTCCACGGCATCGCGAGCCAAAGCGGCGGTTCGGTGAAAATCGAGTCGACGGATGCAGCAGGCACCACGGTGCTGCTCCAGTTTCCGTTCACGGAGGCATCGGTGGCGATGCCGCCCGCGCGCGTCGAGGCGCCCTCACCCCGCGGACGAGCAACCATTCTGGTCGCCGAGGACGACGATGGCACCCGCACGATCGTGTCGCGGATGCTGCAGCGAGTGGGATACGCGGTGCTGCTCGCACCGGACGGACTGCAAGCACTGCGCTTGGCGGAAACACACGCGGGTCAGATTGATCTGCTGCTCACCGACGTGATGATGCCTGGCTTGACTGGCCCGCAACTGGCGACGCGCTTGGCTGCGCAGCAACCCGGCCTTCCCGTGCTGTACATGTCCGGCTATCCCGAAGGCGCGCTGGCGGAGGTCGCGGGCCTGCAGATTGAGACGGACTTCCTGTCGAAACCGTTTAACAGCTCAGTGCTTGCCGCCCGCGTTGCAGCAAAACTCGGAGCCGCCGCCGTGTCCGGCGACGCCATTTAGCGCGCGCCGTCACCCACCCTGAACATCCGCACTCGGCGCCGGTTCGTGCCGGTCGAGCTTCCGAAGATCCATCGCCACGCGCCCGTCGGCACGCGATTCATTGAAGACGCTCGAGAACCTGGCGCCCCACACAATCTCATCGCTCCGATACGACCGCCGCGAGGACACCCGCGTCGCGAAGGTGTCGTCCGTGCCCTGCAGCAGGACCATCACTTCCGCTTCACGTGCATCGAGTTGCGCCTCGCTCAGTCCAAACATGGGACTGTCTACCGTGATCGGATGCACGATGGTCCACGCCAACGGGAAATAGTTCACCGTGCGCCGTTCAAGCGTGAGCGGATAGTAGCGCCGTCCGAGCCCGCCCACACCTTCTTCTAAAATGGAGAACGTCACCTGCGCTTCCATTTCGATCAACTCGTTCCGTCGCTTGTTCGCGATTCGAAACATCAGCCCGGTGCCCCCGTTGAACGGTGACACAAGCATCATCGAACTGAATTGCAGCATCATGGTGGGCCGCGCGAAGCGTGCAAAGAGCAAGCCGGTAATGAGTGCCTGCGCCAACAGGCCGATCAGGGCCTCGATGGTCACGATCACATTGCCGAGCACCCCATTGGCCACGATCGAACCGTAGCCGATCGTCGCGAAGGTCTGCACGCTGAAGAAGAACGCCTGCCCGAAGCGCCCGCCCAGTGAGGCCACTCCGGGCCCGGCCAACACATCGGCGCCCAGCAGCAAGAAGCACAGCGCGAACACTAGGTTGATACCCAAGTAGACCAACGACGTCCACAGGAGGAATCGCGGCCAGGTGGTGGTCAGCGCATCATGATACAGACTACCGGCCTGCGACCACGGCAGGCCTTCGCGAATGACATTGAACGAACCGTCCACGTTCAGCAACCGATTGCCGCGACTGTTGGACACCACGCGGCCCAGCCCAAGGTCGCTCTTTTCTTCCGGCGGAGTGGTTGGACGAGTGGCCATATTGAGCAAATTAGTCCGTGGCCTCAGACCTGGTACGCGGGGCGCCTCACGGGCCCGGATCGTTGCCGTAAACGTTGCGCAACCATTTACTTGCCAGCGCAAGCACATTGCCGCTTGACAGTTCCAAAATAATCGCCACATTGCTCCTCCCCGCTTGTGCGGATTCACGTGTGAATCCACGCCAGAGGGGACCGTTCCAAGACATACGCATTGGTCGCCACCGCCCGACGTCGGACGGTGGAGTCAAAAGGGAACTCGGTGAAAATCCGGGGCGGCCCCGCCGCTGTGAGGGAGGACAACAGAGCTACCAGCCACTGCGGTGATCCACCGTGGGAAGGCGGCTCTCTAGGACGATTCCCAAGCCAGAAGACCTGCCAATGCTCGGAGTCCGTGCGCACCCTCGAGGGAGGATGAGCCGGGGATCTGCTGGACCGAGTCAGGTCATGCAGTGCCGAGGCCTCCTTGCAGTATTACCGCAAGGAGTCTTTTTGTTTGCGCCGCCGTGTTCTTCTGGGCGCGCGGACGTCGGCGTCTCCTCGGGGGTGCATCTTGCTGCTATGTACCACACCGGGATTCGTACCATGACCACCACGCTTACACCGATCGCTGGCAACCGCGCGCCGATCGGTGTGTACACCCCGCCCCCACCGGCGGTCGCCCTCACCCACGTGATCAAGCGCGACGGCCGCGTTGTGCCGTGGGAGCCCGATCGCGTGACCCGCGCGATCGCTCTGGCTTTCTACGCCTCGCGCTTCGAGGAAGCGCACAACCCACTGGCCGATAATGCCGCCGCCCGCTTCGGGTTGGGCTTCGCCGACTTTGCCGAAGTGTGTGCCATCACGGAGCTGGTGATCAACACCGTGCAGCGCAAGTCGGCCGACACGCCGCCCACAGTCGAAGGCATTCAAGACGTCGTGGAAATGATGATCGCCGCCCGCGGCCACTGGGATATCGCCAAGCGGTATGTGCTGTACCGCGCCTCGCGCGCTCAGACCCGCCTCGCCGCGCACGACGTCAGCGGCCTGGAAGACTACATCTTCATCTCGCGCTACTCGCGCTATCGCGCCGATCTCGGCCGCCGCGAAACGCCGGCCGAAGCCTTCACGCGCGTTATGGACATGCATCGCGAACACTTCGCGGACCGATTAGACCTCCCCGTGGTGGGAATGGGTGGCAAGACGCTTCGCGCCGCAATGCTGGAGACCGAGCTCGCGCTGCAATCTCGCGCCATCCTGCCAAGCATGCGCTCGCTGCAGTTCGGCGGCACGGCCATCGAAGCGAACAATGCACGCATGTTCAACTGCGCCTTTACGCACATGAATCGCCTGGAGGCGTTTCGCGAGTCGTTCTTCCTGTTGCTGTCGGGCACCGGCGTTGGCTTCAGCGTACAGCGCCACCACGTGTCGCAACTCCCGCACTTCCCGGTCCGCACCGCCGAGAACGAACTCCCTGTCGTGCACTATCAGGTTGACGACAAGCTCGAGGGCTGGGCCGACGCGCTGCACGCCCTGCTGCAGAGTTACCTCAATGGGACCAAGCTGGAGTTCGCCTACAACAGCATCCGTCCGCGCGGCGCGCCGCTGCGCACGTCGGGCGGACGTGCGCCGGGGCATCTGCCGCTGAAAAAGGCGCTCTCGGCCGTTGAGCGCGTGCTGGATCAGGTCTCTGGTCGTGCCCTGCGCCCGATTGAAGTGTACGACATCATGATGCATGTGGCGGTCGCGGTGCTGTCCGGCGGTATTCGGCGCTCGGCAACGATCTGCCTTTTTTCGTCGGACGACGACGAAATGGCCGCAGCAAAGACCGGCAACTGGTTTGAGACCAACTCGCAACGCGGGAAGTCGAACAACTCGGCGGTGCTGGTGCGCAACACCGTGCAGGAGTCGGACTTCACGAAGTTGTTCGAGTTTCAAAAGGAGTACGGAGAACCCGGCTTCTATTTTGTGGACGACGCCGAGTACGGCGCCAATCCCTGCGTGGAAATCGGCCTTGCACCGATGTTGACGGTCGACGATACGTCGCGCGCGAAGCTGACCGCATACGGTCATGCGGACGTACCAATCGGTACGCGGTTGTCTGGATGGCAGATGTGCAACCTGACCACGATCAACGGCGCCCAGTGCGACAGCGAAGCAGAGTTCCTCGCCGCATGCCAATCAGCCTCGCTGCTCGGCACGCTCCAGGCCGCGTACACGAACATTGCCTACCTCGGTCCCGTAACCCGCGTCATCAACGAACGTGAGTCGCTGCTTGGCGTCTCCATCTGCGGCATCCTTGAGCGGCCGGCATTGCTGCTCAATCCGTCGGTGCTGGAGCGGGGCGCGCAGGTCTGTCTCGACACGAACGCTGCCATCGCCGAGCATCTCGGCATTGCGCCGGCCGCGCGGCTCACGTGTGTGAAGCCCGAAGGCACCGCCAGCCTCGTGCTGAACGCGGCCTCCGGCATCCATCCGCATCACGCGCGCCACTATTTCCGTCGGGTGCAAGCGGCGCGCACCGAGCCGTTGTACCAGTGGTTCAAGTCGCGCAATCCGCACATGACCGAAACGTCCGTGTGGGACCCGGAGACGACGGACGTGATCACGTTCCCCGTCTCGGCGCGCCCCGACGCGATTCTGCGCGAAGACGTGAATGCCGTCGCGTTCCTCGATTCGGTGCGTTTGGTACAGCGCCACTGGGTCTGCGCGGGTCGTCGACACGAGCAGTACAACCCGGGGTTGCACCACAACGTGTCGAATACCGTCACGGTGCGCGATGACGAGTGGGACGCCGTCCACGAGTTCATCTGGGAGAATCGTGAGTACTTCGCCGGCATCTCGTTGCTGCGCGAGACGGGCGACAAGATTTATGCGCAGGCACCGCGTGAGGCCGTCACCACAGAATCGGACATCCTGCGCTGGAACGCCCTGCAGTACCGTGAGGTGGACTACACGGCCCTTGTGGAGCATGACGACCGCACGACGTTGGCCGACGTGGTCGCCTGCGCCGGCGGGGCCTGCGAGATCGTGTAAGCAGCCTGCCGGAGTGGGGCGGCGCAGTCGGTCGCAGCGGTCGGTCGGTATTCCCAACGACAAAGCAGCCATTGGAGCACGCTCCGATGGCTGCTTTGTCGTAGACGCCATGGCCCCTTTCTGACATATTGCTCGTGTGACCCTCAACTTGCCTTCCCGCCCGCGCCGCAACCGGCGCTCCTCCGTCATTCGTTCGTTCCATAGCGAGACGGTGCTCGACCCTCGTCACTTCGTCTATCCGCTCTTCGTCCACGAGAAATCGACGGTCGAGCCTATTGGCTCGATGCCCGGCTGCGCGCGTTTGGGCCCTGACGCGCTGCTGTCGGAGGTGGCTGCCGCACGGGACGTGGGCGTGAAAAGCGTAGTGCTCTTCCCCGCCATCGACGAGTCACTCAAGAACCGTCGCGGCGATGAAGCGTGGAATCCTGACGGCCTGATCCCTCGACTCATTCGCTCACTGAGACGCGAGTTCCCGGATCTGGTCGTGATGACCGACGTCGCACTCGATCCCTACAACAGCGATGGGCACGACGGCATTGTGCACGACGACGGGCGTATCCTCAATGACGACACGATTGAGGTCCTCTGCAAGCAGGCGTTGGCGCACGCCACTGCCGGCGCGGATGTGGTCGCCCCGAGTGACATGATGGACGGACGGGTTGGCGCATTACGCGGAGCCCTTGATGGCGCCGGATTTACCGACGTCTCGATCCTGAGCTACACGGCAAAATACGCCTCAAGCTTTTACGGCCCCTTTCGCGAGGCGCTGGATTCGGCGCCCAAGTCGGGCGACAAGAAGACCTACCAAATGGACCCGGCGAACTCGCGCGAGGCGCTGCGCGAACTCCGTCTTGATGAAGCGGAAGGCGCCGACATCGTCATGGTGAAGCCGGCCGGGCCCTTCCTCGACATCATCAGCCTGCTCCGCGCGAACACCACGCTGCCGGTCGCCGCGTATCAGGTCAGCGGCGAATATGCGATGCTGAAAGCCGCAAGCGCTAACGGCTGGCTTGACGAGCGCCGCGCCGTACTGGAAAGCTTACTCGGCATCCGGCGCGCCGGCGCAGACGTCATCTTCACGTACTACGCGCGTCAGGCGGCCGAATGGATGCAGCAAGTATAGAGCGGATGTAGCGCAGGTCGTTCGCGCTACACCTGTTTGATTTCCGCGAGCAGCTTGCCGAGCGTGCCCTTGGCATCACCGAAGAGCATCTGCGTTTTGTTGTTGTAGAACAGCTCGTTCTCGATGCCCGCAAAGCCGGCACTCATGCCACGCTTCAACACAATGATGCGTTTCGCGGCATCGGCATTCAGGATTGGCATGCCGAAGATCGGGCTCCCCGGATCGGTTTTTGCCGCCGGGTTCACGACGTCGTTGGCACCGATCACCAACACCACATCGGTGCGTTCGAAGTCCGGATTAATGTCGTCCATATCGAACAACTTGTCGTACGCCACGTTGGCCTCGGCGAGCAGCACGTTCATGTGTCCTGGCATGCGGCCGGCAACCGGATGGATGGCGAACTTCACCGTGCCGCCACGCTTCTCGATCAGTTCCATGAGCTCGCGCACCTGATGCTGTGCTTGCGCTACGGCCAGCCCGTAGCCCGGTACAACAATCACTTGCTGCGCGTAGGCCAGTTGCAGCGCGGCTTCCTCGATGTTCGTCTCGTTGACGGACAATCCTTCGGCCAGCTTGCCACTCGACTTGCCGGCCGCGCCAAAGGCGCCAAAGATCACGTTGCCCAGCGATCGGTTCATCGCCTTGCACATCACCAAACTCAAGATCACGCCCGACGAGCCCACCAAGGCGCCGGAGATGATCAGGACTTCGTTCTGAATAATGAAGCCCGTCATCGCGCCAGCAATGCCGGAGTACGAATTGAGCAACGAGATCACCACCGGCATGTCGGCGCCGCCGATCGGCACCACCAGCAACACGCCAAGCAGCAACGAGAGCGCGACCAATCCGTAGAACGCGGCATGCGGTGCGTTGCCATCGATCACCAGCCACCCCGTCAGACCAAGGATCGCGGCGAAGATCAGCCCGTTCACCAGTTTCTGTGCCGGAAACGTGATGGGCTTTCCCGACATCAACTCTTGCAGTTTTGCCCAGGCAATCACCGACCCGGTGAACGTGACTGCGCCGATCAACACGCCGAGGTGGGTGGTCAACGCCACATCAACCGAGACCGGTGCGCCTCGCTCGCTTCCGTGGAGGTACTCGGCGATCGCGACCATGAGCGACGCGGCACCACCAAAGCCGTTTAACAGCGCGACCATCTGCGGCATGGACGTCATCTTGACACTGTAGGCCAGCCACATCCCAAGCCCCGTTCCTACCACCATGCCAGCCGCAATCGTGGTGTACGACACGATGCCCGAGTCGATCAGCGTGACCAGGATCGCGATCAGCATGCCGATCGCCGAAATCCGATTGCCCGTGCGCGCCGTTTCCGGGCTCTGTAGTCGCTTGAGCCCAATGATGAACAGGACGGCCGCAAGCAGATACAGCAGGCGTTCCCACACGACCGGGATCACTTGGTCGGCTCCGTTGGGCTTTTCTTGAACATCTGCAGCATACGGTCGGTGACCGCGTAGCCGCCGACGACATTCATCATGGCACAGACGATCGCCAGAAAGCCGAGCACTGATGAGAGCCTACCAAACCCGGCTCCGGCCACCAGCAGAGCGCCAACGACCGTGATGCCCGACACCGCGTTCGCCCCCGACATGAGTGGCGTGTGCAATGTTGTCGGAACGCGTCCAATCAGCGCCGCACCAAGATAGGTCGCGAGCACGAACACCACGATCCCGCCGATCAGCGTTTCACTCATGAGGGACTCCTTCCGGTGACGATCATCGCGCCGGTGATCTCATCGGCCCGATCAACATGGAGCGCACCCTCTTTGGTGAGGATGTGTTGCACAAACGTGAGCACATTGCGACTAAGCATCTGCGACGCGTGCTGCGGCATTGAGGCCGGCAGGTTGATGGGGCCGATGACCTGCACGCCGTTCACCGACACCGTCTCGCCGGCCACGGTCGCTTCGCAGTTTCCACCGCTCTCTGCCGCCAGGTCGACGATCACAGAGCCGGGAGCCATCGTCATCACGGTGTCCGTGGAAATCAGACGCGGCGCTGCGCGTCCCGGAATCGCCGCCGTGGTAATCACCAGATCCATCGTGGCGAGATGTGCGCGCAGCGCCGTTTGAATCGCCGCCTGCTGCTCGGCGCTTTGCTCTTTCGCGTATCCCCCCGCCGTCTCGGAGTCGGCAGCGATCAGGTCTTGCGCCACCACCGTGGCGCCGAGAGAACGGATTTGTTCGGCCGCTGCCGCGCGAATGTCGAAGCCCGAGACCACGGCGCCAAGTCGACGCGCCGTTGCAATGGCCTGCAAACCAGCCACGCCGGCGCCAAGCACGCAGCACTTTGACGGGGCGATCGTGCCGGCAGCCGTCGTGAGCATGGGCATGAACTTGACCATCGCCGACGCGCCGACCAGCACCGCCTTGTATCCAGACACCGTTGCTTGTGAGGACAGCACATCCATCGATTGCGCCCGCGTGATCCGCGGCACCAGCTCCAGCGCGAACGCCGTGACGCCCTGTGCATCGAGCGCGGCGATGGACTCTGCGCTGGTTGATGGTTGCAGCAGCGACAGCAGATGGCTGCCCCGCGACATCCGCGCCACTTCATCAGCCGTCGGTTTCTGCACCTTGCAGACCAGATCGGCCGTGAAGACAGCGGCCACGTCGCCAAGCGACGCGCCGGCGCTTTCGTACAACGCATCGGGGAAACCGGCGCGAATCCCGGCGCCGCGTTCCACCGTGATCTTGGCACCTGCCTTGATGAGCTTGGCGACGCTCTCGGGTACGAGGGCGACCCGCGTCTCGCGCGGGGTGTGTTCGAGGGGAACTCCGATGTTCATGCCGGCGTGTCCTGAGATGGGAAGAGTAAGTGCCTTAAAATGTACTACTGACGCGAACGCTGCGGGCGCGACACTTTTTCTGGACCGCGGCGTACGAAGGCGAGTAGACTCCCTTTACCCTTCCGCCCTCTCAACTGATGACACACCACGTCTTCCTTCGGCGCCTCGCATCGACGCTCCTGCTCTCGGGTTGCTGCGCCAGCGTTGCGCATGCCCAACGCGACACGCCACGCGCACTCACCGGACGATTCCTTGGCGCGGCGTACCTGCAAGTGAGTGAGCCCAAGGGCGACTTTGGCCAGAATACCGGGAACGGATTCGGTATCAACGCATCAGGCCTTTGGCGCCTAGACCCCAACGGGATTGCGAACGTGCGGGTCGATGCCGGATTCTTGGTATACGGGTCGAACACGCGACGGATCGATTTTGCCAATACGGGCGGGCTGGTCAAGCTCGACCTTCGGACCACCAGCAGCATCTTTTCCATGGTCGGCGGTCCGCAGCTGGGCGGCACGACCGGTGCGATCTCTCCCTATGTCGCCGCGCTTGGCGGCTTCTCGGCGTTTTGGACAGAAAGCTCGGTGGAAGGCTCAAACAACAACAGCAACAACAACCAGTCGTTCGCCAGCACCACCAACTCGAGCGACGTGGCGCTGGCGTACGGTATGGCCGGCGGTCTGGCGATTCGGCTTGGCAGCAGCAGCCGCCCCGTCCGACTCGACCTTGGGGCGCGCTACCTCCGGCACGACGAAGCCAGCTATCTGAATGACAAGCGCGTCGAAGACGGGTTTCGTGCAAACCGCGACCCCATTCCGCTGCGTGGCCGAGCGGACTTCGTGACGTACTATCTAGGCGCGAGCGTCGTGGTGTACTAGCTCGCACACCAGCTCGCACACTAGCTCGCACACCAGCTCGCACACCAGCTCGCGCGATATCGCAACGTCACCCGGTCTTCGCCTTCGACGACATCATTCGACCCAGAAGGCCTCCTGCTCCACCGCCGACCGCGCCGGAGAGCGCTGGGAACAGTAACTGGACGGCTGCAAACGCTGGCCACTGCCCGGTTGCTACGGCGGCCAGTCCGCCAACAACGCTGCTGACACCACCGGCGAGGGCGCCATTCATCGCCGTGGCGCCCGCCGCGGCACCCGGTGAGGCTTTGGCGACGAGCGCTCCGGTAATCGTCGCGAGGGCCGTTCCGCAAATCGCGTAAAAGTTCGGCATACCTCCGATTGCCGGAACGAACTTCCCGATCGCGACCATCACCACCTGCATTACCACACCAGTTCCGAGAGATTTCACGAGCGCAGAGGATCCCATCGTTCGGCTCCTTGAATGAGAAACACCAGCGAGTGGGGAGTGACGCTCGCCGTGGCGCGTCCTGCCGGGAGACAGTCCCTCAAGGACCAGCGTCTGTCAAGGAATCGCCGTTGGCGCCCCATTAGGGGGCCGGCTTTCGCCGGGGTTTTTCGGGCACGATCGTCTCGCCCTTCGCCAGCATCTCCACGAGCGCCTCGATCTTCCGTGCCCGACCAGCCACCGTTTTCATGTTGTTGGTTCGGAACGCGAGGGCAAACAGGTTCATGGTGCCCAGCGTCTGGTACGTCGCGAGGGCGCGAGGATTCGCCTCGATGGCGGCACGGAGATCTGGCGGCGTGGTGTCTTTCGTCGCGCTGCTGATCGGGGCGTAGGCGGCGTCCCAGCGTCCATCAGCCTTGGCGGCGTCCACGCACTGTTGCCCGTGCGACGTCATCCGCCCGGCGGTGGTCAAGCGCGCGACATGCTCGCGGTTGACCTGACTCCACATGCTCTTTTTCTGGCGCGGCGTGAAGCGTTGCAGAAACGAGTGCTCGTCAAAGGATTTCTTGAGCCCGTCAATCCAGCCCCAACACAAGGCAATGTCGAGCGCCTCGGCGTAGGCGATGGATGTCAGGCCCGAATGCTTTTTGTGAATCTTCAGCCACAGTTCGGATTCGTTGGCGTGATGCGTCGAGAGCCAACGGGCGAAGGCGGCCGCTGTGGCGAACGCTTTGATCTTGTCCGGATCGGGAATGATTAGAGGCATCGTACGGTTGAGGTTGGCGTGAGGCAAAGCGAACAGGAGGATTGGCCGACACACACGACCTTAACAATTGTCACGTCCCCGTGTCCAACTGCGAGGCAAAACAACGCCATGATAAGCGTCAGTATTGCTGCGCCTCAAGTACTTCGCTTGAGTCCGCCGGCATCCACCATCAAGGACAGGAGACGAACCATGTTCCGCCGACTTGCTCTCGCTGTACTGCTTCTCAGCACCGCTACCGTTGCATCCGCGCAACCCACCGCATCGCTCTCAACCGGGTACACGTTCAGGGATTGGCTCACGGTGAATGACGCCGCGATCGGCAATGGTGCCGTGGATGACAATTTCGTGGTGTACTACTTGAAGGAGAAGCAGATTGGCAACTTGCAGTCGTGGCTGATCTTTTTTGACCCGAACACGGCGCAAAGCGTTACCGGGACCATCACGTTTGGTGAGTCCATCAATACGCTATATACCTCCACGAACGATGTGAACGTCACGAGCGTTGCGTATCGGCTGGGCGCCCCAGTGACGTACGCCAACAACGCCCTCACCGGTCTTGAAGCCGGCGACGCCGCCTCGTTTGCGGCCAATGTGCTCACCATCGACTGGAACGCGTCTGATCCGGGCGACCACGTACGCGTCTTGACGAACGTCGTCCCGGAACCGTCGACCTACGCGCTCATGGCAATCGGACTCGCGGCGATGGGCATCGCGTCGCGCAGACGCCGGACGCACGCGTAGTACCACGCAGGACCACGTAGGGCCACGCAGGACCACGTTCTACCGCGCATCACGTCGTCTGCCAGACGACTCAGCATCCTCGGTCATCTGGCAGACGGACGTGATGGCGCTCGCTCGACGTTCGCACTTGGACCTTGTCCTCGCACTACGGCACGACGGTCACGTCAAAATCTCGACCTTCCCAGCGATTGGCGTCGAGCCAGTAAAAGGTGAACAGCACGCGCGTTCCTTCCACGATCGTGCCCGTTGGAAGCTCCACTGCATGGAGCCCATGCACAATCTCGGTGGTCTCGTGCTCTTCATGCGTGGCCCAGCCATCACGCGACCAGCGTACACGCGCCGGCGCCTTGACATCCACGCGCAACACGCGCCCCGGCGCGAGCCGCGGCGACGGATGTGAGAAGCTCCACGCCGTCACGCGCGGCACGTTGTGCTGCACCACATACCGCGCGTGCGGTTGCGGTGGACAATCGTAGACGGCGCCGTCACGCAGCGACCGCAACAACTTGACGTACTCCGCGTGCGCCCAGACCAGCGGCATCGCGGAGCCCGTCGGTCCGCCGTTGAACAGCTCGCGTGCCGCGATGTCTGGCGCATCCCAGACTTGCTCCGGTAGCATCCCGCCATCGTTTGCCTGCGCCCGGATCACTTCGGCGAGCGTGCGTGCGGCGTCAAGGTGTCCCGCCGCGATCTCATAGTGCGCGCGTTCCCCGGCCAACAGCGGCCACCCTCGACCGATCCCCGTGCCGTTGAAGGCGCCGCCGTCATCATGCTCCCCGTAGCCGTCTTCATTGTATCGCCGCCATGTTGGGCCGGTGGCGGTCTCTGTTCGCAACGTGGCATCGATGGCCTGGACCGTCGCAACCATTCGTGGATCGAGCGCAGCGCGCAGGCCGAAACGGACCAAAGCGAGTGCGTCGACACTGATCAACGCCGACGCGTGCAGTGGGGCCACATCAGCACCGCGATTCTTCACGCGCACCATGACGTTCGTCGGTGATGCGGCATCGGCCTTCACAGCGCTTCCCACCCGCACATAGTATCCCGGAACTCCAAGCTGTTCGGCGAGCGACGACCCCTCGGCGAACAGCCAGTGTTCGATGCTGGCGTTCCAATCATCGGCCGTGTCCCGAAGGTGCCCCGCTAGACCAGCGTCGCCCGCAAGCTCGGCCAGGTCGGCGGCGGCAAGCAATGCGGCGATCTCCACCGCAATCGTGAACGGCGTATAGCCCGCGTTCTCCTCCCATCGATCCTGCTCGGTTGCCGGTCCATGCAACGCAACAAAGACCGCGGCCTGCTTCACCATCGGCCAGCATTGCGCAACCTCGTCCACGTCAATCGCGTGCGCGCGACGCGCATGATCGACCAGCAGAATGGGGAAGGCGACTTCATCCATCTGCAAACCCGTCCAGTACGCCGAACCATTCAGCCACATGTTCTGCGGCCAGCGGCCGTCTTGTTCCTGTGTCACCGCCAAAAATCGCAGCATCGCCTTCATGTCCGAATACGCGTGTGCCGCAAGCAGTCCCCCGGCCGTCTCGACCATGTCGCGTGGCCACACCAGATGATAGCCGCCAAGATCGCCGTCCCCTTTGCTCGACCCCCACGGCACCGACAGGCTGGCAATCGCGCCACCATCATTGTTCATCGTCATATGGGCTTTGATGACGGCGGTGCTCGCGCGGTACAGATGCGGCTCGCTGTCGCCGGCAAGTTCGTCGAGGTCATGCAGTGGCGCCTGCCACGCGCGCCAAGCGCTGGCGTATCGTGCCTCCGTATCGTTGAACGCATCGAAAAGTGCGGCGCGCGCGTGGAGGGCCGCGATCTCCGGGTCTGCCCCGAATCCGATCGCGATGGTGAAGCTGCCGCCGGTGGCGCGCGCGTCGACCTGTGCGGCGAGAACGATGTTGCCATTCTCCGCGCGTTGATGAATGCTCGTGAGCGTGCCGTGCGCGCGCACGTCGTGCCATGCGTCATGCGGCCCCACAAAGCCAACGGTACCTTGCGTAAAGGGTGCGCTGCACGCAACCGCGAGTGACAGCGCTTCGCGCTGTGCATAGAGCACATCGTGTCCACGGTGCTGACCGGTCCACCCCGTGTTACCCGCGCCGTGATTGCCCAGATGCGGGCTGAGCAGCATCGTCAGCGTGTAGTCGTCCAATGTCCCCACCCGCGGGGTGAACAGCACGTGCTGGAGCACGACGTCATACTCGGGCGACGTGCAGATCCGTTTCTCGATGACATACCGCCCAGCACGACAACTGTTCACCATGCGGAACGCCGGGACCCCGGGCTCCATCCACTCGACCGCGTGATCACAGTCGCGCTTTTCTTCGGAGAAAAAACCATTGGCGGCCGTCACCAACAGGCCAGCGTCCCGCAGACACGCCGTGTCGACCTCGGGATAGTACACCTCATTCAAGATGCCATGACTGGCGGAAAACCACACGCGCGATCCATCGCCCAGTGCCGTTCCCACAGCGCTCTTGGCACTCGAGGTCCAGCGAGGCTCTACGCCCGGCCAACCGGGGGCCATTCGCGGTGTACCATTCATCGGAGATTCTCCACGGGAGTATGTTCGAGCAGTGCCGCCGCATGCGGATCCAGCAGCAGCTGCAATCGACGAGATGCACGGACGATGCGTGCAAGCGGAGGCGTGAGACTGCTCCCTTCGAGTGCATCGTGCACCGCCCGCGCCTTCGCGCTCCCGAAAGCCATGACGATGGTCTCGCGCGCGGCGGTGAGCACGGACAACGAGAGACTGAGCCGTGTCGGCGGCATCTTCGGCGCATGAGTCACCACCAGCACCGACGTCTGTGCCGACGTCCGTGGTTCGGGTTCGGGTTCGGGTTCGGGTTCGGGTTCGGGTTCGGAAACGTGCCCCGGGAAGAGCGATGCCACGTGTCCGTCTTCGCCAATCCCCAACAGCACTACATCCAACACCGGCGGGTTGCCCGCGACGCTCGCTAGCTCAGCCGCGTAGTCGCTTGCGGCGCCAGGAAGGTCTGTGGCGTCCCCGCGCATGACATGCACGACGGCCCCCTCCGCCAGTGGCGACTGGGCCACCAGCCGAAGTGCGGACCCCGCGTTGGAATCCTGGTTCGCGAGCGGGACCGCACGCTCATCGCACCAAAAGAGGTGCACGGCGTGCCAAGGGAGCGGCCGCTGAGAGAGCGCCGGAAGGACCGCCGCGGCGACCGACCCACCGGGAATCGCGACCGAACAGCGCCCGCGCGACGTAACAGCAGCCTCAACGGCCAGACAGAGATGCTCGACGAGGTGGTCAACCAGCACCTGAGGTGCACCGATCCGTATCGTTCGGGTGTGTGTCACGATAGGTGAAAAGGGCGGGGTTTCGAGAACCGATTATGCGATACATACTGCGCCGCGGGGGTCCGCGCCACAAATTCCGCTGGTGCCATTGGCGGCTCGGCGGTGTGTACTCCACGTAGTCCGTCAACGCCTCACGAGTTCTCCGGAGAATCGCATGGAAATTGGGATGGTGGGGCTGGGACGGATGGGTGCCAACATGGTTCGGCGCCTCCTGCGCGGCGGTCACCGCTGCGTTGCCTTCGACCGCTCGGCGGACGTGGTGCAGACGCTCGTGGGCGAAGGGGCAATTGGCGCCACAACCGAGGACGCCTTTGTCCAAGCGCTCTCCACGCCACGCGTCATCTGGATCATGGTGCCTGCCGCCTTCGTGGACGATGCCATCGAGCGGCTGACGCCGACGCTTGCACCGGGCGACATCATCATCGATGGCGGGAACTCGATGTTCCAGGATGACATCGCGCGCGCTGCCAAGCTGGCGAAGGTTGGTGTACAGTACGTGGATGTTGGCGTAAGCGGCGGCGTGTTTGGCCTCGACCGTGGCTACTGTCTGATGATTGGCGGCGAGACGGAGGCGGTGCAACGCCTGCAACCGATCTTCGCGACGCTGGCACCGGGTGCGCAGTCTGCCCCGCCAACCGCCGGTCGCACGAACGGCTCAACCAGCACCGCGGCCGAGGGCTATATGCACTGCGGCGGCGCCGGCGCTGGACACTTTGTGAAGATGGTGCACAATGCCATCGAGTACGGGATGATGGCGGCCTACGCCGAAGGCTTCAATCTGTTGGCACACGCCAACGCCGGCCGCGCGCAACAGACGCACGACGCCGAGACGACACCGCTTCGCCACCCCGAGCACTACCAATACGATTTCAACATCGGTGAGATCGCCGAGTTGTGGCGGCGCGGGAGTGTCATCCCATCGTGGTTGCTCGATCTCTCGGCCCAGGCATTCGCCGGTGATCCCGCACTCGAGGCGTATAGCGGACGCGTGTCCGACTCGGGCGAAGGTCGCTGGGCCTTGGCCGCCGCGAACGACCTCGCGGTCCCTGTTCACGTCTTGTCGGCGTCCTTGTTCGAACGGTTTGGCTCTCGCGGACACGCCGAGTTTCAAAACCGGTTGTTGTCGGCCCTCCGGCATCAGTTTGGCGGGCATACCGAGAAGCCTGCCACGTGAGCACCAGCGAGATCACCGGCGTTGAGTCCACGCCGACTACGGAAAACTCAGACGCGTTGGTGTTCTTCGGCATCACGGGGGATCTCGCCTTCAAGAAGATCTTCCCTGCCCTGCACAACATGGCCAAGCGCGGCCAGTTGCGCGTGCCGATTGTCGGGGTGGCGTCATCGGCAATGAGCCAAGAGCAACTGATCGCGCGGGCCCGCGACAGCGTGAACGCGCATGGCGGTGGTGTCGACGAGACGGCGTTTGCTGTGCTGGCTGCGTCGCTGTCGTACGTGCAGGGCGACTACCGCGCCGCGGATACCTACAATCGATTGCGCGTCGCGCTCGGCACCACCTCGCGGCCATTACACTACCTCGCCATTCCCCCATCGCTCTTTGCAGCGGTGGTGGAAGGACTTGCCGAGGCGAGTTGTGTTGCCGGTGCGCGCGTCGTGCTGGAAAAGCCGTTCGGCCGCGATTTGGCATCAGCACAAGCGCTCAACGCCACGCTGCATACTCGATTCCCCGAGTCGTCGATCTATCGGATTGATCACTACTTGGGCAAGGAAGCCGTGCAGAATCTGCTGTACTTCCGTTTTGCCAACGCGTTTCTCGAGCCGACGTGGAATCGGAACTACATCGAGAACGTGCAGATTACCATGGCCGAGTCCTTCGGCGTTGACGGGCGGGGCAAGTTCTACGAAGAGGCTGGGGTCATTCGCGACGTTATTCAGAATCATCTGCTGCAGGTTGTTGGATTTCTGGCGATGGAGCCCCCGAGCAGCTCCTACAATGAGGCATTGCGCGATGAGCAGGCCAAGGTGTTGCGCAGCATTCGACCGATGAGCACCGACCTCTTGGTCACGGGTCAGGTGGATGGCTACCGCGCTGAAGTCGGCGTGGCCGCGAACTCCGTTGTTCCGACCTTTGCGGCGGTCGAACTCAAGATCGATTCGTGGCGCTGGGCCGATGTCCCGTTTTACATCCGCGCAGGAAAGTCCCTCGCGATGACGGCGACGGAAGTGATCGTGGAGTACAAGGTGCCACCACAAGTCGTCTTTCAGGAAGCCGTGCCCTCCATCGGCAACTACGTGCGGTTCCGACTCGGCCCCGAGGTCGCGATCGCGCTTGGCGCGCGGACCAAACGCGCTGGCGAAGGGATGGTCGGCCAAATGACCGAGCTCTCCGTCGTACGACAGCGTGACGACGACGATATGGACGCGTATGAACGCCTCCTCGGTGACGCCATGCACGGCGACGCGACCTTGTTTGCACGGCAAGACGCGGTGGAAGCGGCGTGGCGGATCGTCGAACCCCTTCTCAACAGTCCCGTCACCCCCGCGTCGTATGCACCGGGAAGCTGGGGCCCAACCGCG
>JANOPS010000331.1:0-1517 GCA_031421995.1 Gemmatimonadaceae bacterium
CTGTACCGAGTCGACCGGCGCGCCGTTCCCCGGCGTGCGCGGATGGGACACCGTGCGGGTGGGTGGCGTCAAGATCGGGATCATTGGGACCACGGTGCAGCGCGACTACCCTCCGTACGTGCGCTGTGCCGACGCCGACAGCGCGACCACCGCGCTTGTCGATACGGTGCAAGCGGCCGGCGCGGAGTTGGTGGTGGCAATGACCCACCGGTTTATGTTCGAGGATGTTCGCACGCTGGAGCGCGAACCGCGCATTGCCGCCATCCTCGGCGGACATGACCACGATGGTCGTCGACGCGAGTTGGACGGACGGCTGTTGATCAAGGCGGTGAGCAACAACAGGACCGCGGCGCTCGTGACCTTCACGCAGAACGGGAAGGGGTGGACGGTACAGGATCGCGTGTTTCGCATCGGAACGGGCATGCGCGAGGACGCGCCGACCGCGGCGGTCGTGGCGCGCTGGAGAGACACGCTCACCCGGCGCATCGGTCCTGATCACGTGCTTGGTGTCGCGTCGGAGCCGATCAACGCGATCGACTCGATTTCCAAGCGTGAGAGTCCATTCGGCAATATGATCACCGACGGGATGCGCATTGGCACCAACGCCGACGTGGCGATGATCAATGCGGGCGCCCTGCGTTTCGACGATATGATGGCCGCCGGTCCGATCACGCGGCACATGATTGAAGGGATCTTTCTTTTCGCCGACGAAACCCGCGCGGTCACCTTTCCGATTGTTGGCGCGCGGTTGCGAGCGCTGTTGGAGAACGGCGTGAGTGCGAAAGGCCTCGCGGCAGGTCCGTATCCGCAAGTGAGTGGCCTGCGCTTTGCATTCGATGCACGATTGCCGAGCGGCGCGCGCGTGGTGGGTCCGTTGCTTCGGGAGGATGGGCGGAGTATCGGCGACGCCGACACGGTGCGGCTGACCTTTGGGGCCTACCCCGCATGCCGCGGCGGAGATGGGTACCGCATCCCCGAAGCCGAGGCGACGTGCAAGATACTGGAGAGCAATCCGACGTCAGCGCCGCGGACCGTTGATCTGGTGATCCGGCACCTGCAGGCGATGAACGGGCGCATCGTTGCTCCGCCCATTGGACGAGTGACACGTATCGACCGATAGCGCTGTGCGAGCGGGACTGCATGTTTCCTCAGGTCATTTACCCTTACCGAAACCAGCCATGTCAATGCACGAGCCGCTGACGCCAGTTGCCAACGATGTGCACTCCCGATTTCGCCTTGCGGGGAAGGTGGCGATCGTCACGGGGGGCACGCGCGGTATCGGACTGGCGATCGCCACGACGCTCGCGCGCGCCGGCGCGAAGGTGGCGATTTCCAGTCGCCGCGCGGAGCACGTGGACGCGGCAGTTGCGGCGTTACGCGCTGAGGGCCATGAGGTGGCCGGCATTGTGGCCCATATGGGGATCGCCGCCGATGCCCACGAGGTCGCGGCGCGGACCGTCGAGCACTTTGACGGGATCGACATCATCGTGAACAACGCGGCGACCAATCCTGTGTTT
>JANOPS010000332.1:0-20037 GCA_031421995.1 Gemmatimonadaceae bacterium
CACGCAGTGCGATCTCGCGTTCTTCCCACGGCGCCGTTGCTGCAACGCCAGTGAGACGCGCGAACTCCAGCGGATGTGGAGTACAGACCACCTCGCGATCATGTCCGCACCAGTCGCGGAGTCGCTGCGCCACATCGCCCGGCTCTGCGGCGAGCAAATTCAGCGCATCCGCATCGAGCACCACCGGCACACGCGGCGATGCCTCCAACATTTCACGCATCACGGCGATCGCTGCGGCCGTCCTGCCGAGACCTGGCCCAATCGCCAGCGCTGTTGGTGCCCGTGTCGGCGCCGGCGCTGCGGCAACGGGGGCTGCGTTACGCGCAGTCGAATACGAGAACGCGTCAGTCGCGGTCCACGAGCGCGTGATCGCCTGCGGCACTGCCTGCTGTAGCGGGGCCACGCTGGCCTCCGCCACATACGCACGGGCCAATCCCAGTCCCGATGCGAGTGCGGCCCGCGCCGCGAGTGTCACCGCGCCCGCCATGCCCACACCACCACCGACGATTTCCAGAAAACCACGCGTCCCTTTATGCGCGTTCCACGCGACATCCGGCAGGCTCCGGGCCAGCGCATGCGGGTCCGCCATCAGCCACGCGTCATCGGCAAGCGCCGCATGCGCCCCAAGCCCGATGTCGACCAGCACAATGCGACCGGCGTGCGCCCGTGCAAAGAGCAGTCCGCGCTTGATCGTGCCGTATGTAATCGTGAGCTGCGCGGGGACCATTCCCTCGTCGCAGGCGCCTGTGGTGGCATTGAGTCCCGTGGGGACGTCCAGCGCGACCACCTGCGCACCACGCGCGCGGTGCGCGCGTATCAGTGCGACCGCACCCGCCACCGGTTCGCGCAGCCCTTCGCGATGCCCAGTGCCAAGCAGCCCATCAACGATCAGCGCCTCGCGACCCGTGGCCGTTTCACCGGTGGTCGTTGCGCCGGTGGCCGTTGCGCCGGTGGCCGTTGTGCCGGTGGCCGTTTCGAAGGTCAGCCGACCGCTCAACGACGCCGTGTCGTGCGCGATGGCGGCGGCGCGTTGCGCATCGACCGTGCGCGGCTCGCCCGCACACGTCACCCGCACACGCACGCCAGCCCGCGCCAGCTGTGCGGCAACGATGAATGCGTCGCCCCCGTTATTGCCCGATCCCGCGAACACTGCGACGCCATGCGCCAGCAGGTGATCGAAGCTGCGCAGGATCACCTCTGCCGATCGCGTGCCCGCTGCCAGCATGAGCGTGAAGCTCGGGATTCCGTTGGCAATCGCGGCGTGGTCGCGCGCCGCTGATTGCTCGGCGGTCGTTGCGCGAGGCGCCGTGAGGTCACTCATCGGGACGCCATTCGTCATACCGGGATTCGTCATGCCGGGATAAGTCGTACCGGCATTCGCCTAACGTCATTCGTGACAACGTCATTGGTAACAACGTCATTCGTGACAACGGCATTCGTGACAACGTCATTCGTCGTGACACGCAACGGATGAGCGGTGCGCGTCAGGTCCGACGCGCGCTCAGACGTGCGCGGTACTCCACGGATACTCGCGCTCGAACGCCGAGGCAAACTCGAACACGCCGTAAAAATCGTCGCGGGAATCGTTGGGCTGGCTGACCAGCAGCCCCAGGTCGACCAGTGTGAACACAATGTCGCCAATATCGGTGGTGCACGTCACACCCCAATGCTCCAGCACCAGTCGCGCCATGACGCCGTACCGCTGGAGCGCCAGCTCGCGACAGGCATGCGCCAATTCGGGGCCGGTGATGTGCCGACGCTCCGTCAGACGCGCCTGACAGTGCTCCAGCGCGGCGAGCACGAAGAGATACGCGTGCTCCTCAAAGCGCTGCTCTCGCAGACGTATCTGGTCCATGATGCCGTCACGGAACGCCAACTCGGCCACTGCTTGAATCCTTGAAAATGGTTTACCGCACGAACCCGCCGCTTCAAATGATGCAGAATCGCGCCGACGCACACAATAGGGAAACGAGCGAGGGCACGCCAAAGCTACGCGTGCCCCACACGAACTCCCGCACCACACGCGATCAGCCTAGCGATACAGCGGAAACTCGCCCGCCAACTCCTTGACATCCGCCTTCACGCGCATCCGTACCGCTTCGTCGTCCGGCGCGGTCAGCACGCGATCAATCAACGCGGCAATGCGCAGCATCGCGTCACTGCCCATCCCACGTGTCGTCACTGCCGGCGTGCCGATCCGAATCCCACTCGTGACGAATGGCGACTGCGTTTCGTTGGGCACCGTGTTCTTGTTGACGGTAATCGCCGCAAGATCGAGCGCCTTCTCAGCGACTTTGCCCGTCAGCCCCTTGTTGCGAAGATCCAGCAGCATGAGATGATTGTCGGTACCGCCAGACACAATGTGATATCCCCGCGACGCGAGCGCACCAGCCAGCGTGCGCGCGTTGTCGACGACCTGTTGACAGTATGTGGAAAACGACGGTTGCAGCGCCTCATGGAACGCCACCGCTTTGGCCGCGATCACATGCTCCAGCGGTCCGCCCTGCATGCCCGGGAAAATCGCCTTGTCAATCGCCTTGGCATACTCAGCTTTGCACAGGATGATGCCACCGCGCGGGCCCCGCAGCGTTTTGTGCGTGGTACTGGTCACAATGTCAGCAAATGGCACCGGTGACGGATACACACCCGTGGCCGCGAGGCCCGCGAAGTGCGCCATGTCGACCAGAAACAGCGCGCCCACCTCTTTGGCCACGTCGGCGAATGCCTGCCAGTCGATCGCCCGCGAGTAGGCGCTGTACCCGGCAATGATCATCTTCGGCTTGTGCGTCCGCGCGGCGAGCCGCATGCCGTCATAATCGATGAGCCCGTCGGCCGTCACGCCGTACGACACCGCGTTGTAGAGCAGACCAGAGAAATTCACCGGCGAACCGTGCGTAAGATGCCCGCCCTGCGACAAATCCATGCCGAGGAATGTGTCGCCCGGTTTGAGAAAGGCGAGAAACACCGCCGCATTGGCCGACGCGCCACTGTGCGCCTGCACATTGGCGTGATCTGCACCAAACAGCTTTTTTACGCGATCAATCGCCAACTGCTCGACGCGATCCACCACCTCACACCCACCATAGTAGCGTTTGCCGGGCAGTCCTTCGGCGTACTTGTTGGTGAGCGGTGATCCCATCGCTTCCATGACGGCCGGCGAGACGAAATTTTCGCTGGCAATCAGCTCCAAGCCATCGCTTTGGCGCTGCGTCTCTTCAACAACGAGGTGCGCAATTTCGGGATCCGTCGCCAGCAGGGACGCGCCAGGCGGCAGTCGATCCCACGTGTGCCACGCGGCACTCGCGACTTCGGTCATCACATCAGGCCCACTCATGCGCTTGGCTCCACTGTTTCAGGGTCTCGTTCAATTTTACTCACGCGCGTGCCGTGACGGCCGCCTTCGAAATCCGTGTTCAACCACGCCGTGAGAATCGCGATGGCGTCTTCATCCGACACAAACCGCGCCGGCAGGACCAGCACGTTGGCATCGTTGTGCTTGCGCGCCAACGAGGCAATTTCCGGGGTCCACGCCACCGCCGCGCGGACCCCTGGATATCGATTGGCCACGTAGGACATTCCCAGCCCCGTGCCGCACAAGAGCACACCGCGCGCCGCCTCACCGTTCGAGACCTCGGTGGCCAGCGGATGCGCGTAGTCGGGATAGTCGGTGCTCGCGGTGCTGTGCGTGCCGATGTCCTGCACGTCGTACCCCATCTCATCAAGTGCAACGCGCAACCGTTCCTTCATTTCAAAACCCGCGTGATCCGATGCAATCGGAATGCGTTCTCTGGGCGCTGCCGCATCTGCCATGATCAACCCTCGCGATTGGGATACTGTGGCCACGTCCTCATCATACCGCGCACCGCCTGAATCCGCTGCTCTGCCACACGATCGGCGGCCTCGTAGGTCGGGATCGAAGTCTCTTTCGCAATCCGGAACACACTCAGCACCGTGGCGTAAATCTCGTCGGCCTTGCGCAATGACCGATCGCGGGTCCAGCCGGTGAGCTCGCTGTAGACGTTGATCACGCCACCAGCGTTAGCAACGTAGTCAGGGGCATATAAGATCCCGCGGGCTTCGAGCGCGTCGCCATGACGGTCTTCGAGGAGCTGGTTGTTGGCGGCGCCGGCGACCATCTCGACCTGCAGCTGGGGGATGGTCTCGTCGTTCAGAATGCCGCCCAGCGCGCACGGCGCGAAAATGTCCGCCTTCGCCCCATAAATGTCGTTGAGCGCGACCGGGGTGGCGCCGGTCGCGTCGACGCAGCGCTGAATGCGGGCGGCGTCGATATCCGTGACGATCAACTTGGCGCCCGACCGGTGCAGTTCATTGGCCAAGTGGTTGCCAACGTTCCCCAGCCCCTGAATGGCGACCGTGCGACCGTCAAGGGAATCACTGCCCCAGCGATGGAAGGCGGAGGCCTGAATGGCGCGGAAGACGCCGTGCGCGGTGACTGAGGACGGGTCGCCAGACTTGGACCCGATCCCGGCCACAAACTTCGTTTCCATGTGCACGAAGTCCATGTCTTCGACGGTCGTGCCAACGTCTTCGGCCGTGACATAGCGGCCGCCTAACGAATCCACGAACCGGCCGTGCGCACGAAAGATCATCTCGCGGTTGGCCGTCTTGTTGTCGCCGATGATGACCGACTTGCCGCCGCCCAGGTTGAGTCCGGCGACGGCGTTCTTGTACGTCATGCCGCGCGAGAGGCGCAAGGCGTCGGTGACGGCTTCGTCATCGCTGCCGTAGTTCCAGAAGCGACAGCCGCCGAGCGCGGGGCCGAGCGTGGTGTCGTGGATGGCAATGATGCCGCGGTAGCCGGAGGCTTTGTCGTGACAAAATACGACTTGCTCATGGCCCATCTCGGCGATGGTTTCGAAATAGCGCATGGAATGCGACTCAGTCGGGGAGTGAACCGTTGGCGGCCGCCGCAGCGGCAATGGTTTCGCGCGAAATCACGATGCGTTGGATCTCCGACGTGCCTTCGTAGATCTCCGTCACCTTGGCGTCACGGAAGTATCGCTCAACGGGATAGTCGGTGACGTACCCATAGCCGCCAAAGATCTGCACGGCCTGGGTCGTCACCCACATGGCGGTCTCGGTAGCAAAGAGCTTCGCCATGGAGCTGAAGCGGGTGACGTTTTCACCCCGCTCCTTTGCGGCGGCGGCCGTGTGCACAAGTGCACGCGACGCCGTAATGCGTGTCGCCATATCGGCGAGCTTGAACTGAATAGCCTGGAAATCGCGAATAGGTTGGCCAAACTGCTTACGTTCGCCGGCGTACCGCGTCGCGGCTTCCAGCGCCGCACGGGCGATGCCAATCGCTTGCGCCGCGATACCTAAGCGGCCGTGATCGAGCGAACCCAGCGCGTAGATGAAGCCCTTGCCCTCGTCGCCCAGCAACCGATTGCCCGGGACGCGACAGCCATCGAGGTTGATCTGCACGGTGGGCGACGCGCGCAATCCCATCTTGGACTCTTTCTTGCCAATGTGCAGGCCGGGAAGGTCGGGCGTGAGAATGAACGTGGAAATGCCCTTACTGCCGCGCCGGTTGTCGCTGCTGTCCGTGCGTGCCATACACAGAATGACGCCGGCTTCGCTGCCGTGCGACACCCACGCTTTCGTGCCGGTCAGGATCCAGTCGTCTCCGTCGCGCACCGCCTGGCAACGCAGCGACGCCGCATCGGAGCCAGACTCCGGCTCTGACAGCGCAAACGCCCCCAGCAGTTCACCGCGCGCCATCGCAGGCAGGTACGCCTGTTGTTGCTCGGCGGTGCCGAAGTTCAAAATCATCTGCGTGGGCAGCGTGTTGTGCACGCTGAGCAGCACAGCCGCCGATGCATCGGCGACGGCGATTTCTTCGAGCGCCAGCAGATAGCTCTGCGCATCAAGCCCAAGCCCATCGAAGCGCTCGGGAATGAGCATCCCGAAGAAGCCCAGCTCGGCCATCTGCGTCACCATCTCGCGATCAAAGCGTTCTTCTCGATCGCGTTCGCTGGCCATGGACACGAGCTCGCGCTCGGCGTACGCGCGGGCCAGCTGCTGGATGTCGCGTTGTGTGTCGTTCTGCGCAATCAGGGGCATCACGGACTCAGTATGGATTTAGTAAGTGTAGAAACCGCGACCGGATTTCTTTCCGTACCAACCGGCAGCGACGTACTTTCGCAGCAACGGGCACGGGCGATACTTCGGGTCACCGAGTCCGTCGTGCAGCACGTTGAGAATGGCCAGACACGTGTCGAGCCCAATGAAATCGGCCAACGCGAGCGGCCCCATGGGATGATTCATGCCCAGCTTCATGACCGTGTCGATGGCGTCCGGTGTGCCGACGCCTTCCATGACGCAGTAGATCGCCTCGTTGATCATCGGCATCAGGATGCGATTGGCCACGAATCCGGGGAAGTCGTTGACTTCAACGGGCGTCTTGCCGAGCGCGGTGGCGAGTGCCATGACGCGCCGCGTGGTATCGTCGCCCGTGGCGAGGCCGCGAATGACCTCGACCAGTTGCATGACTGGTACGGGATTCATGAAGTGCATGCCGATCACGAGTTCGGGACGCTTGGTACGCGCGGCGATTTCGGTGATGGCGATGGAGCTGGTATTGCTGGCGAGGATCGCGCCGGCCGGGGCGATACGATCAAGGTCTTCAAAGATGCGGAACTTGAGATCGGTGCGTTCGGTGGCCGCTTCGATCACGACCTGCGCGGTTGACGCCGCGTCGAGCGATGTGGCGGTGACGATGCGCGACAGCGCCGCGGCGGCGACGTCCGCCGTGAACGCGCCCTTCTTGACCTGCCGATCCATGTTCCTGGTGATCGTCTCGACGCCCTTGGCCAGTGCGCTGTCGCTGACGTCGATCATGGTCACCGCATAGCCGCCGGCGGCCAGAACGTGGGCGATACCGTTGCCCATCTGTCCCGCCCCAACGACGGCAACGTGATGTATGTCGTTCGTATCCGTAGTGCTTGCCACGCTCAATCCCTCAGCGGTGTATGTGTCGGTGTATGTGTCGGTGCGTGTGTCGGTGCGTGTGTCGATGTGTCTGTCTGCTGATACGTGCGTCGAGCATTCCACGCCAGCGCCCCTCCCAGCACGCACAGCGCGGCCAATCCACCTTCTGGTCCCCATGCCCCACCGGTCCACCACGTCGGCCCAGCAACAGCAGTTCGATAGAGTGGCGTGTCGAAGAGCAACCCGCTGACCGGCACGTGCAGCACCGCAGCCATGATCCAATTCCAGGCCAAATGGGCCAGCCACGTGGCGCCGATGCTGTTGGTGCGCTCGCGAATCATACCCAAACACAGCCCAGCGATGATGACCATGAGGGTCGACAGCACCCCAGCACCGGGGTTGAGCAGATGCACCGCCCCAAAGGCGACCGCCGAAGACCAGCGGGCCACGCGAACGCCGCCGGCGTCGTAGGCCACTGTCCACAGGTAGCCGCGAAAGAGCAGCTCTTCCCACAGCGCGGCCGGTGCCAAGCGGACGGTGATCCGCGCGGCGGTGGCCCACCAGTCGCTCATCGAGGCAGCGCTCGCGAGGGGTGCGGTGCCTGTTTCGATGCGCGCCGCGCCAGTGAGCCAGAGCAGCACCATCGTGGCGACGATCGCCCCGCTGCCAAGCGACAGACCAACGCCCAGCGTTCGCGGGCGCCAGCTTCCCTGCCCCAGCGCGACCGCGCTCCACGGGGCATCGTCCACCACACGAAGCGCCAGCGCAGTGGCCGCGAGCACGCTGACCAGCGTGATGTACGGATACGCGGCCACCGGTTCGCTCACCGCGCGCGAGATAAGGCTGAACAGGGGCGCGACGAATCCGGTCACGATCAGCGGTGCGACGGCGAAGGAGAGTCCGAACACCGTCAGCCGCCACATGGCGCGCAGCCGTCCGGGCTCCGCGTACAACCAGCGTGGACCGTCGGGGCGTTGGCGCCAGCGTTCCGGATCGAGCGTAAACCGCTTGCGTGCCGAGCCTGTGGTCACGACATCGCCAACAACGCCTGCACGAGCATGTTCGTGTTAGCCCACGCGTTCAACGGACAGCGCGACTGCGTCACCGCCGCCCAGGCAGAGCGTGGCGATGCCGGTGCGCGCATCGCGATCGATGAGTGCGTGCAGCAGCGTGACCAGCACGCGTGCGCCGCTGGCACCGATCGGATGTCCCAAGGCAATGGCACCGCCGTGCACGTTCACGCGATCGGCGTCCCACCCAAGTCCGGCCCCGTCAACCAGGGCTTGCGAGGCAAAGGCTTCGTTCGCTTCGATGAGATCATAATCGCCGATGGTCTTGCCCGTCTTGGCCATCAGGTTCTTGACGGCCGTGATCGGTGCGAAGAACAAGTCGCGGGGATTGCCGGCGCCAGTTGCGTAACCCGTAATGCGCGCGAGGATCGTGAGCCCATGCGCGATCGCATAGGATTCCGACGTGACGACCACGGCGGCCGCACCATCATTCAAACTCGACGCGTTGCCTGCTGTCACGCTGAGGTCGTCGTTCGTGCCGCCCTTTGCCGGAAACGCGGGGCGCAGTTTGGCGAGCGATTCTTCGGTGGTATCCGCGCGCGGCCCCTCGTCGAGTGCAACGATCGTTGGTCCTTTGCGGCCAGGCACTTCGACCGGAACAATCTCCGCGTCGAACTTGCCGGCCTGCTGCGCCGCGACGGCTTTGCGATGCGACGCCGCGGCGAACGCGTCTTGCTGCGCGCGCGACACCTGTCCTGTGGTCGCGGTATACTCGGCGTGCTCACCCATATGCACATCGCAGGTGCCGCACCAGAGCCCGTCTTTGATCATGCCGTCAACCATCGTTTGATCGCCGATCTTCACACCGCCGCGCATACCGTACACGTAATGCGGCGCGTTCGACATGGACTCCTGCCCACCGGCGACGATCACTTGGGCATCGCCCGCCTTGATGGCCTGCGCGGCCAGCATGACCGCTTTGAGCCCCGATCCGCACACCTTGTTGATGGTGACGGCAGACACGGTGGCCGGCACCCCGGCCTTGAGCATCGCCTGGCGACCGGGCGCCTGTCCCGTGCCGCCCTGCAGCACATGGCCCATGATGACTTCCTGGACCTGGTCGGGCGACACGCCGCTCCGGGCAAGTGCGGCGCGAATGGCAATGGCACCGAGCTCCGGCGCAGAGAGCGCGCTCAGGCCGCCGAGGTAGCGGCCAATCGGCGTGCGGGCGGCGCCTACGATGACGGGCTGGCGGGAGAGATCGGATATGGTGTCGGACATGCTTGATGACGGTGGCAATGGCGCAGTGGGTGCGCCGGTACGCGCGGGGGGAGGGCCGCGCGGCTGCCCAGGGGGTAGCACTGCAAAATAATCGATTGCGGGGCCTGGGTGGGGGGCCTGTTGTACTCTTCGGTCACATGCGTCAAGAACTTCGTGAGGCAGCATTCGTCGCGTTGCTAGTTGCGCCCGTCGCCATTGTGGCGAATGGGCTCGGCTTCGTGTTCCTCCTCGCGCTGGAGGGCAGTCGAAACCCGGTTGTGTGGGCCATCGGATATCTGATCATTCCCATTGGCGTCGGTGCGTGCACATTCGGTTTGGCGTTTTGGAGCCGCCCGCGCACGGCACGGTTCCGCACGGCACTGCTGCTTCGCCCATCGGGGATCTATCTCTTCTTCGTCGCCATCGCGTGGTGGCTGTGGAATGGCCGGTCGGATCCTGACTTGGGTATGGTTGCCCCGGTCGCAATTCCGGCGGTGGCGGCGTGCCTCAGTGGCCTCTGCATCGTGGTGTGGCGTGCGAGGCCGCTGGGAAAGGCGCCGTGGCCTGACTGATCATGCACCGGCGCTACCGCTCGCCCATCGCCTCGGCGGAGGATGGGTTTGGCCAGTGCGTTTGCCGCCGGAGCACACTCACCGTTTCACCAACGCATCGTAAATCCACGCGCGATTCTTGCGCTGGTACTCGGCAAGCAGCGCACGGTCCTGAATCATGAAGACCATCACCAGGTCATTCTTGGGATCGACCCAGAACTCCGTCCCTGCGATGCCGTTCCATGAGAACGTGCCGGCGCCCGGTCGCTGCTTCGCATCATCGATCACCAAGGAAAACCCGAGGCCGAATCCCATCGTGTTGAGCATCGGCCCCAGCGCCGGGAAAAACAGGCCCCGACCGCGAATGGCGGCGGTGGTTTCGTCCTGACGCATACGCAGCAACGTCTCCCGTGCGATGATCCGCACGCCCTTGTATTCGCCGTCGCCGGCCAACATCAACGCGAAGCGCAGATAGTCTTCCGCGGTCGATGAGAGTCCCGACCCGCCGGCCAACAACGGGACCCGCGTCGTGTAGTCGTAGTACAGCGTGTCCTTCGCCTTCGGCTGGACAAAGCGATTCGCCTTGGTGACGGGCTGGAAGAAATCGGTGTCAGTCATTCCCAGAGGGCCGGTGACGCGCTCATTCACGGCTTTATCAAGCGGTTTCCCGGACGCCACTTCCACAATGGCACCCAACACTTCCGTGGCGTGTGAGTAATTCCATGCGGTTCCCGGTTCGGCCGCCAACGGGAGCCCGGCGAGCAGCCGCGCATAGCCCCGCGGCGTGCTGTCAGAGCGACTCTCGCCGGCCGCGATGTACAGCTTGGCCAGTCGACTCGCTGGCTGGATGAAGCCGTAGATCAGTCCCGAGGTGTGGCTCATCAAATGACGAACCAGCATCACATTCTGTGCCGACTTGGTTGATCCGTCGGCCTGCAGCACCTTCAGGTTGGCGTACTCCGGCAGATACTTCGAGACGGGATCATCGAGTTGCAGACGGCCTTGCTCTACCAAGGTCATCGCCGTGACCGTCACGATCGGTTTAGTCATCGAATAAATACGCACGATCGACTCGTCGCTCATCGGCGTGGACTGCCCCGGCCCTTGCACGCCGAAGCCCTCACTGAAGGCGATCTTTCCGTGACGGGCGATCAAGAGGTACGCACCGGGGATCTTGCCGCTGGCCACATCACCGGCCAGCGCCGTGCGAATGTCCGCCAACTTCGCTTCGCTGAATCCCAGCGCGACCGCATCGCCTCGGCTCAGCGATGACACGGCAGGATCGACCACTGGTCGTGTCGCGTGACAGGCAGCGATGAAGATCACGGCAATCCCCACGGCGGCCGCGCGTGCAACTCGCGGAATGTGTATTCGGTTCACGTCGTCTTTCTTTCGTGGGGAAGCAACTCGGAAACTACGGGGGAAGCCAGGCGCAGCCATGTGGCCGCTCGATTCGAAGATAGCGCCTCGACCCTCCAGCGCGCATGTTACCCGATATTCGCTGCGCCTCACTTCACGCTGCACGCTCGGAGCTCTCTTTGCGTAGGCACGTTACATCACGACTTTTCGCCATCGGGTTGGCGGTGATCGTCATACCCACGACCGGTGCTGCGCAAGAGACGCCACCGGCGGCGCGGCGTGCTGACGCGGAGCGCGTGTTCAACGAGGGCTGTGCGGAATGTCATAGCGAATCACAGAGCGGTCGCACACCAAGTCGCTTCTCGATGAGCGGACTGTCGCCGCGCGCCGTGGTCGAGGCGCTGGAGAACGGGGTGATGAAGTCGCAGGGTGAGTCGCTCACCCGCGATCAACGTGTGGCGGTGGCGGAGTACATCACCGGTCGCACGTACGCGCGCGCCGAGCTCCCTGCGCAAGCCTGGTGTGCGCAGCGGGGGCCGGCGACGCTCAATCTGAAAGCGATCTCCTGGATGGGCTTTGGCGGTGGACCGGCGGGTACCGGTTTTCAGAGTACGGCGCGTGCAGGAATCACCGCCGCCGATGTGCCCAACCTCACGCTGGCGTGGGCCTTCGCGTTCCCCGACGCGGTCAACGTGCGCACTAAGCCCACGGTTGTGGGTGATGTGATGTTGGTGGGTGGATCGTTTGGCGAGGTCTACGCGCTGGATGCGCGAACGGGCTGTGTGCGCTGGAGCTACGAGGCGGACGCCGGTCTGCGCGGGGCAATTCTGGTGGGTGCCGGCGCGGGTGATCGTGCGATTGCCTACTTCGTCGACTTTCGCACCAACGCCTACGCGCTGGATGTGGCAGCGGGCACGTTGCTCTGGAAAACGCGTGTGGGCCGTCATCCGGAAGCGAACGCCACCGGCACGGCGGTGCTTCATGCGGGGCAACTCATCGTCCCCATTTCCAGCATGGAGGTGGTGACGGCCGGCAATCCGGCCTACGAATGCTGCACGTCATCCGGCGGCGTCGCGTCGCTCCACGTGGGCACCGGCGCGGTGACATGGTATCACCGGGTGATCGCCGATTCGGCACGCGAAGTGGGCAAGAATGCGGCGGGGACGGCGACGTTCGCCCCATCAGGCGCCCCCGTCTGGGCAAGTCCCACCGTCGATGCCAAACGGGGATTGGTGTACGTGGGAACGGGCGAGAATTACACACGACCGACCACCGCCACCAGCGATGCGATTCTCGCGTTGCGTCTGGATAATGGGGCGTTGGCGTGGTCGTTCCAGGCCAGCGGCGATGATGCGTTCACCATGGCGTGTACAGGACTTCGCAATCGCGAGAACTGTCCAAGTCCGCCGGGCCCCGATCATGACTTCGGCATGTCGCCCATCCTCGCGACGCGTGCCGATGGGAAAGAAGTGCTGGTTGTAGGCCAGAAGTCGGGGGTGGTGTTTGCCCTCGATCCGGATCGGAAGGGCGCGCCGCTGTGGTCCACGCGTGTTGGCAAGGGCAGTGCGCTGGGTGGCATTCACTGGGGCATGGCCACTGACAGTCGGTACGTGTACGCGGCCAACGCCGATCGCGCGTCGGCGATTGTGGTGAAGGACACTGTCTCGCTCGCTCCATCGCCGGGCCTGTACGCGCTCGATCTCGTGACGGGCAAATCCGTGTGGGGCATGCCCGCGTTGCCCGCCGCGTGCGAAAACCGGCGTGGGTGTTTTGCGTCGAATTCGGCGGCCCCCACGGCTATTCCCGGTGCGGTCTTCGCCGGTGGTCTGGATGGACACATGCGGGCGCATGCCACTGCCGACGGCCGCGTGCTGTGGGATTTTGACACGGTCAAGGATTTCACCACCGTCAATGGCATCCCGGGACGCGGCGGAGCGATAGATGGGCCGGGTCCGGTGGTCGCCGGTGGCTTTGTGTATGTGAACAGCGGCTACGGGACCTTTGGGCAGATGCCGGGCAACGTGCTGCTCGCGTTCTCGGTTGGCCGCCGTTAGCGCGGCATTGTGGCGCGCGCGACATGTCAACAGGCTTGGCCTTCGCGCGCCCGTGTCGTAAGTTCGCTGCTCGCGCGACCGCCAGCGTAACGCACACCCTTCATATCACTTCTGGAGCGCTCGTCATGCAACGTTGTTGTTTGATTGCTCTACTGGCGCTCTTGGCGGCCTGCGACACGGCGGGACCACCGCCGCCGCCACCGGCCACCACGCCCATTGCGGCAACGCCGTTCAAGCCCACGGTCACGGTCAAGCAATTGATGGACGAGGTGCTTGAGCCGGCCTCGAACGTGTACTGGGAAGCGGTTGGCTCCGTCACCGATGAGAAAGGCACGAGAGAGATCGCGCCAAAGACGGAGGCGCAATGGGTGGCCGTACGCAACTCGGCGACCGTCGTCGCGGAAGCCGGCAACCTGTTGATGCTCGACGGGCGCGCGCGAAACACCGACGAATGGATGTCTCTGTCGCGCAAGCTGATCGACGTGGCGGAGCATGCGCGTGCGGTCGCCGAGAGGCATGACGTCAAGGCGGTATTCGACGCCGGTGCGGAATTGTATGAAGCCTGCGTGGCGTGCCACGCGATTTATTACGTGGGACCGAAGGCGATTTCACCGGTGACTCCCCCACAGTGATTGATGGGCGCACGGTGGTCGGATGACGGTCAAGGCCGCGTTGGAATGGCTTGCCCAGACGCCGTGGAGCATCGCCCTGCACGAGTCGCAATACATGTGGCCGTTCACGGAATCGCTCCACGTGCTGACGCTCACATTGTTCGTCGGTTCGGCGATCATGCTCGACTTGCGGTTACTTGGGGTGGGCTTTCGAACGGTGCCCGTGACCGAGTTTACCAGTCGTCTGTTGCCGTGGACGCGCCGAGGATTTGCCGTCATGGTAACCACCGGTGCCATGCTCTTCTATGCAACGCCGGTGGGATACTACCAGAGCATTTTCTTTCGCATCAAAGTGATTTTGCTGATCGCGGCCGGTATCAACGTCTTCGTCTTTCACACGCGCACGCAGCGCTCCGTGTCCGCATGGGATCTTGACGCGACGCCGCCGCGAGCGGCGCGCGTGGCCGCCGTCGTTTCATTGGTGGCGTGGGCCGGCGTGGTGATCAGTGGTCGCCTGATCGCGTACAATTGGTTCTCCTGCGACATTCAGCCGCAGTCGGATTTCATCAACTGGGCGGCGGGGTGCGTGCTGGGACCGCCCAAATGACAAGTGAGATGCTTTTGCAACTGTTCGAGCGCGGCGAAGCCTCGTGGCTCGGCCAGTTTATCAGAATGTCGCTGTGGCTCTTCCCAGTGATCGAGACCGTGCACCTGCTGGGACTGTGCATGCTGGGCGGTGCGGTGCTGCTGGTCGACTTACGCCTCTTTGGGCTGGGGCTACGCAGTCAACCATTGGCGGTGGTGGCCCGCGGCGCCCAACCGTGGCTGTACTTGGGCGTGGGGATTATGCTCACCACGGGCTTCCTGCTGGCGATTTCAGAAGCCGTGAAGTGCTTCCACAACCCGTCGTTCTGGGTGAAGATGATCACCTTGCCCTTCGCGTTGCTGTTCACGTTTGCCGTGCGCCAGCGTCTGTCGATCAACAGGCCCTCCATGGGGCCGTGGCGGCGAGGCCTGCTAGCCACCGTGTCGCTGGCACTCTGGTTCACGGTGGCAATGGCGGGACGCTGGATCGGGTATTCGTCGTAGCGGCTGCGCGGCCTGCCGCGTGTTATTGCGGTGGCTTCTTGGCCGGTAGTTCGGTGGGATCTTTCCCGTCCCGCGGCGCGCCGGTTCCCGACGAACCGAGAAACATCTTCTTGCCATCGGTAAACGTGACGTCGCGACCATTGGCCCGCTTGAGTGAGTGGTCCTTGGTCTGATAGCCGTCAACGATCAACTCGGTCCCAAAGGCCAGCGACTGACGCGTAAGGCCGCGACGCAGCAAGGTGTTCGGCGTACCGCCTTCCACCATCCAGACTTCCTTGGTACCGTCTTTTTGTGCCACCTCGATGTGTATCCACGCGTGCGGATTGACCCACTCGAGCTTCACGACTTTGCCCTGCAGGCGAATCGGGGCATTGGGATCGAACTCCGCGCCGAACGCGTGGTGCGCCAGCAAGGGGCCGGCGGTGGCGAGCACCATCACCGCGGCAACGAGAAAGGAGCGTTTCATACGCATGGGCATCTCCGATATCAGGGTTTTGGCGGTTTGGCGGCGGCTTCACGTTCGCGCGCACGCTCGCCGCTCAGAATGTTTGAGAGGGCGTAATTGCCCTCGTGACAGGCGTACTCGTAAATGAGCTGGTTCATCTTGATGAACGGCAGTTCCCCACTCCACGTTTGTGTGAACGTGGTTGGGTCGTCGATCGTGAAGCGGTACAGTATGGTGTTCGCATCAACCATGTGGAACCGCTCAATGACCTTGAGATTGTCCGAGGCGCCACGGAATAGCTGTTCAGGATGGAAATTGGTCGTTTCCACCACGAGCGTATCACCTGCCCATCGACCATGCGAGTCGCCCATCCAGGGACGAATCTGTTTTGGGAGGTGCGCCACGGGCTTCATGTGGACGGTGCGCGCATCGTGCACCATTTCCGTCATGATCATCACGTGGTCCTTCGTTTGCACGAACGTGTAGTTGTTGTTGTAAAAGTAGTTGGGGAGCATAGTCGGTCCGGCGTTCGAGCCGAACGACATGATGCAGCGTTCGGCGAGCGGACGGTTTTCCGGATTATCATACTGGCCGAATTTCATGGCCGTTCGCGACCGCTCCATCGACCGCTCGCGTGCCGCTGCCGTCAGTGCTGGAACGCGCCCGTTGGCCGGATCAACGATGATCGAACTGCGCCGTTCGCCGTTCACGGTCGCCATTTGGTCGCCGGCGTCGATCCAGAAGTAGTTGTACCCACCAACATTGCCGGCGGCGCCCGTCGATCCATCACCGCCCTTCGGCGGCGCGGGACGATTGGGATCACTCTGCTTGGCCAGCTGCTCCACCGTGTCGGCGCGAACCTTCTCCATCGCGATCACCTGCTCCGGCGTCAGTGCGCGGCCCAGTCCGGCCGGTCGTTCCAGCGGCGTCATGGTGCCGTTCGACCAGTTGCCTTGGAAATCAGGGTGCCCGTCAGGGGTGCGCGGCACCACCCACGCGGCCTTGCGCGCCCTCGGTGCGGCGGGCTTCGCGGCCTGCGCATTGGCGTTCACAGACATCATGGTGACGCCGACGAATACGAGGACCACACGCGACATCGTCGTTGTCATCATCCGCTTCGTCATCCGTGTCATCATGCCAGTCATCATCCGTGTCATCATCGCGCGACTGCGGTTCATGATGATCTCCTCAGGGTTTGATCGGTGTCTTGCGAAGGCGCCCATAGAGCAGCTCCTCCACGAACGGCACACACTTGAACTGTCCAAGTCGCGCATTCTCTTCAACGTGACGATACAGCATGAGTTCTATAGACCACGGACGCGAGAACGTCTGCGGATCGGTCATGGTCGCCTGATACTTGATGTGATCGGGACTGACCATGGTGAATCGCTCGACGACCTTGAGCGCTTCGCTGTGATGGTTGCCAGCGCGATCAAACCACGTGCCGTCGTTGAAGCCGATCACGGTCACGACGAACGTGTCGCCTTCCCACTTGCCATCCGACTGTCCCATCCAGCTGTCCGTTTCCGGCGGGCCTGGATTCGTGAGGTACACTTCGCGTACCGCACTCGCGTACTCGTACGACATGAAGACGGACTTCTCACTCTGCAGAATCTGGAATGGGAACGGCATGTACGTGGCGCGCGGAATGCCCGGCAAATAACACTTCACTTCGGGATCGCGTGTGAGCCAGTTCTCGCGGTTTTCGTTGCGCTTGGCGAGCGCTGCGGGGAGATACGGGATTTCGCCGCCCACCACGATGCCCATGCCGGCTGGCACCGCACCCACAGCGCCGAGTGCCAGCACCTCCTTGGCGGGAATGGGAAGCACCGGCCCCGGCCGCATCGCCATGGCCGGTTTGGCGTCATGCGGTTCGATGTCGTAGTTGGCGGTCGTCATGGCCTGCCAGATGCCGTTGAGATTCGGCTTTCCGGTGGCAGTGCGCGGGAGTTTTGCCCTCTGAGCGGACAGCGAAGTGATCGGCAGCACGCCGACGGCGCCCAGCGCGATCAGGGCAACAGGGAGAGAAAACAGTCGACGCGGCATCAAAACGCGGGGTGGTCGTAAATGGGGCGTGTACTCACTGTCACCTGAGTATGGACGCGGTTGGTTGATTGCGCCATGCTCTGAATGGTCGTAGCGTATGGCAAGATGCACATCCGCCTCGCCCCTCTCGCCGCGCTGCATTCCCTGACGGCGGTGCTGTCCCTGTGCGCCGCTTCGGCGCTGCTGGGCGCCCCCGTGATCGCTGAGGGCGTGTACACCAAGGAACAGGCCGAGCGCGGTCGCGTGTTGTACGACAGCACGTGTGCTGATTGCCATGGCGCCAAACTGGAGGGTGGCTTGTCGACACCGTTGGCGGGAACCGAGTTCATCGCCAGCTGGGCCAAACCCGCGCTTACACTCGATGATTTCTACTACATCGTGCGGAAGACGATGCCCAAGGAAAAGCCGGGAAGCCTGACGCGCGACGCGTACGCCGATATCGTGGCCTACGTGCTCCAGCAGAACGCGTTCCCGCCAGGTGAGAAGGAGCTGGTGCCTGATCCGGAACTCATGAAGTTGGTGCGGTTTGTCAGTCCCGCGTTTCCCACGCGCTCAGCAATTCGTTGAGTGGCTGCCCTCCTGTTGAGATTCTGCATGCCGAGTTCACCTTTCCGTCGCGCCGGCTGGCTGACCGTGGCACTGATGGTTGTTACTGCGCCGAGGGTGCATGGCGCGCAGGGCACATCACAGGGCACATCACAAGGAATATCCCGGGGCACGCCGCCGGTTGCCCAACGCAGCACGTCGCCAACGCAGGCCCAGCTACTGGGCGCGGCCGCCGACACCACCAACTGGCTCTACGCCACGCACGACTACACCGGTGCTCGTTACGTCGCGATCAAACAAATCACGCCGGCCAACGCCGCGCGTCTTGCGCCGGTGTGCGCGTTCCAGATGGGCGATGTGAGCGGATTCCAGACCAATCCGATCATCGTGGACGGGACGATGATCGTCACGACATCGCGCGTCACGGTCGCCATCGATGCGCGCACCTGCAAGCCCAAGTGGCGTCACACGTGGAGGCCACGCGGATCGTCCAATTGGCCGCAGAATCGCGGCGTGGCGGTGAAAGACGGACTCGCGGTACGCGGCACATCCGATGGTTACCTCGTGGCGCTCGATCTTGCGACCGGCAAGCAAGTCTGGGCGCGCCAAATTGCCAATGCGGATATCGGTGAGTCGTTGACCATGCCGCCGCTGATTTACGATGACCTCGTGATTATCGGACCCGCCGGATCGGAAAACGCGATTGGCGGCTGGATTGGCGGCTTTCGGTTGGCCACGGGCGATTCCGTGTGGCGCTTTCGGGTGATTCCACCGAAGGGACAGCCGGGTTCGGAAACGTGGAAAGTGCCGGCAGGCGTGGTGGTGGGTGGCGGCGCGGTGTGGACCCCCATGTCGCTCGACGTGAAGAGCGGCTTGGTGTTCGCCGCCACCACCAACCCGGCGCCTGATTTCGCGGGCGGCGTGCGCGAGGGAGACAATCTGTACACCAACAGTATCGTGGCGCTCAACGCGCGTACCGGTCGCGTGGCCTGGTATCGACAGCTGGTGCCACACGACACGCACGACTGGGATGTCACGCAAGCGGGGCCCTTGTACGAAGCGACCATCGCGGGAAAGACACGATCGCTGATGGCCACCGCCGGGAAAGACGGGATGCTGCGCGTGCTCGATCGCGAGACCCATGACGTGCTGTTTGCCACGGCCGTGACGACGCGTGAGAATGCTGATGCACCTGTCACGACGAAAGATACACACGCCTGCCCCGGCATCTTTGGCGGCGTGGAATGGAACGGGTCGTCGTACAGCCCCCTTACCCGCATGCTGTACACACCGGCTGTAGACTGGTGTGGCACGTTCACGGCCGATGAAGAACCGCGGCACGTTCCCGGCAAGAACTATATGGGCGGCGACTTCAGATTCGACGACCGCGCAGGCGGCCGCGGATGGCTTACCGCCGTCGATGCCGTCACTGGTGCCGTGCGGTGGAAGTACCACTCGCCGCGGCCGATGGTGGGTGCCGTGACATCGACCGCAGGTGGCGTGGTGATGACCGGTGAACTGACTGGCGACTTCGTGGTGTTCGACGCGGCCACTGGCAAGGTGGTGTATCGCTTCAATACCGGTGGTCCGATTGGCGGCGGAGTGGCCACGTATTCGCTCGGCGGTGCGCAGTATGTCGCGGTGGCATCCGGGAGCCCGTCGTCCTTCTGGACCGACGAGAATCCCGGAGCACCGACGATCTTCGTGTTCGCGCTCAAGCCATGAACGCGCGCGTTCTTCTCGCAGTCGCACTCCGGCCGAGTGGCGCTATTGCGGCTTGGCTGGGGCGACCACATCACCCTTGGTGGTGCGCTTCTTGAAGCGCCAACCCTGGTTGGTCTTTACCAGCTCGTCGGTATAGCTCGCCGAGGTCAGAATCGAGGGCGGCTTCGTGGCAAAATCCACCAGCACCAGATACACCTGCCCGCTGGCACCAGTCGCCGTTGGCGTGATCAGGAGATTGGTATTCCAATGCCGCACGTGCGAACCAAGACCGGCGCGGAAGCCGTCAGCGAACTTGACGATCGCGTCGTGACCCACGTTGGCGTTGAACACGCCATCGGGGGTAAACGTCGATGCGTAGCCTTCCGAGTCGCCGGCATCGATCGTCCAATT
>JANOPS010000333.1:0-2354 GCA_031421995.1 Gemmatimonadaceae bacterium
CGTGACAGCCCAGTGCGCGGGCGTCAAGCCGGATGCAGGCGCGCCCCTCGCGCATGCGCACCTTGAGCTCGCTGGAAAGGTCCGGCGTGCGGGCCGACCACACTGTGGCCCGATGACACGCGCTACTCAGGATCGTGACAGCCAGCACGCACGCGCAGGCGCGCGCGACAGGATCGCTCATCGATCGCAGCCCCGGCATTACGCGTCCCGTGCGGATACGATCGCCCGTGGCAATCTCGTACCAGTCATCGTCCCGTCGGCAACTACGGCGCCGTCAACCGACGCTTCGACCTCGAATCGCACCGACTCATCGACGAGGTAGGCAAGTCGTACGCGGTAGTCCAGGCGCTGGCCTGCAAACACCGGCTGACGCAAGCGCACGTCGACCGCCGCCGCAACGGACACGCTTCCAGACAGGTGCTCCATCGCCTGCTTGAAACGCGCCGCCTCACTCGCGTTATAGCCGGGGTGCAGGCGAAATCCGCGATCAACATTGCGGAGGGCTTCGAATCCCGCGGTGGGATCAGCGGTCACGGCGATCATTCGATCGCGAATTGCGAGAATCGCCATGAGCGCCGCGCCAGTCTGGCCGAGCCCTTCGATGGTCAGACAGCCTGGCCACAAGTGCAATCCAGGAAAGTGCCCGCGGAATATGATGTCGCTTGCGCTGAGGAATCGGCTGGCCTCGAGCGTCGGCTTGGTCCCGTCAACAATGCGTTCGATGCGGTCGACCATCAGCAGCGGCCAACGCTGCGGCAACAGCAGTTCGACTACGTTGCTGCCCAATGCAAGGGTGTGGGTGCTGGACGTCGGATGGTCACTCATGCGGCAAGCGCCTCCACGAGTCCGCTCAGATCGTCGGGAAGCTCGACAGGAATGAGCCGGAGCGTCTCCCCGAGTGTGCGACGCGCGAGCGTGCGCTGCGCCTTCGTTGGGCCCAGCGTAACCACGACGCGCACGTCGGTGGCTGCAAGCGAAGTGAGCGAGCGCACCCACTGCACTGGATGCGTGAGCTGATCGCTCAGCAGCGGCACGGGATCAACGCCCATCCCCACGAGGTCGCCCGTCCGGTTGGCGATCCATCTCCCGCGACACGGTGCCGCCTGCGCGCCGCGGAGCACAGCGTGAAACTCGTTGACCGCGTCCTGCATGGCTGGCCCATGCCACGCGCCTCCGGTGGCGATGACCATCGGCGCATAGCGGCCCGGCACCGCCAGCAAGGCCGCATGGGGACCACTCACGACGTGTTGATCCTGCGCGTTGAACGCCGCGATACTGATTGGTCCGATCGCTGACGTCTCGGCGATGACAGCAAGCGTTTCCTGAACCGTGGCGCGCAGGGCGAGCATGCCGCCCGGGTGATGCTCGGCTTCGCGCGCCATCAGGCGCCCGCGCTGCGTGGCAACCAAAACGGCGGCCTGGTCAGACAGCACGCCCGCCGCCACACATGCGGTCAGTTCGCCAAGGGAATGGCCCAGTGCGACATCCGCCTCGCCAACCCGGCGTTCAACCTCCTGAAGAATACCGACGCAAAGGGCCGTCAGCACCGGCTGATAGACGTCCGTATGTCGTAACGCGAATCCCGAACTATGCAGCAGACGTGACACGGGTTGCTGCAATTGGTCGGCGGCGAGATCGAGCAGGCAACGCGTGGCGACCGACGCGCGATACCAGGCGGCCGCCACCGACGCCAATTCCAGCCCCTGTCCCGGTGCCAGCACCGCGAACGACGTCACAGGGAGAGTCCTCCGTCAACGACGAGGTGTTGTCCCACGATATACGCGGCATCGTCGGAAGCGAGAAACAGCACTGCGCGCGCCACTTCATCGCCGGTGCCGAAACGCCCAAGCGGAATGGCCGCGCGCCGTCGCTCTGCCAAGCGATGATCGAGACGCTCGCCCATGCCGACGGAGAGGACACCGGGGACGACCGCATTGACGCGCACTCCGCGCAGCGCGAGCTCGGCGGCCAGCGTCGTGGTGAGCGAGAGCACTCCGCCCTTCGTCGCCGAATAGTTGGCCTGACCGGGACTCGCGCGAATGCCGGCGACCGAGGCCACGTTCACGATGCATCCGCGGGTGCGTATCAGATATGGCAGCGCTGCGTGCGAGACGTGGTACGTGCCGGTGAGATTGACCGACACCACGTCTTCCCATTCTTGGGTAGTGAGCATGGGGAAGAGCTGATCCCGCACGATTGCCGCGTTGTTCACGACAATATGCAGTCCTCCGGCCGTCGCGAACTCGGTGACGGCCGCTCTGACAGACGCGCCATCTCGCACATCCATCGGTACCATCACCGCGTCTCCGCCCGCCGCAGCAATCTCTCCCACGACCTGCTCCGCGTCAGCGACG
>JANOPS010000334.1:0-3348 GCA_031421995.1 Gemmatimonadaceae bacterium
CTGGTTCAATTCGGCCACCGCGTCCGGCCCATTTCGGCCAGGGGTTGAGGCTGGTGGTGTCGTCTCGCTGCGGGCGTGGGATCGGTGAGTGGAATTACGGGGTGGCGGTGTCGGTCGCGGGGCTCGCGCCGAGTTTACGCAGGGATCCTCCGGTTAAGGTGATGCGGTGGGCGTGGTGGACCAAACGATCCATAATCGCGTCCCCGAAGGTGGCATCGCCGACCCCTTCATGCCAGTGCTCGACGGGCACTTGGCTCGTGAGCAGCGTCGCGCGACGGCCGGTGCGATCCTCGATCATCTCCAAGAGATCGCGGCGTTCGCGATCCCCGATGGGGGCGAGGCCCCAGTCGTCGAGGATCAAGAGATCAGCTTTGCCGAGTTGCGCGAGCACCTTGCCGTACGTGCCGTCGCTGCGCGCGATCGCGAGTTCCGGCAGCAGTCGTGGCAAGCGCAGATAGCGCACGAGGTAGCCGTGGCGACACGCACTATGCCCAAGCGCACACGCTAACCACGACTTGCCTGTACCGGTCGGACCGGTAATCAAGAGGACCCCGTGTTGATGGATCCAATCGCCGGTCGCGAGCCGCAAGAGCTGCGATTTATCGAGCCCGCGCTTCACGCGAAAGTTCACGTCTTCGATCGACGCACTATGGCGGAGCCGCGCGATCTGGAGTAGCCGCGTCACGCGGCGATTCTCGCGCGCGACGTGTTCGCGTTCCAAGAGCAGCGCGAGACGATCTTCAAAATCGAGCGAGACGACATCGGGCTGTCGCCGCTGTTCATCGAGCGCTTCCGCCATCGCGGGGAGTTTCAAACGATGCAGCAGGTCGGTGGTTTGTTGCGCGAGCATGCTATTCGACTCCAAAGAGGGGAAGTGCGGCGGACGCCGCGAAGTACGCGGCGCCGCGCACGTTGTCGTGCGTGGCCGGACGGTTGGTGGTCGCCTCCCTCGTCTCGGGTGGCGAGTGATCGAGGCCGAGTTTGAGGATCGAGTGCAGCGAGCGATACGTCATCGCGCCGGTGGTCTGCGCACGCTGCGCCGCGGCCTCGAGGCGGGCGTCGCCGTACCGTTTCCCGAGCGACAAGAGGCCGAGGCAGGCGCGATAGCCTTGCTCGGGATGCGGCTTATGCTCGAGGATGTGCGCGACCACCGCGCCCGTCGCGACCCCGATGGATTCGCCCCAGCGCACGAGGCGTGAGGGGGTCCACTCGACATGGCGCGCGTGCGACTTCGGCCGATGCGCGGGATCGGTGGAGTAGCCGCCTGGCGTCTGGCGCCGCACGTGCGCGGCCACGCGGGTGCCTTGATGCAAGATCTCGCACATCGTCGCGGTGAGGCGCACGTCGACGGTCGCGCGCACGAGCGTGTACGGCACGCTGTAACAGTGCTTCTCCACGGCGATGTGGTAATCGATGTTCACCTTCGCCGTGCGCCACTCGGCATACTCGTAGCGCGTGGCGGGGAGTGGGCGCAGGGCGGGGCGATCGGTCTCCGCAAAGCGTGACCGGCGGGTGCCGGGGAGCTTCTGAAAGGGGCGATCGTTCAGGGCCTCCAAGCGTTCGCGGAGCGCTTCATTCAGCTCGGCCAGCGAGGTAAAGCGGTGATGGCGCAGCGGGGCGAGCAGTTCGCGTTCGACGATCTGCACCGCCGTTTCCACTTTCGCTTTGTCGCGCGGCGCGGCGACGCGCGTGGGCAACACCGCGGTGCCATAGTGCGTGGCGAACTCGGCATAGGTCGCGTTGATCTCCGGCGCGTAGTACGACGCGTACGTCACGCCCGCCTTGAGGTTGTCCGGGATGAGCAGGGCCGTGACGCCCCCGAAAAACTCCAGCATGCGCACATGCGACGCGATCCAATCGGGGAGCGATTGCGTCCACGTCGCTTCGGCAAACGTGTAGTTACTCGCGCCGAGCGCCGCGACGAAGATCTGTGCCTCGCGGATCTCACCGGTGGTGGCGTCGACGATGTCGACGGTCAGCCCCGCGTAGTCGACGAAGAGGCGTTCGCCGGCGCGATACTCTTGCCGCATGACCGGATCGATCGTGGCGCGCCACAGCCGATAGTGGACGGCGAACTGGCTGTAGCTGTACCCCGCCGGTTCGCGCGCTCGGTACTCGTGCCACAGCAGCCACAAGGTCACGCCTTTCTGCTGCTTCTCCTGCGCGATCACCGCCCACTCGGGGAGCGGGCGCGTGGCCGACGAGGGCGTCGTCGCGCGCGCGAAGAGGGCGTCCTCGAGGGCGCCATCGGTGAGCGCGGTCGCGAGGGGCCACGTTAACCCGCTCGCACGGAAGCGCGCACAGTAGTCCTGCACCGTGCTTCGCGGCACGCCGAGGCTGCGCGCGGCGCGCCGTTCGCTGAGGCCCGCTTCCAGTCGGAGGCGGAGTACATCTCGAATCATTCGCATCGGGATCCTGTCGCGGGGCACGCGGTCACTCCGGTTAAAGTCCCGGAAGGACGCACGAATCACGCGGGGTGGGGATCCCACGCCGGTCACTGCAGCAACACCGCTAGCCCCCTGGCCGGATTCCGCCAGAATGGGTGGCCGGAATCACCCAGAATGGGTGGCCGAATTCAACCAGAATGCGTGGCCGGATTCAACCAGAATGGGTGGCCGGTTTGCGCCGTAATACGCAGGGTGTGAGGCCGCGCAGTTTTGACCACTACCACGCTTTCGTCATTAGCTCCTTCACGCTCACCGCATTAAGCACCGTAGCACACGTCTCCCAGTCCGCATCTTCCACGCGGCTATACTTCGCGTCAAACGGATTGCGTGTTGCCTTGGTCCGATCGATCAGCAGATTCGCGGCCTGTTCGTCGTTCATGGCGATCTTGACCCACACATCTTCGAGTGTGTCGGGGATCTGCCCGAAGAGCTCGTGAATGGCCTCAAGGCGATCGGCTAGCACTTGGTGCACGCGATCCTCCACCGATCCGCGGTATCGCAAGTTCGCGATCCAGATTTCCGAGCGGGCTTGACCAATGCGCTGGATACGCCCCTTGCGCTGTTCAAGGCGCGTGGGATTCCAGGGTAGGTCGATATTGATCAGCGTGCCGAGTCGCTGAAGGTTGAGGCCTTCGGAGGCAGCGTCGGTGCCGAGCAGCAGTGTGAGCGTCCCGGCGCGCACGCGTTCCTTCAGCACATTGCGATCGCACCGCTGGAAGGTGCCGCTGCGCCAGAAGCCGGAGCGGTTGCTGCCAGCGTACAGGCCGATGTCCATGCCGGCAAACTCCGGTCGGCTCGCCAGCTCGTTGCCTACCCAGCGCACGGTATCGTAGTACTGCGAGAAGAGGATGCAGCCGAGGTCGATCCAACGGCGCGTGACACCGGCGTGCGTGCCGAGCAG
>JANOPS010000335.1:0-2217 GCA_031421995.1 Gemmatimonadaceae bacterium
CAACGCGCGGCGGCGTTGCTCACGGCGGATCCGCGCCGGCGTCAGGGAGCGAAGGCAAAGCCGACTACGCGCGCTCGTTCTGTGCGATGGCTAGCGGAGAAGGCCAGTCTGCTCACGGCATTCCCGTTTGCCACGGACGCCGAATTTGATGCGGCGGTGCGTCGACTCGTCATGGCATCGCACGACCTCATCGCCGGTGCAAATGGGCGCAGCGCGCTGTGCTCCGAGGAATCCTGCCGTCGCTGCGGCCGTCCGCTGCAGGTAGCCGCACCGCTGAGTGATGAAGAGAGTCTCCGACTCGACGCCGACCGCCTCTTCCAACACATGTTCGGGTGCCCGGATGGGATGCAACCGATCCCGTACTGCGCCTTGGAGCGATAACCGACATGGGCATGAAACGTCCGGCGTTTCTCTTCTACCCGAGCGATTGGAGGCGCGAGCTGCCACTCCGAACGAGTTCCTTGGCGGCGCGCGGACTCTTGATTGAACTGTTGTGCACGATGCACGATGGCGTGCCGTACGGACATCTCTCTGCGGTCGCCGGCGCGCCGCTGAGCGACGAACAAGGCGCCATGATGGTCGGCGCGCCACTGCGCCAATACCGAGAGCTCCTCGCACGTTTGGAGGCCTCCGGCGTGCTGTCGCGTACGCCCGAAGGCGTCTTCTTCTCCCGACGCATGGTGCGTGACGAGGAGAAGCGAACGGCCAGTGCGGTCGGCGGCACCGCTCAGGATCGCGCCGGCGCGCAGACGGCGACGCGTCCAACCAATCGCAAGCTGCAGGAACACCTACTCCAGCGCTTCGGCGGGTGCTTGGCCTGCGGGAGTCTCGCAGATCTTGACCTCTACCGGATAGTACCGGGGAGGCGCCACGGCAAGTACGAACCAGGCAACGTCCTGCTTCTCTGCGCCACGCATCGCAAGGCCGGTGATCGTGGCACGCTGACCGTTGACGCGGTGCTCAGGCGCTGCGGAGTCCGTTCGCCCGCCGCGTTGTTTGACGCAACAGTGCAACCGATACCCGAACGCGATACGGTATCGGTTAGGGTATCGGATACGGTATCGGATACGGTATCGAGCGATACGGTATCCGAATACCCCTCTTCAGTTGCAGTTGCAGTTGCAGTGTCAACAAACCCCTCTCCCCCACCTGGCGGTGGGGGTGTCTCCCCGCCGCCGCCAAGCGGGGGGATCGCCGCGATGCGCGAAACACCACGAGACGCCGAACTGCCATCAGCGGCAACGTGCGCCGTCGCTGACGTGCCACACGATGCGGCGCGAAACGCGATCGGCCGATTCCTCGTCGAGGCCAACATCCGAAGCGATCGCTGGGAGCGACACATCGCGCGGTTCTGCGGGTGGCGCAACGGCGTGAGCACGTCGGGGCGCGTGCCCGTGTCCTGGCCGGCAATCGCCGAGGGCCTGCACGAGATCCTGGACACGAACCCAACGGGTCAGCGCATCGGCCCGGATCAGGCGCTCAGCTTTGTCGAGCGTGCGGAGCGTCGCAGCCACGGGGGACGAGCGGCGTCGCACGAGTCGACCGCTCCAGCCATCGACGCGAGCGACATCATGCGGGCCATGGCTATTCGGCACGCGCGCAACGGTGACGCAGGGTGGCAACGCTTCTGCCACGAGAACAGCATACCCTTTTCCGAGGACGCCGTCGCATGACGTTTACGCCATCACCAAGCCTCGCTCACGCAACCTGTCAGGTGCTCGCAGAGTTTGCCCGGCATCGTCCGCGAGTGGGCGCCTTCCGCCTGTTCTTGGAGAACGGCGACGATGCGCAGCACATCGTCGCGACCTGGGCGCGTGCGATCCTCGGTATCTCCCTCGAAGCGCTGCCCGAGGCCGCTCAGCGGTGGACGGCGCAACGCGATGCGATCCCGACGCCGGCCGCCTTTGCGGCCTTCGCGCGTCAGATCGACAATGCCGAGTTTCGTCGGCGAGGCCGTCTCGACCTTCTGCCGGAGGCGGCTCGCCCGGGCGTGGTTGAGCGAAGAAGCGTCCGAGTGCGCGAGGTGGAACGGGCGCGGCTATCGGTGCGTGAGACGGGTACGCTCTGGGATGCGCTCCTTGCCGCCGCGGCCACCGAAGAGGCACGCCAGGCGGTGAGAGAGGGCGAAGTCAGCGACGACGCGTTCAACGCGGCCTTGCATCAGGTGCTCGCCCAGCGGAACACTCCGGCCGGGATTGCGCCATGAGCAACCCCGCC
>JANOPS010000336.1:0-2970 GCA_031421995.1 Gemmatimonadaceae bacterium
CCGTGCTGCTCGCGTTTAGTGGGCCGAAGGTGACGATCTGATTGATCGCAGGCTCAGCGATGCCTCCGCCAGGCCCAACCGGATCGGCCTCCGACTCGGCGCAGGCAGACATCCCCACCATCAACAGCCCGACGCATGACAGCCCAACGGCGCGAACAACGCGCCCTTCCAGGAAATTTTGCATCTTCTCGACTCGCTCGACGGATCTGAACAGGTATGCGGGCCGCCCACTCAAACGACTCGGCTCGCGGTGACAACGGGAGCCTAGCGAATGCCGCAGCCTGAATCGATCCGTATTTGTGCCAATGCCGTGCGGACACGGCGGTCCGGAACGCACAACAGCCCGGCGTCGGAGGAGATCCGAACCCGGGCTGTGCGCACCTGCAACCGGCAGACTATCGATCGGCCAACACGAACGCGCGAAGTGGCGCGCCCCCAACATTGCTGTCGGCCGCGACGATGGTGCGAACCGTGTTGCCAATCAGAGCGAGATTCACCGTAATCGCCACGGCGGCGGCGCGGTTCGCCGCTGGCGTTCCTGTGGGTACCGCACGGAGCTGATACGAGCCAGCCGCGAAGCTGAGATAGGTCGACGCACTTACGAACGCGACATTGCTGAGCGTCGGCGTGGCGACCGACAAATCAGTACCCGGCGCCGTGACGAAGACGTCCAACGCCCCCGCCGTCGGACTGAGGTGCACCACACGCACCTTGGTCTGCGCAGTGGAAGCAGGGAGGGCGTTGTCATCGACCGTGCTAAACGGCGTGATCGGAGTTCCACCGGCCCCTCCGATCGCATAGATCGTGCGATCTTGCCCCGCGGTGATCGTGAGTGCGAACGTTGCGACGTTCGTCGCCGTATTCGCTGTCCGATTGAGCACCAGGGACCGACTTCCGGCGAGGATCGGCGAATACAAGGCCGTTGCCGGCGCCGGTAGCGTGGCCGGCGTGCTTTGCGTGTACGTGAGATTGACACCAAACGGCACACTCTCAAGGATCGCATCGACGCGCCCACGCGTCGTGTCGGTAATCAGCGTCACGAACCGAATGCGTCCCTGGTCACCCGGGGTGAGCGCGTCGGGTGCCGCGGTCGTGCCGCAAGCCGCGGCGAACGCGGTCGCGCCCACGATCATCAATGCGCTTGCGCGCTCCGCGATGCGCGAGCGCACCGGCTGCGTTTGCAGATATGTATGCATGAAAGTCATCCTTACGGCGTCGCGCAGGTGGCAGGAAACGTAGAGGGCTCCGCTGGATCAGGCAGCGCCGTGAAGGTCGCGTTGGGATTCGCATTCCGATCGCCGAGTGAGTACGGCAACCAGCAGCGCTGGCCATCCAGCGGAATATTGGGCGAGGCGACCGGGCCGCGGATTAACCCACGACGCCGTGAGTCTTCCCAGCGCAGCCCCGTGCCGAACAGCTCGTAGCGACGTTGCGCGTAGATTTCGTCAAGCAGCTGCGCCTGTGTGAGTGCACCGGTGAGCGCCGGAAGACACGCTTTCGGATCATCAAGCCCCCGTCCGAAAGTGCAATCCGTGCGAACGGAATCCAAAACTGCCTGAGCCTGCGTGAGCGCGTTGGTCCGCGTGAGCGCTTCCGCCTTGATCAGCAGCGCCTCATCGGGGAAATACAACACCAACGGCGCCGTCGCGACGGCATAGCGGTTCCAGTTATCGAGCGGTGCCGCAATGCGTCCCGTCAGCGTAGTGGACGGCACCACAAAATACTGGAAGCGTTGATCGCCACTGACCATGCTCAAACGCCAGTTCCGTCGAGGCGCGATGCCGTTCGTTCCACCCGTCACGTTGGCGAACGGATTGACCGTCGGCGCCGGAAACGTGAGCAAAGACACTGCCGCGGCTCCGGTACGTGCGACAAGGTTTGATGCCGCAATCGCCGTGACGTCGTCGTTTGCCATACGCGCGTACCGAGCGCGGTACAGCTGCACGACATTGCCCAGGGTGACACCGGGTGTCAGAATGGAGTTGGTGAAAAACGCGCTCGGCGCCGTCGACGAAAGAATCGCCGCCGCCGAATCAAGCAACGAACGCACATACGGGAGCGCGACGGTGCGCGATACGTAGGTTGGCGCGATCACGCCGAACGTCGTAATCGGTACACGCTGGTACGACTGCATCGCTTCGCCCAAGGCCTCTGCCTTGAGGGTCAGCGCCAGCGCCCGAAGGCCCGCACGCGTGCCCGGCTCGATCTGCGCAGACAGCGCATCGGCGCCGTTCAACAGATCGTCTGCCGTACGAACCGTACGATAGACCGAATTGAAGACGTTGTCGGCGATGCCGGTGCCAGAGGGTACAGCACCCTGCTCGGCATCGGAGATGGAGATCAACGCCGCGCTGGTCGCGGAGAACTCGTCCGTCACGAGTCCCGCGGCGTACGCGTAGTTGAAGTATGAAGACGCAAACCGGGACTGCAGGCCAGTGGCCAAGGCGATCACACCATCGACCTGGCTGGTGACCTGTGCCTCGGTCGGCGAGTTGGGATTCTGCAAGTCGAGGCTGCAGCCTGCCACGACGGACAGCGAGGTGGCGGCACACACCACCACGCACTGCTTGATCATGCGCATGAGATGAGCTCCGCGATTAGTAGGAGAATCTGGCACTGAACGACCAGACTCGAGGAATCGGATAGCCGCCGAAATCGATACCGCGATCGGCTGCCGTGGTTTGGCCGGAACCGAGTCCGCCGCCGTTGGTGCCGAACAAATTGAGCTCGGGGTCATAGCCCGAGTACTTGGTCCACACGGCCAGGTTGCGACCAGAGACGGTCAAGTCCACGCCGTCTTTGAACACCCGGCGAATCTGTGGCGTGGACAGCGAGTAGCTGGCCGAAAGCTCGCGCAGTTTCACGAAGCTCCCATCTTCGATCCAATACTCAAAAATGCCCTGCGTTCTGGAGTTGAACGTCGGTGGGAGCTTGCGCGGATCGCCGTACGGCAACAACTCGCGCTCATAC
>JANOPS010000337.1:0-3282 GCA_031421995.1 Gemmatimonadaceae bacterium
GCGCGTGCTGCGCGAACATCGAATCGAGGCAGTCGTGCATTTTGCGGCATTTGCCTATGTTGGGGAGTCCATGCAACAGCCGGCGCGGTATTTCCACAACAACGTCGGCAATACCATCTGTCTCCTGAACGCCATGCAGGACACGGGCGTCGAGCGCATCGTGTTCTCGTCGACCTGCGCGACCTACGGCGTCCCCGACCGCACGCCGATCGATGAGCGTCATCCCCAGCGGCCGGTCAATCCGTACGGCGAGTCGAAGTTGATGGTCGAGCGGATGCTGCAGTGGTTCGCGAACGCAGAGCACCTCCGGTACGTCGCGCTGCGCTACTTCAACGCCGCCGGAGCGGACCTGGACGGCGAAATCGGCGAGGCGCACGACCCGGAGACACACCTCATTCCGTTGGCCATCGAGGCGGCGCAGGGTCGTCGTCCCGCGGTCTCGATTTTCGGGACCGACTATGACACGCCCGATGGTACGGCAATTCGCGACTACATCCACGTGGCGGATCTCGCACGGGCGCACGTCGCCGCCCTTCAGTATCTCCGTGCCGATGGCGACAGTACGGCGGTGAATCTGGGCACAGGAAACGGGCATTCGGTGCGCGATGTCATTGAGATGATCGAAACGGTGGGCGGTGTTCCGGTGCCCTATGTGGAGCAGCCCCGTCGGGCCGGCGATCCGCCGGCGCTCGTGGCAGCAAGCGGAAAGGCCGGCGAGGTTTTGGGGTGGACGCCGCAGTGCTCCGATCTCCGCACCATTATTGCGACAGCGTGGGACTGGCATGCCAGTCAGGGCGTCCGCGAGCTCGCTGCTTCATCCGGAGTCGAATGACCACGAGTAAGCAGCAACTTGGGGTCCTGGCGAACGCCGCTCCGGCGCTGTCCCTCCCGACCGCGTTGCGCACGCCTCGCGCGCACTCGATCGCACGTGACGTGGTGGTTGTTCATGAGCGGCCCCAGGTGCGAGGCAAGTTCCTGTTCGTCGGTGACACCAAGTTCTGGGTGAAGGGCGTGACGTACGGCACGTTTCGCCCTGATGCCGACGGTCACCAGTTCCCGGAGCGTGCGCGCGTCGAGAGCGACTTCGCGCAGATGGCGTCGTCGGGGTTCAACACGGTGCGCGTATACACGCCGCCGCCGCGCTGGCTGCTGGACGTGGCGCACGAGCATGGCCTCAAGATCATGGTCGGGTTGCCCTGGGCGCAGCACGTCGCGTTCCTGGATCAGGCGGGAATGGCCGACGACATCGTGCGACAGCTGCGGAACGATGTGCGGGTATGTGCGGGTCATCCGGCGCTATTGTGTTTCGCGGTGGGCAACGAAATCCCGTCGTCGATTGTGCGATGGACGGGGGCGCGCCGTGTCGAGCAATTCATTCGCCGACTGTACGATGCGGTGAAGCGTGAGGACCCGCAGGCACTCGTCACGTATGTGAACTTCCCGACGACGGAGTTCCTGCGCCTCCCGTTTCTCGATCTCTTTTGCTTCAACGTGTACCTCGAGTCGCGCGGGCCGCTTGAGGCGTACCTCGATCGCCTGCAGAACATCGCCGGCGAGAAGCCGCTGCTGATGGCCGAAATCGGCCTGGACAGCCTGCGCAATGGCCACGACAAGCAGGCGTCCAGCCTGGATTGGCAGGTACGCACCGCGTTCGCGGCCGGATGCATTGGCGCGATGGTGTTCGCGTGGACCGACGAGTGGTATCGTGGCGGTCACGATATCGAGGACTGGGATTTCGGCCTGACCACACGTGATCGGCAACCGAAGCCGGCATTGGCGGTGGCGGCGCGCGCGTTCGCCGAGGTGCCGTTTCCAGCCGACACGAAATGGCCGCGGGTGAGCGTGGTGGTGTGCACGTATAACGGGTCGCGGACCATTCGTGACACGCTCGACGCGTTCCGGCATGTCGAGTATCCGGACTTCGAAGTGATCGTGGTGGATGACGGCTCGACGGACCGTGTGCCGCAGATCGTCGCCGAGTATGATGTGCGGCTGATCCGCACGGAGAACCGCGGGTTGTCGGCAGCGCGAAACACCGGATGGCAGGAGTCGACGGGCGAGATCGTGGCGTACATCGACGACGACGCGTATCCGGACCCGCATTGGCTGCACTTCCTGGTCTATCGGTTCCAGCAGGGCGATTGGGTCGGCGTGGGCGGTCCGAACATCGCACCACCGGGAGACGGATGGATTGCCGAGTGTGTGGCCAACGCGCCTGGCGGTCCCGTGCACGTGCTGGTGTCAGATGTCGAAGCCGAGCACATTCCCGGTTGCAACATGGCCTTTCGTCGTGAGGCGCTGGCCGCCATCAATGGCTTTGATGTGCGCTATCGCGCGGCCGGTGACGACGTGGACCTGTGCTGGCGACTGGAGGGACGCGGCGGCAAGATCGGGTTTCACGCCGGCGCGATGAACTGGCACCATCGTCGCAACTCGGTGCGGACCTATTGGCGACAGCAGAAGGGCTATGGCAAGGCGGAAGCGTTGCTCGAGGAGAAGTGGCCGGAGCGGTACAACGTGGCTGGCCATCTGCAGTGGGCGGGCCGGCTGTACGGGAAAGGTCTGACCGAGGCGTTGTCGCTGCGGCGATCACGGATCTATCAGGGCACCTGGGGCACCGCGGCGTACCAGTCGGTCTACCGGCCGCAGGCGGGGACCCTGCTGTCGTTGCCCCTGATGCCGGAGTGGGCCTTCGTGGTGGTCGCGCTGGTCGGGCTGTCGCTGCTTGGAATTCTGTGGCCGCCACTGCTGTATGCGGCCGCTCCTTTTGCGCTGCTGGCGATCGTCGCACCGGTAGCGCAGGCCGTGGTGGCCGCGAAACGCGCCGTCTTTCCCGGTGGCGACGACAGTAAGCCAACGTGGATGAAACGGGCGTTGACCGGGGTCATGCATCTCATGCAGCCGGCGGCGCGTTTGATCGGCCGGTACCAGCATGGGCTGATCCCGTGGCGCCGTCGCGGACACTCGAGCCTGCTGATCTTACGTTCAGCGAATGAGACCCTGTGGAGCGAACAGTGGTATGCGCCGGAGACGTGGGTGGAGCGATTGGAAACGGCGATGCAGGCGGAAGGGGCGGTCGTGAGACGCGGAGGCGACTACGACGGTTGGGACCTGCTGGTGCGCGGCGGGCTGCTGGGCTCGGCGAATGGCGAGATCGCGATTGAGGAGCACGGTAGCGGCCGCCAGCTGGTCAGGATTCGCTCGCGCGGCGTGGTGCCTACGTTGGTGCTGGTCGTGTACGCATTCGGGGCGCTGCTGGCGATCTGGGCGGCCCTTGACGGG
>JANOPS010000338.1:0-10155 GCA_031421995.1 Gemmatimonadaceae bacterium
TGGGTAGCCATGATGCGGGGCGGTGGAAGCGGAAAAAAACGGGCAAGAATCGGCGTGGAGCGCCAATTCGGGATTAGCTTGTGAAAATTATCACAAGAACTGCGGTTACTGCAACTGCGGGTGGGGGTTGGACTAATTAACTGCGGGTGGGGGCTGGACAGACTTACTGCGGGTGGGGGCTGGACAGATTTACTGCGGGTGGGGGTGGAACTGACTAGTTGCGGGTGGGGGTGCGGGGAAATGGCCAGCTGCGAGTTCTGAGGGTGATGGATCCCAACGGCTTCAGTGATATCGTCGGCCATGAGCAAGCATCGAGATCTTCTTGTCTGGCAGGAAGCGCACGCCTTCCGGGTGCGGATCCACCATCTTACCGATGGTGCACGCTGGCGACAGTCTCCGCGTGTCGTGGGACAGATCCGGGCGTCGTCCGCCAGCATCGCAGACAACATCGCCGAAGGACGCGCCTCGAAGTCCGATCCAGTCTACCTGCGGTACCTCAACATCGCGCTGGCGTCCGGCGGGGAAACCGACAGCCAGATCGCCGGCCTCTTGGACGAACATCTTATTTCGGCCGAAGTCGCCTTCGACCTGACGGACGAGCTCGCCATCATCCGCCGAATGCTCCTAGCCCTTCACAAAAGCGTAAAAAACCGCCCCACCCACCGTTAATCAGTCCACCCCACCCGCAGTTAATCCGTCCCACCCCCACCCGCAGTTAATCCGTCCCACCCCCACCCGCAGTTAATCAGTCCAACCCCCACCCGCAGTTAATCAGTCCAACCCCCACCCGCAGTTAGTCTGTCCCACCCGCAGTTGAGAATCGCCGAAGCAAATCCACCGCCCGCAATCGCGTCAGCGAGCTGGCCCGCGCCCCCACCAAGCGCTGCGTCGTACTCGACAAGTGCGAGCTGCTGGCAAACCCCAGCACCTCGGCCACATCACGCACGTCGTATCCGGCGTTCTTCGCCAACTCGGCCGCCGCCAACACACGGACCAGGTCGATGACACGCTTGAGAGTCGGCGCTTGCCCCACGGCAAAGCTGCGCGAGAGATGCTCCCGGGACACACCAAGCTCCGTCGCCAGCTCGTCGGTGCGCACCGGTCGACCGGCGCGACGCACCACGCTCCGCCAGACGGCGATTTGCAACGGCGTTTCCAGATGGAGCGACGGCGGCGGTTCACTGAGCGCGTCTTCAAAGCGCGTCGAAAACGCCCGACGGGTGACCAGCTCCCGCGTCACGGCACTGTCAACGCCATCAATCAAGATGTCGGTAATGCCGTGCTCCACCGCTTTGGCCACCAGCGGGGCGTCTGCTGGCAGCAGGGACGTCATGAGAATGAACGGGACGCTCTGAAATTCCTCCGCGCGCGCCAACATCTTCACCGCGTCGTCGCCGGCGCCCGCGTCGATGATGACCGCATCCACCAACTGCTTGATCAATTGCGGTTCAAGATCCGCCATCGACTTGAGCGAAATCAAATGCGCGCGACGCCGTGGAAATGCTGTCCGGATCTGGGCCCGCGTGCGCTCGCGTTTCAGCAACGTCAAAATGCACAAAATGTGTCCGTTCCCCTCACCCCCCACGCGAGCGCTCGCCACGGTCAGCTCACACCCGGAAGGTCGGCATCAGGCACCGCCGTCGCGTGCGTCGCGTGCGTCGCGTGCGTCGCGTTGCTGGACTGCACCATCGACTGGGCGCGTTGAAGCACGTCGCGAGCATTCGCATACGACACGAGGCGCGTTGCTTCGTCGAACGAGGCCCACCGACACGCCGTAATGCCTTCGGCGCGCTGGGGCGTGGTGAGCGCGCTGTCGGTATGCATCAAGTAAAAGTGGCACACCTTGTGCACCAGTTTCCCCCGAAAGCGGAAGTACCAGTCGATGGTGTCGATCTCCCCGTCCAGCACCAGCATCTCCAATCCTGTCTCTTCGCGCACCTCGCGCAGCGCGGCTGCCGCAGGCAGTTCTTCCGACTCCAGATGACCCTTCGGAAAACCCCAATTCCGATAGCTGTCGCGGATCAACAAGAACAGCGCATGGCCGTTGTCTACGCGGTACACGACGCCGCCGGCCGACGTCTCCAAGGTAGCCCGACCGCGGCGACGCGCAGGCCGCCGAGCGCCGTCATCGCCAGACGGCACCTCGGGTTTTGGAGGCGCGTCTGACGCATCGGCGTCAGCGTCGGACTGACTCACGTGCCCACGAGACGCGCCGATCCTTCCAGCGTCGCGCGCCCTTCGATGAACTGACGCACAACGGGATCCGCGCTATGTTGGATCTCGTCGATCGTGCCAACGGCGCGCACGGTGCCTTCGTACAACATCGCGATGCGCGTGCCGACCGTGTACGCGCTCCGCATATCGTGGGTGATGACGATGCCCGTGACTCGGAGTTGCTCTCGCATCCGCACCATCAACGCATCGATCGTCGCCGAAGTGACCGGGTCAAGTCCCGTGGTCGGCTCGTCATACAAGATGTACTTCGGACGCAGCGCGATCGCGCGCGCGATACCGACACGCTTCCGCATGCCGCCAGAAAGCTCGGCGGGCATGCGATTGTTGTTATCCGGCAGGTCCACGAGATCGAGCGCTTCGTCAACGCGCACCATGATCTCTTTCTCGGTCAGCTCGCCCTGCTTGCGAAGCCCCATGGCGACATTCTCGCCAACCGTCATGGAGTCGAAGAGTGCGGCAAATTGAAACACGTAGCCGATTTTTCGCCGCAGTTCGTAGAGCGCTTTACGCGAGAGCTGGTCTACGCGAAGCCCGTCGACCCAGACCTCGCCGGCATCGGGCTCCAGCAATCCCACAATGTGCTTGATCGCGACCGACTTTCCCGTTCCGGAAAAGCCGATAATGACCATCGTCTCACCTTCGGGCACGGCAAGCGAGAAGCCCTGGAGGACCTTTTTCGAGCCAAACGCCTTCTGCACGTTCTTGAGTTCGATCATGACATCACGAATATGATAGGCCGGCACGCGCGTGGACAGGGCCGGTTTTGCCTCTCGGTCGAGCCTGCTTCTGGCCGGTCGCCGCACCTCCCAACAAGAAAGGGCGCCCCGCAGGACGCCCCTTCTGAATGCAATCAGTTGCTACCCGTCGCCCGCGGCGCTCCGGCCACCGCCGACCAGTCAGCGGTTAGGCGGCGAAGCTGGAGAGCGCGCGCCCGACATCGCCCTCGCGGAGCCGCTTGAGCGCGCGGTCGCGCAACTGACGCACGCGCTCCCGGGTAACGCCAAGCAGACTGCCGATTTCTTCGAGCGTATGCTCGCGTCCGCCTTCGAGGCCGAAATAGAGGCGCAGCACCTTGGCATCGCGCGGCGGCAACGTGGAGAGGGCCTGCTCGATTTCGTCGGTAAGGAAGCGGTTCATCGCCTCTTCTTCCGTGTCCGGCATTTCGTCGGCCACGAAGCGTTCGATCAGGGAGCGATCACCATCCGGGTCCATCGGCGCGTCGAGACGCACATCACCCGTGTTGAGCGCGGCCAGCGACTGCACCACGTCGACCGAGAGCCCCGTGACCTGCGCGAGCTCTTCGGGCGACGGTTCACGACGCAACTTCTGCCGCAGGATTTCCGACGCCTTGATAATGCGCGACAAGTCTGCGGTGCGATTGAGCGGCACGCGCACGGTGCGCCCCTGACGAGCGAGCGACGACAGGATGGCCTGCCGAATCCACCACACGGCGTACGAGATGAACTTGACGCCTTGGTCCGGATCGAATTTCCGGGCGGCGGTGAGCAGCCCCACGTTGCCTTCGCCAATGAGATCGATCAGCGGAAGGCCGCGGTTCTGGTACTTCTTCGCGACAGAAATCACGAAGCGCAGATTGCGCTTCACGAGCTCTTGCAAGGCGTCTTGATCGCCGGCGCGAATCTTCTTCGCCAGTTCGATTTCTTCAGCACCCTTGAGCAGCGGATACGTGCTGACCTCGTACAGGTACTGGTCGAGGATATCGCGTTCCGGCTCGGAAGGGGCGATTCCCGCGGGGGCGGCGCGACGGCGCTTCCGCTTGACGTCGGTCATGAGTTTCTATGGTCCTCGGGACGGGACATCGTCCACGAACAAGTAACAGGAAAAAATCAGCGCTGCCTTCGCGCAGGCCCACCGCAGAGGGGAGCCATGCAAGATTACGCCAACTCACAGAATTCGCCAGTCCAAATTGACGCCGTTCTGCTTGACGAGGGACATACACTTCACTAGACTGCGCGGTTCCTGACGCCCTCGCTGGCAGACCTGCAGGGTCTACTCGCGGGGGCGTTAGGCCCCGGGGGCGTAGCTCAGTTGGGAGAGCGCTTGAATGGCATTCAAGAGGTCAGGGGTTCGATTCCCCTCGTCTCCATCCCGGTTACGTCCCCGTGGCGTGAAGGTCGTTGCATCCCGAGAAACGGTTGGGACCACCGCAAAAGCGGTGGTGAACGCAGCACAGAGTGTGCGGGAATAGCTCAGTTGGTAGAGCACAACCTTGCCAAGGTTGGGGTCGCGGGTTCGAGTCCCGTTTCCCGCTCTGTACGGCAGGATTTGCAGGGCAGCATCACGATGGAAGAAGCGATGTCGCCACCGTCCTGCGGTGGAGCAGTTCGGGTCGTTAGCTCAGTTGGTTAGAGCGCCACGTTGACATCGTGGAGGTCACAAGTTCGAGTCTTGTACGACCCATGGAAGACCGTACAGTGCGGGCCGTTTAGCGCACCATGCGGGCAGGAAAACGAGTCGGTTGGCGGTAGCGTAGCCTCTCGCCACCGACTACGTTGCGAGTCCGTAGTCGTAGGACTGTCGGCAACGACAGCGCAGTTTGTAGGTCGCAGTGCGCCTGTAGCTCAATTGGATAGAGCATCTGACTACGGATCAGAAGGTTGGAGGTTCGAGTCCTTCCAGGCGCGTGTACCAGCTGCGGTCGTCACACGGGGCGTAGCTTAGCCCGGTAGAGCGCCTGCTTCGGGAGCAGGAGGTCGCAGGTTCAAATCCTGTCGCCCCGACTGACGAAACGCATAGATCCCATTCACTTAGCCTCGGCCACCCGCCGGGGCTTTGTGCGTTCTAAAGCGCCCGCTCGGCCGTGCACTCTCGACCCCGCGCCCCTCGTCCCGCCGCGACCCTCGTCCCGCCGCGCCCCCCGGCCCCCGTGCCCGGAGGGAGGGGTGAGGGCACATACAGGCGTGGGCTGTGAGCTTTGCGGTTTCAGGCTTGAGCGCCAGCTTGAGGGGTGAGGGGTGAGGTTTGGGCGACTCAGGTTTGAGGTGTGAGGTGCGATGGGATCGCCCTTCGGGCAATACCTGCTGGGCAGCCGGGGCGATTGGTTCCTCCGAGAAAACGTCGAGCTTCGCAGACAAGACGAGCCTCACGCCTCAAACCTCAGGCCTGAGTCGCCCAAGCCTCACCTCTCACCCCTCAAGCAGGCGCTCAAGCCTGAAACCGCAAAGCTCACAGCCCACGCCTGCATGTCCCTCACCCTCACACCCCTCTCACACCCCCACGTGCCCCCCCGTGCCCCCCGCCCCCCTGCGCCCCCGCGACCTCTGCGCCTTTGCGGCTAAAAAACCTCAAACCTCACCGCGAACGACACGACGCTGCGCTACTTCGCAGGCCCCGACGTCGAATCACGCAACCCAAAGTGCGACGCCAATCGCTCCCGCATCGCCGTGGCAATCTCGTCCTCAAGCGCAAACAAATTCGCACGCTCCCCCTCAATCCGATCCGCGAACAACGTGAACCCGTCCGCCGCGTTCACGAGACGCACCGTCAGCCGCACCGTCGTCCCCTCTTGCTCCACCACGCCCTCCACCACGGTGCGGACAGGGAAGCGCGCCGTATCACCAGCAACAAGCCGACGCTGCAACACCTCAGCGCTTGAGCGCGACGCCACACGCAAACCCGCCACGCGCGCCAACCCATCGGTGACGGCATCAGCAATCGCCTGCGCCAGGAATCGCTGCGTGCTGTCTGCGCCCAAGTAAACAAACGGCATCACCGCAACAGACGGCGACGTATCGAGCGGCGCCTCACTCGCGATCACACCGAGCGCCAGTGCGTCACCCGTGGCTGCACCACCCAATCCTTGCCGCGCACTCGCCCACCAGGCCGCTCCCGCCGTCAGCACAACACCCAACACCAATGCCAGCGCCGCGCGTGGTGTACGCGATCGCGCAGCGCGGGGTGCGGTGCCAACGTCTGCTCTGAGGCCACGCGCAAACACCGCGCCCGTCGCAAGTGCAGACGACATCAGTGGCGCACCGCCCGTGATCGCCGCAGCAACGTCATCCGGAATTGGCGTGAACGAACCACTCAGCACCGTCGGATCTTCGAGCAGCTCCACGATCGCGGCCGCGCTCTCGTAGCGTGCGAGTGGATCCTTTTCCAAGCAGCGCATCACCAACTGTGTGAGCGCGCTCGGTAGGTCCGGACGAGCCCGGCCCAACGGCACTGGAAGTTCCGTGATGTGCGCCGCCATGATCGCCTGCGGCGCACGGTCAGTAAACGGCGGCTTGCCGGTGAGCATTTCGTATGCCATAACACCAAACGCATACAAATCCATCGCAGCCCCAGCCAACGGGTCGGCAGCCACTTGCTCAGGCGCCATATAGGCCGGCGTTCCCAGCGACACGCCTACCGTGGTAATTGATGGCCCACCGCCAACCGTCTCCTGCTCTTCGTGTCGCGCCTTCGCGAAGGCCTTCGACACGCCGAAATCGGCCACAACCGCCGCGTCACCCGACAGCAAGACGTTGTCCGGCTTGATGTCTCGATGCACTACCCCCTTCGCGTGAGCAACCGCGAGGGCACGAGCGACGTCACGCAAAATGCGGACCGTGTCCACCACACCCAACGGCCCGTCATGCAACCGGGATCGCAGCGATTCGCCGTCAACAAACGGCATCAAGAAATACGGCAGGCCGTTGAGATCACCAACGTCCAACACCGGCACAATCAGCGCGTGCTGCAGCGACGCTGCTGTCCGGATCTCCCGACGGAATCGCTCGGCCGACACGCCGGCCGCCAGTTCAGGACGCAACAACTTGATAACCACCCGCCGGTCCAAACGCAGATCCCGCGCTACGAACACGCGCGACATCCCTCCACCACCGAGCTCGCGTTCGACAATGAAGTGATCGCCCAGTCGCGTCTGAATCTGGTCCTGGAGCGTGGTCACCGAGAACGATTCCGGTCAGTGTGAAGCGGTCTACGCGGTTGCCGAGTGGACCGCCAAAGGTACGACACCAAGCGCCGTCGAAAGGTTTGGATCCGACCAAAGCAAACGACCCGCCGCAACAGCTGTTGCAGCGGGTCGGTCATCTCGTCCTCGGCACCAATCAGGTCTTGGCCGGACCCATGATGTTGCGGGCGAACAGCGCAATGATGATGGCGATGCACACAATGTTCCCGATGGGACCCATCGCGAAGATGGCCTTGAACACCAGCGAGATCAGCATCAAGGGCAGCTTGATGAGTGGCAGAAGCCAGTCAGCGTTGGCAGGATGATCGAAGAACGGCATGGGTCTGGCCTCACAAAGTGTCTGATCGAACGTCGAATCACCGAAGCTTAGCAGCCTCCCCTCAACGCCGGAAGCGCTGCAGGTACTGGAGATCGTCTTGATCAGTGCGAACGGTGTAGATCGCCCCCCCGTTCCCCAGTGCCGCGACGCGCGTTTTCGGCGGAAACACCACGGTGCCCGTCAGCTTTCCATCCTTCGAAAACACGTCGTATCGCGGAGCCACATCCTTTGCCGTGCGTGATCTCGGGACCCAGATCTCGCCAGTTGGCGACGCCACCACCCCCGCCGTAAACGGTGGCTTCACACTCGGCCATTCCGCCGGCTCCGTGGCCTTCGGCGGAGGCGCCGCCGAGGTGCTGACCTTGCCGTTGTCGTTGGTCATCGCAATCGACATCGTGGTCCCGCCGGACTTCTGCGAGTCACGATACTCCTGCTTCTCCGCATCCCCGACCCGCACCGCCGCAAACGGCACAGCCAGTCCGCGAGTCATCGCACGATTCGGCGCGATGATGTCCAGGTGATAGTCCTTCACGCGCGCCACCGCGACGCTCCCATCAGGCAGCACGGTCCAGCTGTCACGCGACGGAAACGGGGACGGGGCGCCAATCCGGATGTTGACGTTTTGCTGGCCGCCACTCCCGCTCGATTCGACCTTCGCGGTGTTCTTGGGCAATTGAACAAACGCCATCGTATCCATGCGCTTGGTCTTGCGGTCGTACCGCATCACGGCGGCCGAGTCGGACGCGATGGGTCCCTGCGGGCCCATGACCAGTGGCGCGCCTTCGAAGTACAAACGACCCTGTGCATCCGTCGCCCGCGGAGCCGTAATGGTCTGCACAGCCGGCGCACCGAGCTCAGGGCCGTTGCCAGGCCGCACCGGGGTCATCTCAAGGCGGAAGGTCGCGCCGGTCTTGCCATCGGGCAGAATGGTCAGGTACCGCGTGTTGACGGGGTCAAAAATGATCGACGTGTCGCCTGGCAATCCGACCAGTCCCATAGGCAGGCCATACTCACCAGGCCCCGACCCCTCGCGTCCGATTTTCGTGGCCTTTTGAGACTTCAGATCCACAAGCTGAATCAGCTTCTCCCGGAAATCCGCGACGACCACCCGACCGTCGCGCAATTCGCGCACTGCCGTCAGTTGGGTGAACGGATCACGAAATTCGACCTCCGGTTTGGACAATGTCCGGACCGTTCCCTGTGACTGGAGCGGTAGTGCGAAGGCGAGCGTCGAGACGAACGCGACCTGACAAACGGGGATAGACCTGCGCATGGTGGTTTAGCAACGGGTGAGAGTGAGGATGGCCCTATTCTACGTCACCGACGGGGTGTTAGGGGTTGCCGGCCCGCCAGACATAGCCTTCTTGGCCTCCTTCACGCGCGGTTTCCGCTTGCTCACGCGCCGCCCCACCAGCAGCAGCGGCACGACAAACAGCGCACCGATCGTCCCCGCCACCGTTCCGCCAGCCGTCGCCAGCGCAATCGCACCGAACATGCTATCGGTCGCCGTGCCCACCGACAACGGAATCAGTGACGCCAACGACGCCAGCGTGATCAAGACGATCATTCCACCGCGATCCATCGCCGCACGCAACACCATGCCCGCGTCCAGTCGATCGTCATCGCCCGCATCACGGCGCGCCCGACGGCGCACCAATGCGGCATCAATCAGCAAAATGGATTGATGCACGGCCAGCCCAACCACGAGGATAACGCCCACGGCCGCTTCTCGCGTAAATGCCACCTTAAATGCCCAGAACGCCGCCGCCACGCCCGAGAGCGCCAACGGCAGACTCAAAAACACGAGCGCCGCTCCCCACACCGAGTCGAAGACCAGCGCGACCGTCAACACGACAAGCGCAATACCAATGCCGAACACCAACCAGAGCCCCTTCTCGCTCTCGTCGCGCTCAAATGGCGATCCGTCGCTGAGATCCACGATGCTGTAGCCAGCGGGCGTCGACAGCGATGCCATGAACGCCTTGTGCGTACGTCGTGCGAGCTTGGTGGGCCCGCGGAAGTCATAGCTGACCTGACGCACATACTGCTGGTCTTCGCGACGAATGGAACTCAGGGCCTCGCGCTCCGCGACGAAGGCCACGTCGCCGATGCGCACCGGCACGTTGTTCGCCGTCGGAATAATCGCGTCCTGGAGTTGGTCCATGCTGCGTTCGCGCACGCCGGCGGCTTTCACCGTCACCGGTAGCTCGTCACCGCCGATTTCCACTAACTGCGAGCCCACCGGTCCGCGCACTTCGCGACCAACCGCCTGCGCGAGTTGTTGTGCGGTGACGCCGTACCGCGCCAACGACAGCCGATCAGGCTCCAACGTGACCTGCGACCCGCGATCACTCGAGAAATAACCACCCGAAGTGATCTTCACCTCGCGCACGCGAGTGATGCGCTCAAGCCGCGACTTGAGGTCTTCGGCGATCCGGCCAACCCCATCATATGAATAACCCAACACATTCATGCGAAACGACGCGAAACTGCCGCCTCCGCCCCCCGAGCTAAATCCGGGCCCATCGCCATACACGCTGACCGAGGCGCCACCAATAAGCACCGCGCGCTGCGTCAACGCTTCTTGCATCTCGAGGGGCACGGCGGTCATTCCGCCCGCGCGCGTGAAGAGCACGCTCATCTGCGCACCCGTGCTGCTGCGCGC